>NZ_JALEBH010000001.1:1800000-2100000 GCF_022758885.1 Sphingobium sp. BYY-5
AGGCCGAAATTGCCCGTGCCCGGCCCCATGCCCTGCTCGACCGGCTGGGCGAGCGCGAGATGGTCGATATGGGCGGAAATGCGGCCGACCACCGTGCCGCCACGCCGCGCCAGGAAATATTGCGCCTCGGCATGGCCGAAAAAGGGGTTCTTGCCCGGCGTCAGCAGTTCCTTCACCTCCGCCTTGAGCGGTGGAACCCAATGGGGATCATTGGCGTAGAGCCGCCAGGGCAGATCGATGAAAGCCTTGAGATCAGCCTTGCCGGAAACGGGAGTAATAACCAGATCGGATTGCGCCACGGGTGCCGCCTTGAGGAAAATTGGGGTGCGGAGCAGTTCGACGCTTGTTTGCGGAATGTCAATCAGGCGCAGGACCAATCCGCCATTGGGGCCGGGGCGCAACAGGGTGAAATGTCATGGTGCTGCCATGATATCAGCGCATTTGGAGGCTAGGACCGCCCGCATGACAGTGCATGATCCCATTCTTGCCGCCGCGCAGCGGGCGCGCGCGGCGATCCCCGACGACACCGCAATGCTGCGTGCGGCAGCGGAATTGGCGCGCGACTATGCGGTGGCCAATCCGCGCATCTACTGGCCCGACCTGCTGGCCTCCGCCCTCATCGGCTGGGCCGCGCTGGCCGGCGCGATCCTGGTGCCAAATGTGGCGGTCGCGGTCGCCTGCGGCATCGTCGCGATGCTGGCGCTCTACCGCGCGGCGAGCTTCATCCATGAGCTGACCCATATCCGTAAGGGCGCGCTGCCCGGCTTCCGCCTGGGCTGGAACCTGATCGTCGGCGTGCCGTTGATGATCCCGTCCTTCATGTATGAGGGCGTCCATACGCAGCATCATGCCCGCACCCGGTACGGCACGGCGGACGATCCGGAATATCTGCCACTGGCGCTGATGAAGCCCTGGTCGCTGCCGCTGTTCATCGTCGTTGCCTCGCTCGCGCCGATCGGCCTGGTCCTGCGCTTCGGCCTGCTGACGCCGCTGTCGCTGCTGATCCCGGCGCTCCGCCGCAAGGTGGTGGCGGAACTCTCGGCCCTGTCGATCAACCCGGCCTATCGCCGCCGCGCGCCCGAGGGCGAATTTGCGCGCCAATGGGCCTGGCAGGAAGCGGGTGCTAGCCTGTTTGCGCTGGCGCTGGTGGCGAGCGTCTTCGCTTTCGGCTGGAAGCCTTTGCTGGTCTATATGGCCGTCCATTCGGCGATGACCGTCATCAACCAGTTGCGCACCCTGGTCGCGCATCTGTGGGAGAATGAGGGCGATCCGATGACGGTCACGGCGCAATATCTGGACTCGGTCAACGTGCCCCCGCCGGGCACCCTGCCCGCGCTCTGGGCGCCTGTGGGCCTGCGCTACCATGCGCTGCACCATCTGCTGCCGAGCGTTCCCTATCATGCGCTGGGCAAGGCCCATGCGCGGCTGATGGCGACGCTCGATCAGGATTCGCCCTATCGCAAGGGCAACTATAAGGGGATGCTGCCGCTGGTCGGCAAGATCGCCCGCAGCACCATGGCCGCGCGCTGACAGGCAGGATCGGGCGGCCACGCAGCGCCGTTCGATTATTTTTCAGTTGCAGCTTGAAACCGGGAAAGCCGCGCCCATATCGAAGCTGTTCCGGTCTCTTTCCCTCCCCCTATGAGGATCGGAACACCCCTCAGGAAGCCCTGGCGACACCCCTTGGTCGCCGGGGCTTTTTGCTGCCTCACTCTTCCGTGCGGAACAGCACGGTTTCGCCGACGAGGAGGAACAGGAAGAAGGGCGCCCAGGCGGCCAGGATCGGCGGATAGGCGCCCAGGCTGCCCATGGCGAGCGAGAAATTGTCGGCCACGAAATAGGCGAAACCCAGCGCCATGCCCATGACCGCGCGCACGAACAACTGGCCCGACCGCGCCAGACCGAAGGCCGCAACCGACCCCAGGATCGGCATCAGCAATGCGGACAGGGGACCGGACAGCTTGTGCCAGAGGCTCCCTTCCAGCTCCGACGTCGGCCGGCCGGCGTCATGCAGGTCGGTGATCGCAGCGTCCAGTTCGCGGAAGGTCATCCCGTCGGGATCGACCTTGGCCAAAGTGAACTGATCCGGACGGATGTCGTGGCCGAAGCGAACCGTGCCGATATCGCGCATCGTGCCGCGCGCCACGTCAAACTGGCGCGCATTTTCCAGCACCCAGCTTTTGGACGCGACGTCATAATGACCCTTGGGCGCCTGGATGATGGTGATGAGGGCGTTATTGACGCGGTTGTAGATCTGGACCTTGCGCAACTGCACCGCCGTGCCGCGACCGGCGACAATCCCTGCGTTGATAAGATTATTGCCGTCGCGGACCCAGGTATTGGCCATGACCCCCCTGTCCGCCGGGACTGGCCCGTAATCCACTGCCTCCCACGCGCTGAGCGTGCCCGTCGAGCGGGCCACGATCCGATCGTTGAAGACGAAGCTGATGGCCGAGACACCCAGCGCCGCCACAACCAGCGGCGCCAATATCTGGTGCGCCGACAGCCCCGCCGCCTTCATCGAGATGATCTCGCTATTCTGGTTGAGCGTCGCCAGCATGATGAGCGTGCCCAGCAGCACGGAAAAGGGCAGGAATGTGGCCGCGATCTGCGGCGCGCGCAGGCCGGCATAATACCATAGCTGCGCGTCGCCATTGCCGGGATAGGCCAATATGTCGCCCGATTCTCCCAACATGTCGAGCGTGAGGAGTATAGCGACCAGCATCGCCAGCACGGCGAAGGTTCGGGTCAGGAACAGGCGCACCATGTAGAGGCTGATCTGGCGCGACGGGAAGAAATTGAGCTGCATGGGTCAGGCGGCTCCTTCCGCCGGGGGGCGTCGTCGCCCGAAGCGCAGCAGGCGGACGACCTGCTTGCCCAGGGTGGAGAAGGCATATTCGAGCGCCGCGATCGGCTGGCCGCCGGGCCGGTGCGCGATCACATGATACATCCACAGGACCAGCCCCGACGCCAGCAGGAACGGCCCCCACAGGGCGATGATCGGGTCCACCTTGCCCAGCGACCCGACGCTTTCGCCATATTGGTTGATCTTGTGATAGGTGACGATGAACACGATCGACAGGAAGACGCCCAGCGCCGACGTCGATCGTTTGGGCGGGATCGCGAAGGCGAGCGCGGCGAGCGGCAGCAGCATCATGAACACCACCTCGACCATACGGAAATGGAAGTTGGCCCGCACTTCGTTGCGCAGATCATGGGGCGTCGTCTTGTTATGTCCGATCAGCACCAGTTCGGGAATCGTCTTTTCCCGGTCGACGTCGCGGCCGCGAAAAGCCTCTATCTGGGGCAGGTCGATCGGCAGGTCATGGCTGGAGAAGGACAATATCCGCGGGGTCTGATATTTGGGCGCTTCGTTGACGAGCACGCCATCATGCAGGCGGAAGATGATCGTGTCCGGATCGTCGGTGGCAAGGAAAGTCCCGTGCGCCGCCGTCACCGCGACCGACTGGCCGTCGCGATTGATCGCGCGCACGAAAATGCCCTGGAGATTGCGCCCCTCATCCTGGCTGCGCTCGATCCGCAGCGTCATGCGTTTGCCCAGGGTGGTGAACTCGCCCACCTTGATCGAGGCGCCGAGCGCGCCTGAACGTAGTTCGAAGCGCAGCGCTTCATAGGCGTGGCGCGACAGCGGCTGGACGAAACCGACAATGCCGAAATTGATGAGCGCCAGCGCGATCGCATACATATAGGGCACGCGCAGCAACCGGCCGTAGGACAGGCCCACCGCCCGCATCACGTCCAGTTCGGACGAGGTCGCCAGCTTGCGAAAGGCGAGCAGGATGCCCAGCATCAGGCCGATCGGGATCGCCAGCGACATATATTCGGGCAGCATATTGGCGAGCATTCGCCATACCACGCTGACCGGCCCGCCCTGCGCCGCGACGAAGTCGAAGAGGCTCAGCATCTTGTCGAGCAGGAACAGCATCGCGGCGATCACCAATGTGCCCAGCAGGGGCATCGCGATCAGACGGGCGAGATAACGGTCGGTGGCGGTCAGCATTCTCTAAGTCGTCGTCCCATCACCATGTTTTGGCCGCAAACCCATCTCATATGCGAGTCAGGTAGAATTGCGGGGCGAACAGGGGCTCGCCATCCGGTCCATCCGGGTGGCTATAGCCGCCAGGAGTCTGATGGTCATGGTAAAAGTTGCACTGGGTCTGATGTCGGCAGCAGCGATGATCGCTGCGGTTCCGGCTATGGCCCATGGGCAGGAGATCGCCAACGAACTGGAACGTTGCGGAACCGATGCCAAGGGACCGGCAATTCTGGTCGATGTGCGCGGCTTTGCCGCCGCCACGGGCACGGTCCGCCTTCAGTCCTACCCCGCCACCAAAGCCGCCTGGCTGACCAAGGGCGAATGGCTCAATCGAATCGATATCGCCGCGAAACCGACCAATGGCGCGATGCGATTCTGTATGCCCGTGCCGCGTCCGGGCCGATATGGCATCGCCGTGCGCCACGACCGCGACGGCAATGGCAAGACCGACCTTTCGCGCGATGGCGGCGGCTTTTCCAACAATCCGTCGATCAGCATCTTCAACCTGGGCAAGCCCGGTGTGGAAAAGGCCGCCTTCTATGCCGGTCCCGGCGTGACGAAAATCACGATCAACCTCCAATATATGTGATCCAAAAACATGGTCTGCGTCGCGCTCCTGTCCAACCCAAAATCCACGGGCAACCGTCAGACGCTCCCGCGTGTGCGCAGCTATTGCGCCAGCAACCCGGACATCTTCCATTATGAAGTGGAGCATGTCGATCAGATCGGCCGGGCGTTCCAGACCATCGCCCGCGTCGATCCCAGCGTCATCGTCATCAACGGCGGCGACGGCACGGTGCAGGCGTCGCTGACCGAACTCTATCAGGGCGAGCATTTCAAGGGCCGCGTCCCGCCGATCGCAGTGCTGCCCAACGGCAAGACCAACCTGATCGCGCTCGACCTGGGCATTCATGGCGACCCGATCAAGGCGCTGGAGCGGATCGTCCAGATCGCCAAATCGGGCGTTGACGACCATGTCGTCGCGCGCGAACTGATCGCCCTGTCGGACGGCCAGGCCGGAACCCGGCCGGTACTGGGCATGTTCCTGGGCGGCGCCGGCCTTGCGGATTACATGCTCTATTGCCGCAACCAGATCTATCCGCTGGGCCTGTCCAATGGCCTCAGCCACTTCATCACCGCGCTGGCGGTGATCGTGTCGCTCCTGTTCGGCATTCGCGCCCGTTTCCTGCCGCCTTCGAGCCACCCGGTAAGCATTTCGCTGATTCGCGACGGTCAGTTGGCGGGGCGTTTTTCCGTGCTGATCGTCACCACGCTGGAACGATTGCTGCTGGGCGTGCAACCGGGCGACAGCCGCCGGGGGAACATGAAGCTGATGGCCGTCGACCAAAGCCTGCCCGCCCTGCTTCGCTTGGTCTGGGCCAGCATATTCAAGCGCGTGGGCAAGGCGCATATGGAGGGCATCCACCTGGAACAGGGCGACACCATCCGCATCGAGGGCGACCATAGCAGCGTCATCCTGGACGGCGAACTGTTCCAGGCGTCGAAAGGCAGACCGATCGTCCTGCGCTCGACCCAGCCGGTGCCCTTCCTGCGCCTGGCGGCGTAAGACCAAGGCAAGGCGGGATTCTCCAGATCGGCGCACTGGCTGATTGGGGTGGAACCTAGACCAAATCGACATTCACGGTTTTAGGTGCTTCCTACGCCGTCATGCCGGACCCTTCGGCAGGCTCAGGACAGGCTTGATCCGGCATGACGTTGAAAATGAGGCCAAGGCTTCTGCTTTATCCTGAATGTCGATTTCCCCTAGCCCCCTCCCATTTCCGTTCAAGCCGAAAAAGCCGGGGCGGCCAGCGCACGGGCGTGGTCGCGGATGCCGGACGGCCAGTTTTCCGACAGCGAAACGTACAGCTCTTCGTCCCTTGCATAGAGCGCGCGGATCGCGGCTTCGTAGCCGGGGCGGTCGCCCGCCATGACGGTGAGGAAATGATAGGCCGCGTCCATCGCCGCGCGCGGGCTGGGTGCGTCGACGCTGGCCTTGCGCGCTGCCTCCACCAGCCGCCGCAGTGTGGCGGACGCGCCGCCCGACTGGGCCGACAGCCAGTCCCAATGCCGCGGCAGCAACGTTACCTCGCGCGGCTGAACGCCCAGCTTTGGGCGTCCTCGCCCCTTTGGCGCTTTCTCTGTGGCGCCGCGCAGGTCGATGTCGACCTGACGCCCGGTGGCGTCGTCGAACAGCAGGATATTCTGCGCCTCGTCGCCCATCACGCGCAGCGCCTCCAGCATTTCCTCTTCGTCGCCGGTGGCGATCCACAGGTCGCCCGCAAAGGCCGTCAATGTCCGTTCCATGTCGAATCTCCTTCGACACGGCTATTATTATCCGGATTATATTGAGTCAATATATCCGGGTAAAATTAGGGTCACATTCTATGCCGGGCGCAGTTCCACCCAGGTCGGGGCGTGATCGCTGGCCTTTTCCCGACCGCGAAACGCCTTGTCGACCTGCGCGTCGATCAGCCGGTCGGCCGCCGCCGGGCTGAGCAGCAGATGATCGATGCGAAAGCCCGCGTCGCGCGGCCAGGCGTTCATCTGATAGTCCCAGAAGGTCCAGACCCCGCCCGCCGGGTGCCGGCTGAGGATCGCGTCGGTCCAGCCGTCGCCGAGCAGGCGGCGATAGGCGGCGCGACTTTCAGGCTGCATCAGCGCGTCGTCGGCCATGGCCTTGACCGAATAGGTGTCCACGTCGCGCGGGATGACATTATAATCGCCCGCGAGGATAGCCGGCACCTCCTCCGCCCAGATTTCGGCGGCGCGGTCGCGCAGCCGCTTCATCCAGCGCAGCTTATAGTCGAATTTGGGGCCGGGCTGCGGATTGCCGTTGGGCAGGTAGATGCTGGCGACGCGCACGCCCTTCACATCGGCTTCGAGATAGCGGCTATGCTCATCCTCCGGCTCGCCCTCCAGGCCCCGGCGCACCTCGACCGGGGTTTCGCCGCGCGCGAGGATCGCGACACCATTGAACCCCTTCTGTCCATGCCAGATCACACCATAACCGGCTGCCTCGATATCCTTGACCGGAAAGGTATCGTTGGAAGTCTTGATCTCCTGCAGGCAGGCGACGTCCGGCCGCGTTTCGTCCAGCCATTCCAGCAGGCGCGGCAGACGCGCCTTGATGCCGTTGATGTTGAAGGTGGCGATGCGCATGGACTGACCCGATCCCTTTTCGTTCGTGCGGCGTCAAAGCGCTCGCATAATATGGAATGTGCTCCTGCGAAAGCAGGAGCCTAGGGCCGACCGCAATGCCCTGCATCCTGGGCTCCTGCTTACGCAGGAGCACATCAGTGCGGATCAAACCGAGAAGCTGGTCCCGCAACCGCAGCCGGCGGTGGCGTTAGGGTTCGTGACCTTGAACGCCTGCCCGCCCAGGTCGGACACGAAATCCACCGCTGAGCCGCGCACCAGGTCGATGCTGACATCATCCACCACCAGCGTCACGCCGTCGCGCTCGACCGACAGATCGTCCGCCTCGATCCCCTCGGCCAGGCCGAAGCGATATTGGAAACCCGAACAGCCGCCACCTTCCACCGACAGGCGGAGAATGGCGGGCTTGCCCTGCTTGGCGGCGATCGTCGCGACTCGCGCGGCGGCGGAAGGGGTGAGGTCGATGTCGGCCATGATGTCCCTTAGATAGGGTGACGCAGAAGGCCCGGCAACCCATGGGGCGCCGGGCCTTCTGAAAGAGTTCGGATCAAGGCTCAGTCGGCGGCCTTTTCCTCGGCCTTGGTCGGGCCGCCCATGGCGACCGGCGGCTTGGTGTTCATCGCCACCAGATAGTCGGGACCGGCGACGAAGGGGATGGGATTGATCGCCGTGCCATCGACACGGACTTCATAATGGAGGTGGCTGCCGGTCGAACGGCCGGTCGAACCCATGAGGCCGATCAACTGGCCACGCTTCACATAGCTGTTCGCCGCGACCAGCAGCTTCGACATGTGGCCATAACGGGTTTCCATGCCGCCGCCATGGGTGATCTGGACCAGATTGCCATAGCCGCTGGCCCAGCCGGCGCGGCTGACGACGCCGTCGGCGGTGGCGTAGATGGGGGTGCCCACGGGGCCGGGAATGTCGATGCCCTTGTGCATCCGCGCGCCGCCGTTGAAGGGGTCGGAACGGACGCCGAAATTGGAGGTCAGGGTAAGCTTCGCCACGGGACGGCCCGACGGGATATAGGCCGCCGCCTTGGGCGTGCCGTCAAGTCGCTGAAGGCTGGCGAAAAGATCGGAGAAAGCGAGATCGACCGTGCCCTTCTGGGCAGCGGCAGCAGGTACGTCGCCATAGGGATCATCGTCGTCCGAGGCGGCATGGGCCGGAGCCGCGGCGCAGAGGGCGCCTGCGATTCCGAAAGCTCCAAAAATTTTCACGAATTTCGACGCGGACTGGAACCTTTGCGATCCGCGCGCATTTAGCGAATGAAAAATCGACATGCAGACCCCGACTATGTCACCGGAGCCTTAGTGCCTCTCGGTGCTTCCCGTGTTTTGTATTTGGCGACCTAAATCGCCCCCGCTAAGGGATACAGACTGCAAATCCCGGATCAGGTTGCAAGCGCGGCGTAGAATTCTTCGGTTAAACCGGCCTGTCGACGCGCTGAGTCGTTGAATGGCGGCTTAACGCTGCCGCGAAAATGGCGCTTCACAAGCATTTGATAATGTTCGGCGGCCCCCACCCCCAGTCTGTTCGTCGCGACCGTGAACCACTTCGTCCCCGCCGCGACATGGCGAATCTCATCTGTCATAATCCGCCGCAATAGCCGTGCAGAAATTGGGTCTCCTGCGCCTTCGAAACGCTCGACCGTCGCCGGCGTGATGTCCAGCGCGCGCGCCTCCAGCACCATGGGCACGATGGCGAGCCGGGCGAGCGCGTCATCCGCCGTCTCGATCGCCGCCTGCCACAGGCCGTCATGCGCGGGCAGCGCACCGTAGAAACTGCCCAATTGCCGCAGCCGCCGGTCGAGCAGCGCAAAATGCATCGCCTCCTCCGCCCCGACCTGCATCCATTGATCGGTAAATTCGCGCGGAAATTCCCCGCCGAAACGCCCGATCAGGTCGAACGCCAGGTCGATCGCGACAAATTCGATATGGGCGATCGCATGGAGCATGGCGATGCGCGCCCGGTCCGAACCCATCTTGCCGCGCCGGGGCATCTGGGCGGGCGGCGATAGTTCGGGCGCTTCGGGACGCGCGGGCCGATCAGGCATCACGACATCGAAATCATGCGCCAGCCGCCCCAGCCGCCAGGCCCGCGCCACCGCGCGCGCCGCCATCAACTTGGCATGGGGGTCAGGCGTCACCATCACATGGGCGCAGGCCGCGCCCACCGTCATGATCGAAACCGGCAGGGTCAAAGCGCCTGCACCGCCTCCAGCACCTGCGCGGCGTGGCCCTTCACCTTGACCTTGGGCCAGACGCGCAGGATCGCGCCGTCCGCCCCGATCAGGAAAGTCGCCCGCTCGATCCCCATATATTTGCGGCCATAGAGCGACTTTTCGACCCAGGTGCCGAACGCTTCGCAGGCCGCGCCCGGCTCGTCCGAGGCGAGAAGGACGGTCAGGCCATATTTCTCCGCGAATTTCTTGAGCTTCGCCGGCTTGTCCTTGGAAATGCCGACGACGCGCACCCCGGCGGCGGCATAATCGGCGGCGAGGACGGTGAAATCCTTCGCCTCATTGGTGCAGCCGGGCGTGTCCGCCTTGGGATAGAAATAGACGACCAACGGCTTGCCCCGGTAACGGTCCAGCGTGAAGTCGACGCCGTCCGCATCCTTCAGCGCCACGGCGGGGACGCTATCGCCCTGTTCCAGCATCATGTTTCCTCCTGATAGGGCGCGGCGAGCGCGGCCCAGGCTTCCGCCACGCATTGCCGCGCCTGCGCGTAGCTTGCAAGCAGCCCGTCCCAATCCTGCGCCCCGCAGGCGCGCGCGACCAGCGGCCGGGTGGCCTCCGGCGGTTCGGTCGACTTGGGCGAGACCAGGCGCGAAACGACCAGATAGCGGGTGATGAGGTCGTGCGCGGCAATCAGGTCGGCGGGCAGATGACCGGCCGCGACCAGGGCGGCCAGCGCGTTGGAAAGATCGGGGTCGAACGCCGTGCCATGGCGAAACTGGGTGATGTGGATCAGGAACTCCAGATCGACCAGACCGCCCGGCACCAGCTTCACGTCCATATCGCTGGCTGGCGGCTTGTGGCGGGCGATGTCGCCGCGCATCTTCACCGCCTGCCGTGCGAGCTGGTCGAAGTCGCGCGGGCGCTGGAGCGTTTCGGCAAGGATGGCGTCCATCGCCGCCCGCGCCTGGTCCGACCCGAAGACCGGACGGGCGCGGGTAAGCGCCAGATGCTCCCAGGTCCAGGCTTCCTCCCGCTGATAACGGGCGAAACTGTCGAGACTGACCGCCAGCAACCCCTGCGCGCCGGACGGACGAAGGCGGGTATCGACCTCATAGAGCGGGCCGGACGCGGTGTGGACCGAAAGCGCGTTGGTGATGCGCTGGCCCAGGCGGTTGAAATATTGGGTGGCGCCCAGCGGCTTCGGCCCATCCGATTCGGTCGCGAAGTCGCCGGTAAAAAGATAGACGAGATCAAGGTCGGAGGCGTGGGTCAGCACCCCGCCGCCCATGCGGCCAAGCGCCAGGATGAGCATTTCGCCACCCGGCACCTTGCCATGGGCGGCTTCGAACTGGACGACGGTGCCACTGGCCAGCGCCTCGATCGCAGCTTGCGCGACGCGGCCATAGCCCCGGCCCGCCTCCAGCGGATCGCCGCCGCGGATGATCTGCGCGCCCAGCGCGAAGCGGCGGTCGCCCACGCGCTGGCGCACGCGATCGAGCAGCGCCTGATAATCCTCGCCCGGCTCCAGCGCGCCAAGCTGCTGCGCCAATATCTCCACCGGCGGTGGCGGGTCGAAGGCGGTCGCGTCGATCAGCCCGTCGATCAGCTCCGCCCGGCGGCCGAGCGCATCGGCCAGGGTGGGCGCGTGGCTCAATATCTCCGCCAGCAGTTCGACCAGCGCCGGGCGGGCGGCGAGCAGCTTGAAGAAATTGATCGCGCTCGGCAGGCGGGCGATCATGTCGTCGAGCCGGTTGAGCGCGCGCGAGGGATCGGGCGCCTTGGCGAGCGTGCGCATCAGGCCAGGCAGCAGCGCCTCCAGCGCTTCCCGCGAAGGCGCGTTGCGCAGCGCGCGGATCGTGCCGCCGCGCCAGCGGGCGATGCGCGCCAGCGGTGTTTCGGGATCGACGAAGCCGATCTCGATCAACTGTTCCTTCAGCCGGTCCTCATCGTGCGAGAGGGAGGCATCCGCCTTTTCGGGACTGAGCCGGTCATAGTTGCGGCCTACCCATTCGACCTGCGGGCGTAGCAGGTCCAGCAGCGCGGCGCCGTCGGACAGGCCATGGAGCCGCGCGACATTATCGAGCGACTCCGCCGACTTGGGCAGTTCATGGGTCTGGCGATCCTCCACCATCTGGAGGCGATGCTCGATCATGCGGAAGAGGATATAGGCTTCGTCCAGACGGGTGGCGACGTCGCCTTCGATCACGTTGGCGGCGGCCAGCGCCCGCAGCGCCTCGCGCGTATTGCCCGACCGGAGCGAGGGATCACGGCCGCCATGGATGAGCTGATGCACCTGCGCGAAAAATTCGACCTCACGGATGCCGCCGCGCCCGCGTTTCAGATCATAGCCGGGGCCGAACGCCTGGCCCTGCGCATAATGGTCGCGGATGCGGCGGCTGATATCGACGATCGCGTCGATCGCGCCGAAATCCAGGCTGCGCCGCCAGACAAAGGGACGGATCTGGCGCATGAAATAGTCGCCCAGGCTGAGGTCGCCAGCCGCAGGCCGGGCGCGGATGAAGGCGGCCTGTTCCCAGCCCATGGCGGTCGATTCATAATAGCCGATCGCCGCCTCCACCGGCAGCGCGATCGGCGTGGCCTCCGGCGAAGGCCGCAGGCGCAGGTCAACGCGAAAGACATAGCCGTCGCCGTCGCGGGCGGTGAGCAATTCGCTGACCCGCCGACCGATGCGCACGGCGGCGTCGGCAACATCCTCCCGCTCGCCATGCGGCAGCGTGGTGGGATCATAGAGCAGGATCGGGTCGATGTCCGACGAATAGTTGAGTTCGCGGCTGCCGTGCTTGCCCAGCGCCAGCACGACGAACCCGCGATGCTCGGCATCGGGATAACGTTCCCGCATCGCGGTGGCGAGCGCTTCCTCCAGCGCCTGGTCGGCGAAGTCGGACAGGGTGCGCGTCACCCGGTCGAGATCCCAGGCGCCCGCAAGATCGGCCGCCGCTACGGCGAGCGCAATCGCCCCGCGCCGTTGCCGGAGCGAACGGACGATACTAGCCTCCGGGCCGCCCGCAGCCTGCGCGGCGCCCAGCGCGGCGTCGAAATCGCCCGCCGCCAGCCGCTCGGTCACGGCGGGGAAACGGTCGAGCGCGCGGGCCAGAAAGGGCGAATGCGCCCGGATGCGCGCCTGCGTTTCCTGCCAGTTCGTCACCATCGTCTCTCCTTTCCGGGGCCTATCGCGCGCACATGCGACGAATGCCAGAAACTTTTCAGCAAGATGGTCGTTTGTGGGTAGATGGAAATGCAGCGCAAATCTCTGGATCGAGCGGTACTGGGGCGGGACGGCGAACGCGGCCGAATCGTCACCGTTGGCCTGCCGCTACCCTATGAGGGCGTCGGCAATGCGCTCCGTTCCACCTATGCGCCGCCGTGCGACGCAGTTCCCGATGACATGATGGCGCTGCTCACCAAGCTGGACCGGTTTTAGGGCGAAGCGATATTCCCCGTTTTAGGGGCTTCCTGCCTGGTCATGCCGGACTTGATCCGGCATCCAGGGCCACAAAGGGCAACACCTGCGACTCTGGATGCCGGATCAAGTCCGGCATGACGCTAAAAATGGGAATAAGGCTTCTGCTTTAACCTGAATGTCGATCCGCCGCAGGGCAGGCGGCGTCCGTATCAGATCACGCCCTTGAAAGTGTTGCACTGGGCGGGATCGCCCGTGGACAGCCCCTTGCGCAGCCATTCCACCCGCTGCGCGCTGGTGCCGTGAGTGAAGCTCTCCGGCACCGGCCGCCGCCCGGCCGATTTCTGCAACGTATCGTCGCCGATCGCCTGCGCTGCCGTCATGCCTTCTTCCAGATCGCCCGCTTCCATGAGGCCGGTGCGCTTGGCCCAGACGCCGGCATAGCAGTCCGCCTGCAGTTCCACATTCACCTGCAGGGCATTGCCCGCCGCTTCGCTGACGCGGCGCTGCTGCTGGTTCACCTGGCCCAGCGTGCCTTCCAGATCCTGGATATGGTGGCCGACCTCATGCGCGATCACATAGGCCTGCGCGAAATCGCCCGGCGCGCCGAAGCGCTGGCGCAGTTCGGTGAAGAAATCGGTGTCGAGATAGACCTTCTGGTCGTTGGGGCAATAAAATGGCCCCATGGCGCTCTGCGCCGCGCCGCAGCCGGACATGCCGTTTTGCGAATAGAAGGACAGGACCGTCGGCTTATATTGCTGGCCGGCCTGCTGGAAAATCTGCCCCCAGACCCGCTCGGTCGATCCCAGCACCTTGAGCGACCAATGCTGGATTTCGGTCAGCTTGCGCGCATCCTGACTGGCCGAGGAGCTTTGCGGCACGGGTTGCTGCTGCCCACCCCCGCCGACCAGGCTCAAGGGGTTCATGCCCATCACCATCATGATGATCAGCACGACGACGATGCCGCCACAACCGAACCGGCTGCCGATCAGGGGCAGCAACATGCCCAGGCCGCCGCCCAGCCCGCCGCCGCCGAAACCGCCGCTGCGGCCGTCCTGGACCTCGAAATTGCTGCTTTCCTGTTCGTCGTCGAGCCGCATCGCACCCTCCCTGTCCTGTCCCCTGCCTACGCGATTCATGCGTCGCGGGAAACCGTCTGCCGACGGGAAGGTTGCGGCAAACCGTGATTTGTTACGAGACATTAAGTTGGAATGATGGCGGCAAAACCTATATTGCACTGCGACATGGCAGACATCGAACCCCAGCACGCCGAGGCGCCTCCCCCGCGCCGGGCACGGACGCCGCTCCCCCTTCCCCGCGAAGTCGCCTTGCTGTTGCAGGGCGGCGGCGCGCTCGGTTCCTTCCAGTCGGGCGTCTATGAGCGGCTGGACGAGCTGGGCGTCGATGTGACCTGGGTCGCGGGCATTTCGATCGGCGCGGTCAACGCCGCGATCATCGCGGGCAACCTGCCGCATCGGCGCATCAGCCGGTTGAAGAAATTCTGGTATACCCTGTCGGGCGGGATGCCCAACGTCATCCTGCCGGAAATCGACCATATCCGCGAAGCCGCGCATCTGATGGCGGCGGGCACGGTCGCGACCTTCGGCGTGCCGGGCATGTTCCGCCCGCGCCTCTGGCCCGCGACGCTGATGCCCGAAGGATCGTCGGGCGCCATCAGCTTCTATGACAGCGCCCCGCTCAAGGACACTCTCGACGCCTGTGTCGACTGGGATCTGCTGAATGACGGCCCGGTGCGCCTGTCGGTCGGCGCGGTCGATGTGGAAACGGGCAATTTCTCCTATTGGGACACGCGCGGCCCCGGCGGCAACACGCGAATCGACGCACGCCACATCATGGCGTCGGGCGCGCTGCCCCCCGGCCTGCCGCCGATCGAGATTGACGGGCGCTGGTATTGGGACGGCGGCATCGTGTCCAACACGCCGCTCGCCCATGTCCTCAATCACCAGACCGAAGACATGCTGGTCTTCCAGGTCGACCTCTTCCCGGCCGAAGGGCCGATGCCGCGCCAGATGACCGACGTCTATTCGCGCATGAAGGACATTCAGTATAGCAGCCGCACCCGCCAGGTGACGGACCAGTATCTGCGCCTGCGCCGCGAGCATGGCGCGATCAAGGCGCTGCTCGACAAGCTGCCGCCCGAGATGCAGGACGGGCCGGAAGCCCAGCGATTGCGCGACATATTGGATGAAGGTTCGGTCAACATCGTCCATCTCATCTACCGGTCGCGCAACTGGGAAAGCGGCGCCAAGGACTTCGAATTTTCCCGCTCGACCATGCTCGATCACTGGAGCCAGGGCCGCGACGCGGTGGAGGAAGTGATGCACAAGGGCGACCTGATCGCCCGCAACATCCTCAATGGCAAGAGCGCGACCTTCGACCTCGACGAACCCGATCACCTGAAGGAGAAAAAGGCATGAGCAAGTCTTTGGCCGGCAAGGCCGCCCTCATCACCGGGTCCACATCCGGCATCGGCCTTGCCTATGCCAAGGCGCTGGCCGGCGAAGGCGCCAACATCGTCATCAACGGCTTCGGCGACAAGGACGCGATCGAGAAGGAGCGCGTGGGGCTGGAGGCGCTGTCCGGCGCAAAGGCGCTCTATTCGGGCCATGACCTGACCAAGGTCGACCAGATCGAGGCAATGATGAAGGAGGCGGCCGACAGCTTCGGCGGGATAGACATCCTCATCAACAATGCCGGGATGCAGCATGTCGCCCCGGTCGAGGAATTTCCGCTCGACAAATGGGATCTCATCATCGCGCTGAACCTGAACGCGGCGTTCCACACGACGCGCCTGGCCATCCCCTATATGAAGTCGAAGAAATGGGGCCGCATCATCCAGACCGCGAGCGCCCACAGCAAGGCCGCCTCCCCCTTCAAGAGCGCCTATGTCACCGCCAAGCACGGCCTCAACGGCTTTACCAAGACGGTGGCGCTGGAAGTCGCGACCTTCGGCATCACCGCCAACTGCATCTCGCCCGGCTATGTCTGGACCCCGCTGGTCGAAAACCAGATCCCCGACACGATGAAGGCGCGGAACATGACGCGCGAACAGGTGATAAACGACGTGCTGCTGGACGGCCAGCCGACCAAGCAGTTCGTCACCGCCGAACAGGTGGCCGCCACCGCCCTCTATCTGTGCAGCGACGCCGCCGCACAGGTCACGGGCGCGAACCTCTCGATCGACGGCGGCTGGACCGCGCAATAAGGCGCCGGCAGGAAGGGGAAGGGACGGCGACGTCCCCCTTCGACAGATGCGATTGCATCGTCAGCTAACGGCCATTCCTGCCATAGCCTTCATCGTCACCCTGAACTTGTTTAGCTTCGCTGGCCTGCGGCTCAGGGTCCATTTCTCCTCTTGAGCCAATGAACGCGGTGGCGCGATGGATGCTGAAACAAGTTCAGCATGACGGATGAAGGGATACTGTCGACCATTTGTGGACATGGAATCCTCCCTTGGAAGGGGAGGGGGACCGCCGAAGGCGGTGGAGGGGTGTCCCCCTATCGATAGCGGGAACACCCCACCGTCAGGGCTACGCCCTGCCACCTCCCCTGCCAGGGGAGGAAGACTGGAAACGACCACTTTATGCCTTTCCCTGTGAACGCTGTTGTGCCCGAAACCTGCCATGGCCGATGTTGCGAAAGACCCTCCTTCCGCAACGTTGATGCTGTCGTTGCTTCCTGTTGCTTTTAGCGATAGCATCGATCCGCTCAGGTCTGCCGGTTCTACGGTGCGGAGGTCGATATGCTTTGGCTCACTCTGGCGGCAGCGGCATCGAGTGCCATGCCTGTTCCTCCAATCGTCGTCGATTTCGAGAAGTTTTGCGAAGCACAGGATCAATCGACACAAGCGATCCTGGTTCAAGCCGATCAGGCTGGATGGAAAACCAGTGCGGTTGGGGCGCCCAAGGATTTCGATCCTGCGACGCAGCGGCTCAAGGATAGCGATCAGGGCCTGTTGAGACTCGCCATTACCAGCACGCGAAGTGCCGGCGAACAGCGACAAACCTGTGGCCTGACCTCCACATCGGGCGTGCCTGGCATCGTCGCTGCCATGCAGACGGCTTTAGGTTTCAAACCCGCGCTCAATATGGGGACGGCCGCAACCTTCTACGCTGTTCGGACCGGCAACGCCTGGCAGTCGGGCGCAGGGTTGAACCCGTCCGAGTTCGCAACGGCAAAAGCGAAGGGACAATTTTACAGCATTGTTGCCAGCACCATGGAAACCGGCGCGGCAATCTATGCGCTGCATGTCATGCCTGCGAAAGCGCCTTAGCGCTGCCCCTTTGCAATGATCGGGTCGGAACCTAGTGGTCCGATCAATGGGACCGCGTATCGCAATCGGCCAGGCGGTGTCAGGCAGGATCGATGGCTGGCGGCGGCATCAACTCCCTGATGACACCGCGATAGCCATAGGTGATGTGCGCGTTCGCCGCATAGACCGGATCGGTCATCAGATGCCCGTGCAACCGGCGCAGATTGGCGCCGGGCACCGACGGGAACAGATGATGTTCCAGATGGTAGCCGACATTGAACGGCGCGATCAGGAACCGGTCCAGCAGGGTGGGGATGACGGTGCGCGTACCGTTCAGTTCCCGCTCGTCGGCCACGCCGACATGCTCGGCCATCGCCCGGATACGGTTGAAGACATTCGCCCAGATGAACTGCGGGATCATGAACAGGCCCAATAGCTGCCAGCGCCATGGCGACCACAGGATCAGGCCATAGAACAGCAGCGCCCAGACCACATAGCGGATGCGCAAGGCGAGCCGGAAATCGAAGCCGAAGCGCCGGGGATTGTGGAAATTGGCCAGCGGGGACCAGACCCTGGCCGCACGCGCCACGCGATAATAGTTGAGCCCGAACAGGCTGCGGAAGAACAGCACCAGCATCTGGCGGCCGCTTTTCGGGAAATGCTGGTCCGGGTCTTTCCGCTGGACGCGATAATCATAGTCGCGGACCGTATTGGTATGGCGATGGTGCACCATATGGGCCACCCGGTACAGGTCGATGCTCAGGGCCAGGGGATAGGCGACGAAAAGATCGCCGATCAGATCGTTGACGCGGCGATTGCTGAACAACAACCCATGGCAGGCCTCATGCATCATGACCGCCAGGCACTGGATGCGCGATCCGATGACGACACCGGCCAATAGATAAACCGGAACGCGATCGACATGGATCGCGATGGCGCAGGCGGCCGCGATGATCGCCCATTGCAGCATCAGCAGCCAAGCGTTGCGCGCATTGTCCACAACCGAAAGCCGGCGGATCAACGCAAATGTGTCGCGCCGCGAATAGCGATATCCGGGCGGACGTTCCGTGGCGCTATCGTCCATGGACGCTATTTCCCCTTCATATGCCAGCCTGCCCCGGATCGTAGGAATCGTGTCAGCCATCGTCAAGCATCGCGCCTGGCACGGGGAATTTCTTTCAATGTAGGATTTTTCCTGATCTATCCTCCGGGATGCAAGCTGCGCGCGCTCCCTGTCCCTCCCCGCACCCCACCACGACACGCCTGTCGCTTCGCAGGCGCGTGGATGTCGCGTCCGTGGCGCGCGACTGACGCATCGGTGGCGCGTTCGTGTGACCATGGTGACGCGCCGGTGTCACCTTCCTGTCGCTTTCCAGGCGCAAATCCCGCCCAATCGGGCAATATGCGCCGACAACGGTGTGAACTTCGGGACTGTCGCGTCCCTGTCGCGTCCGGGGTGGGCCAATCCCCCTTCCCGTGCCGCCCCCTCTCCGCTAGCCAGTGCGCCACAAAAACGGGGAGCATGTTTATGCGTTTGACGATTTCGCTGGCCGCGCTGGCGCTGGCCATCCTGCCCATGGCCACCCACGCCCAGGATGCGGGCAAGAAGAAGGACGAGAGCCGAAAGGAAGAGATTGGCGAAAGCCCCGTCCCCGCCCCCAATGTCTCCGTGACGAAGCATAAGGGCGTGTTCGGCGGCAAGGCGATCAGCTACACCGCCACGACCGGCGAAACCTATTTGAAGGACAAGGACGGAAAGCCGCTCGCGGCGATCTACGCCACCTCCTATGTCAAGGATGGCGGGGACAAGAACCGGCCGATCACCTTCCTCTATAATGGCGGGCCGGGTTCGGGGTCGCTCTGGCTGCATATGGGCGCTTTCGGCCCCAGGCGCGTGGTGCTGCCCGACGCGCAGGATGACGGCGCGCCGCCCTATCCGCTGGTCGACAATCCCGAATCGCTGCTTGACGTCACCGACCTGGTCTTCATCGATCCGGTCGGCACCGGCTTCTCCCACACCATCGGCAAGAAGGAACCCAAGGATTACTGGGGCGTATCGTCCGACGCCAAGTCGATCGCCGAATATATCCGCCTGTGGCTGGGCGAAAATGGCCGCTGGTCCTCGCCCAAATATATCGGCGGCGAAAGCTATGGCACGACCCGTTCCGTTGCGCTCATCAACGAGTTGGAAGGCAGCTATAATGATGTCGCGGTCAACGGCATCATCCTGATCTCGACCATCCTCGACTTCGGCATCACGGCCGAGGTGCAGGGCAATGAAATGCCCTATATCATCAACCTGCCGTCGATGGCGACGACCGCCTGGTATCACCACAAGATAGGCAACCCGCCCGCGACCGTCGCCGAAGCCGCACAGCAGGCGCGCGCCTTCGCGATCGGCCCCTATGCCGCCGCGCTGCTCAAGGGCAGCCAGCTACCGGCCGAGGAACGCGCCGCCATCCGCACCGAACTGGCGCGGCTGACCGGCCTGTCCGAGCAATTTATCGACAATGCCGACCTGCGCGTGTCGCCCGGCCGCTTCTACAAGGAATTGCTGCGCGATCGGGGGGTCAGCATCGGCCGCCTCGACACCCGCTATACCGGCAAGGATTATGACCGCGCAGGCGAAGAGCCGGACAATGACCCCAGCTTCTACGCGATCGACGGCGCCTATACCGCCGCGATGAACAGCTATGCGCGCGACGAGCTGAAATACAGGACCGACCGCCAATATGTGACGATCGGCGGCGTCAGCGGCTGGGACTGGAAGCTGGACGGCAAGAGCGGACGGGCGAGCGAAGTTTACACCAGCGTCGCCCCCTATCTGGGCAAGGCGCTGCGCGAGAATAGCGGCCTCAAGGTCTTTGTCGGCCAGGGCTGGTATGATTTCGCCACGCCCTTCTTCGGCGCGGAATATGCGATGAGCCGCACCGGCTTCGACACGTCGCGCATCCAGTATCATTATTATGACGCCGGCCACATGATGTATGTCCGCCCCGACGACCTGCGCAAACTGAGCGCGGACATCAGGGCGTTCATCACGACGCGGTAAGGGGCACGTTGGTTGCGCGCCGCCCTTCCCGGTGGTGCGCAACCGGCAGGCGCTGGTATCGGATGAACTGCTCTTTCATTGCATTGAAACATAGAAAAATCATGTTATCATAGCCTCATAACGTCACTCCGTCTTATATAAGGGGGCTAAATAGATGGGAGCTGGCATCTCCAATGTGCGCGCCATTCGGCGTGCTGTATATTCTTGTGTTTCGATTTGGGCGCTGGCCTTGGCCATGCCCGCACTGGCCGAAGAGGGCGTGGGTCTGCCGGAGTATGCCTCCGACATGCAACCCGCTGCCGCCACGACATCCTTCATGCCTGCCGATGCCGGCCTGCCGGTCACTGCGATCGCCACGTCATCGGCAGGCATGTTCGACCTGGCGGATCTTTCGCCCGCCGCCGCCTCCGTCCCTGACATGGCTGCGATCGCCGGTCCTCCCGAAAATACGGAAGATACGCCGACGGCCGTCGACCCGTCACGCTACCGCTCGCTCGGCAGCCGCATCGGCGCCGCCAAATGGGAAACGCTGGGATTGTTCGCCTATATCACGGCTACCCAGGCTTATTGGACCGACGACGTCACCTCCTTCCACACCAAGGATGAGGGCTGGTTCGGGCGGAACACCAATAATCTGGGCATCGACAAGCTCACCCACGCCTTTAACGCCTATCTGTTCGCCGAATTTATAGGCGCGCGCATCGGGCGCAAAACGGGCGATCGGGCGGCGGCCGCCCTGCCCGCGGCGATCATTTCCACTGGCCTGCAATTTTACGGCGAATTGTGGGACGGGCATAAGACCGACAGCGGCTTTTCCTATCAGGACGTGCTCTTCAACACCGCTGGCGCGGCTTTCTCCGTGTTGCGGCACACGGTGCCGGGGCTGGAGGAAAAGCTGGATTTCCGCCTGATGATGATGCCCAATTCGAATGTCTACAGCTTCAAGGGCAAGCGCCATTATGAGCAGCAGCATTTCCTGCTGTCGCTGGAACTGGCGGGTTTCCAGAAACTCAAGACCAGCCCGCTGCGCTTCGTGGAGTTGCAGGTCGGCTATCGCGGCAAGGATTTTTCCAATGCCGACCGGGCCGCCGGGGTCATACCCAAGCGCGATATCTTCTTCGGCGTGGCGCTGAACATCAAGGAACTGTTCTTCAAGAACAGCCGGTCGCGAGTGGGCCGCGCCATCGGCAGCAGTCTCAATTATTTCCAGATTCCCTATACCGGAGTGTATGATTATTATTGACGGTGAAGCCGGTCCCTCGACGGGGACCGGCATCGTTACAATCCCCCTTTAACGTTCGTGAAATCGCCCTATGCTCCGGCGCAGCAAGGGAGATTCACACATATGCGCCACGCGCTCACGGCCATTCTGGCCGCCGTCAGCTTTTCGTCCATCGCCGTCGCCCAGACCGACTTCGTCACGCCCCCCGCTCCGCCGCCGCAGAGCGAGATCGGCGCGACGGTGGCCAAGGATATGGACGGGCTGATGACGCTCTACCGCGACCTGCACGCCAATCCGGAACTGTCGCTGCAGGAAGTGAACACCGCCGCCAAGCTCGCCAAGCGGCTGAAGGCGCTGAAGTTCGACGTGACCGAGAAGGTCGGCGGCACCGGCGTCGTCGCGGTGATGAAGAACGGCACCGGCCCTGTGCTGCTGATCCGCGCCGACATGGACGGCCTGCCGGTGATCGAGCAGACCGGTCTCGACTTCGCGTCGAAGGTCCGCACCAAGACGCCTGAAGGCGTCGAAACCGGCGTGATGCACGCCTGCGGCCATGACACCCACATGACCGCCTTCATCGAGACGGCGAAACTGCTCGCCGGACGCAAGGATCAGTGGAAAGGCACGCTGGTCATGATCCTCCAGCCCGCCGAGGAAGTGGGCAAGGGCGCGCGCGACATGCTGGAGGACGGCCTCTACACCCGCTTCCCCCGCCCGACCCACGCCATCGCCTTCCACGACGCCGCCAATCTGGAGGCCGGGGTCATCGGCTATACGCCGGGCTATGCGCTCGCCAATGTCGACAGCATCGACATATTGGTGAAGGGCGTGGGCGGCCATGGCGCCTATCCGCAGACGACGAAGGACCCGATCGTGCTGGGCGCGCGCATCGTCACCACACTCCAGACCCTGGTCAGCCGCGAGCAGGAGCCGCAGGACCCCGCCGTCGTCACCGTCGGCAGCTTTCAGGGCGGCGCCAAGCATAATATCATCCCCGACCAGGCGAAGCTGCTTCTGACCGTCCGCAGCTATTCCGACGAAACGCGCGCCCGGCTGATCGAGGGGATCAAGCGCATTTCACGTGGCGAAGCGATCGCGGCGGGCGTGCCGGACGACAAGATGCCGGTGGTGACGGTGCAGGATGAATTCACCCCCTCCACCTATAATCCCCCGGAGTTCGCCGAGCAGATGGCGGGCCTGCTGAAAACGCATTTCCCGGCGGGCCGCGTGGTCAAGACCCCGGCAGTGATGGGCGGCGAGGATTTCGGCCGCTTCTATCGCGCGGACAAGTCGATCCACAGCTTCATCTTCTGGGTCGGCGGCGTGCCGGCGGACAAGATGGCGCAGGCGCAGGCCGGACAACTCACCCTCCCCTCGCTCCACAGCCCCTTCTGGGCGCCACAGGCCGACCAGGTGATCGCGACGGCCAGTGAGGCGATGACCGTGCTAGCGCTGGATATATTGAAGAAGGATTGAGGACGCGCCACTGCATCAAATCGTTATAGCGAGCAGAGCGAAGCCATCCATCAAGACAAGCATGGATTGCTTCGCTCTGCTCGCTATGCCGGAATCGGCAGCTTTACGCGCCGAAGCCGCCGTCGATCGTGTGCATGGCGCCGGTGATGATGCCCGCTTCCGGCCCTGCCAGATAGGCGGCAAGCCCGGCGATCTCCTCACCCGTCGCGTGGCGCTTGATCGCCATGAAGCCGTGCATCATGCCCGCCATCGGGCCATCGGCGGGGTTCATGTCCGTGTCGGTCGGGCCGGGCTGGATGATGTTGACGGTGATGCCGCGCGCGCCGAAATCACGCGCCAAACCACGGGCCATGCCCTGCAGCGCCGATTTGGTGAGGGCATAGGCCGCCCCGCCCTCAAACGGCATACGGTCGCCATTGACCGATCCGATCACGATGATCCGGCCGCCGTCGCGCATCTGCCGCGCAGCCTCGACCGCAGCGTGATAGGGCGCACGGATATTGATGTCGATCATCCGATCGATCGCATCGGGATCGAGCGTCAACGGATCGCCCAGCAGTGCGGCTCCGGCATTGACGATCAGGATGTCGAGCGGTCCCTGCGCCGCAACCACATCCACCACCGCCTGCCTGTCGGCTGCGTCGGAGCGGAGCGGCGTGGCGCCGGTATCGCTGGCCAGCGCCTGGGCGGCGTCGTGCGACCCGGCATAGGTGAAGGAAAGCTGCGCGCCGTCGGCAGCGAGGCGGCGGACGATGGCAGCGCCGATGCCACGGCTGCCGCCCAAAACAAGGGCTTTCTTGGAGGTAAAGTCGGTCATATCGCACTCCTTGAGATATTTGTAACGATCGCTATATAAAATGACGAAAGAGGCGTTCAAGGAATTTCATAGTGGTCGATAAAGAAAATTTGAAAGGCCGCGGCCGCCCTCGCGCATTCGATCGGGAAGAGGCGCTCGATCGCGCGCAGGCATTATTCCATGCGCAGGGCTATGAGGGCGTCGGCGTCGCCGCACTGGCCGAGGCGATGGGCATCAATCCGCCCAGCCTCTATGCCGCCTTCGGCAACAAGGCGGAATTGTTCGACGAGGTGCTGGGCCGCTATGCGCGCGCCGGGTTGCCAGTCGACGCTTTGCTGGCACCGGGCGCCGAACCGGCGGCAGCGCTGACCGCCTTGCTGCACGAAGCCGCACGCATCTATGCCGCCGATCCGCAGGCGCCGGGATGCCTGGTGCTGGAAGGCGCGCGCGGCACCGATCCGCAGGCCGCGACCCACGCCTGCCACTGGAAGAAGATGAGTGCGGAGCGCGTGCGCGACTTCCTGCGCCCGACCCATCCCCGGCAGGCAGAAGTCGTCACCGACTATATGACGGCGATCATGTCGGGCATGTCCGCCGACGCACGCGGAGGCAAAAGCGCCGACCAGCTGGTCGCGGTCGCCGACATGGCTGGCCTGGCGATCGAAGCGATGCTGGCAGGGGACTGATTTTCTTTATTGGGGCCGATGCCCCTTGCGCCATTTGGTCCAGAGGTGCCGGGCCAGCATGTGCGGCGGCATACGCAGCCAGTGTGAACGGATATAAAAGGCGAAGACCAGCGGCTTGCGCGTCTCCTGCCCCCAGCCATTGCGGGCGAGCAGCCGGGCGCGGATCAGGCGATCCCACAGGGTCAGCCGCGCGCCCTCCCCATAAAGCGATGCGGCGAGCCGCCGCGCCTGACGAACATGCGGCAGCAAGCCATGATGCGCCGCGCGCACCTCCAGCACCACCGGATCGGCATCAGGCAGCAGGCAATATATATCCCACAGGTTGCGCAAGCCGCCCTGGAGATCGCCGTCTGCCAGCATATGCGCCGCCGCATGGACGATCCGGTCTTCAGCCGAAAGCATATATAATCCATCGGTTATCTCGACGGCATCGGCGATCATCGCGGCCGCGTCGGGCGTCTGGCGCGCGGTCAGCGGCAGTACTGTATGATGCACGTCGATCATCCGGTCGCGCGTCCGATGGATCATCGGCGGCAGTTCATGCATCCACTGGCGATAATAGGCGTCGTCATAGGGATCAGGCTTCACCCATTCCCAGCCCGCCGTCATCAGGGCTTTCTCCACCATCGGCATCGCGGCGCGCGGCACCAGAATGTCGAGGTCGCCGATGAAGCGCCCCTGCCCCGCGCGCAGCTCCGCAGCGGCATAGGCCGTCCCCTTGAGCAGGATGGTCCGCACACCGGTGCCTCGCAGCGCCTCGACGCAGCGATCCGCTTCCCAGAGCGCCTGCCGCGCCTCCCGCATCGTGTCGAGCCGGGCATCGGCCAGGATCGGCGCGACGGACGGCGGCACCATGATGCCCTTCAGCCGATGGGCGAGGGTGCCGATCAACCGCTCGGCGCGGGCGACAGCGATCAGGCCGTTCCAGCTTTCCGCGCTCAACCTCGCAACCGACGCGGGATCGCGCAGCGCGCGGACCAGCAGCGCCGCGCTCATGCCAGTTCTTCCCACAGCCGCTCGACCATTTCGAACGCCGCCTCACCCGAAGGGAAGTCGATCGCCCGTGCCGGCACCGCCTGCACGAAGCGCGCGAGCGCGGCAAACCCCGGCTCCCCCAGCGCGACATAGTTGGTCGAGGCCTGGGTCAGCCGCATGAAGATTTCGCCCTGCCCCACCGCCCGCACATCGGCATCATGGCCGAAGCGCGGGAAGAGCAGCAGGCGCGGCATCGCCCCGTCGTCCATGCGGGCGACGGCATCGCCACGCGGGATCATGTGGCGGATATCGCCCTTGGCCGTATCGCGCAGCAGCGGTCCCATGCGGACGTCGCCGACCTCAGCCGCCACCACATCGATCGCCTTGTTCTTGAGCGAGACGAGGCGCGGGAAAGGCAGGATCGCCCCGCTATCCAGATCCAGCAGCGCGAATTCGTCGCCCATCAGCCGCCAGCCACGTTCTCCCAGTAACGCGGCCAGCGTTGACTTGCCCGACCCGGACTCGCCGGTCATCACCAATACGCGCCCGTCCTTCTCGACGCTCGACGCATGAAGCAGCAAATGCCGCCGCCAGCCGAGCGCCATCTGCAAATTCATCCCCATTTCCGCCGCCAGAAGGCCATGGGCGAGGCTCATCGGCGCGGCGTCGGCCAGGCCATGGTCGCCGGTGATGAAGATGGAGGGCCGCACCCAGCGACGCGCAAGACTGGTCGGCTGGAGCCGGACGGTGAAGTCGGCGATCGTCCCGCTCGCCTGCGGATAGGCGGCATAGAGCCGTGCAAGCTGGTCAACCGGCGCGGCCCAGGACGATCCGATGCGGAAAGTCGCCGGACCGATGCGCAGGGTCAGTTCATGCTTCATGCCGGGCGTACCAGGCCAAGCGCCACCAGCGCATCGAGATGCGCCGCGATTTCGGGCAACGCCGCCTCGCGCGGGCCAAGGTCGTAGGCATGGGCCAGCCGGTCATGCACATCCGCGACGCTGACGCGCTGGCCATCGATCAGATGATCGAGGATTTCGGGCACCGGGCTGATGACCATATGGGTCTGGCCCGAATGCGGATGATAGAGCAGCACCAGATCGTCGAGCACGCAGACGCGCACCGCGTCACGCCCATCCAGACGATAATAGCCCGTTCCTTCCACCACCGCACTCCTGCTGCTCATCCCCCTCTTAGCGCGGGAGAGTAGCCAAGTGCCTAACGCCTCAGCGAAAAGCGGGCGATGGCAGCGGCCAGCGTTCCGGTTGCCGCACGAGCGATGCGAAGGCGCGCAGATAGGCGTCGAGCGCGGTCGTAACGCCATGGTCGCGCACCGCCGATTCCAGCAGGGCGGGCGATGCGGGACAGACAAGCGCCCGCTCGATGGCGCAGGCGAAGGCCGTAACGTCACCTACCGGCACGACCGGATGCTGACCCGCGGCCGCCAATAGGGGACGAATATTGGGCGTGCTGTCGGTCGCGACGACACCCGCGCCGCAGGCCAGCGCCTCGATCAGCGTCGCGCACAGCCCTTCCCAGCGCGACGGCTGGAGCAGCAGGTCCGTTTCGCCCATCAACGCCGCGATCCGATCGGGATCGCCGACATAGCCCACAAAATCGATCCGGTCGGCGATGCCAAGGTCGTGCGCCTGCCGCTGCAACGCCGCGAGCAACGGCCCCTGCCCCGCGATCGTCAACCGCCAGTCGAGATGCGGCAGCCGCGCCAGCGCGGCAAGCGCCGTCGCCTGATCCTTCTGCGGCGCAAGGCGACCGACCATCAGCAGGCGGAAAGGCGCGCCCGGATCGCGCGGACAGCGCGCGGCGCCTATATGCGCCATGACCGGCGTCACCGTGGGACGGGGCAAGAGGCGGACATCGCCCCGTCCTTTGGTGACGCCGGTCAGCAAGGCGCGGTCATGCTCGCCCATCACGATCGTGAGGGCGCTGAGCCGGGTGATCGCGCGAAAGCGCCTGAGCCGCGCCCAGGCATTCAGACCATGCGCGGCCGGACGGACGATCGGATTGGAGATGCGTGCAACCGATCGCGTGCGGGTGCCGAGGCAGGCGAGCGCGGCCAGCATGTTGCTCTGGTTGCCCGCCGAATAGAGAATGTCCGGGCGATGCCGGCGGACCATGGCGGCAAGCGCCGGGAATTGCCCGATCATGGCAAGCCGCCGCTGTCCGCGCGGCGCGGGCACACGCCGGACGGTCAGGCCGGGATCGATCAGATGCGCATTGGCCCCTTCCCTGCGCGCCATCCACAATTCGACCGCGACACCCCGACGCAGGAGGTGGTTGGCCAGCAGGATGGCGACGCGATCCAGCCCCCCGTCACCTGGCTGATACAGATAGACCGCTATGGAAAGACCAGGCGTCGAAGGCCCGAAATAAAGATACATGCTACCACGTCCGCCGCTGAAACAACCCCTGTCAGGTTCGACGGCATCAACACGGACAAGCCGTATCCGGTTCTAATCGTTGCGCTGGCGGTTCGGAGAAATGGTCGCGGAAAAAGGCCGGATCAGCGCGGCATCTGCAAAGAAGCGTAGCAGGTGAAGCCGCTCGTCCCCTGCTGCAGGCGACGGATATAGTTCAGATAGGCCTGGTTCTGATCGTAGCTGGTGCCCGGCAGTGGACGCCCCCGGATCGCCTGCTTCACCTGTTCGCCGGTGAAGCTGCGTCCGGTGCCGGGGAAAGCGCCGGGCGTGCCGGCAGGTACGACCTGACCATTGGGCGCGATATAATTGCCCGCCCGTCCCTGGTCCGGCACCGATATGGTGCAATTGAGCACCGAAGCGGCCGTATTGGCAAGCGCGGGGCGGATGGAAACGATCGCCGACGCGGCGACCGCGCCGCCCATCAGCAACTGACGACGCGAGGCAAGCGCCTGGTCCGCCGGACCTTCCGACGCCAGCGCGTGCTGTGGCGTGATGCCATCCTTGTCAGGCGTCGCTTCGCTCATCTTTTCCCGTTTCGCATCTCGCGCTTGCCAAAGCGTAAAGATTGCACGCTATTGCAGCAAGACATCGCAGCAAATGCGCGACAAATCCAGCACGGTAACTATGAATCGACTGAGCATTTCGCAAATCACCGCCTCCCTCGCCATGCTGTTGCTGGGCACGGGCGGCGCCCTGATGCTGGGCGCGCATCCGATCAGTATCGCCCTGCCGGTGGTGGCGGGCATCCTCGTGCTCCTCATCGCATCGGCGGACACCGGCGTTCGACCCGCTGCCTCGACTGTGATGCTGGACCAGCCCGACCTGATCGCCCATCCCGATTTCGCCAGCCTGCTGGAGGGAATTTCCGATCCGCTGATGCTGGTGGAGAAAGGCCGGATCGTGCGCGCCAACCGTGCCGCCCAACGCCTGCTGGGCGCGCATATCGAGGGGGAGGATGCGCGCATCGCCATCCGCCACCCGGCCGCCGCCGAACGGCTGGCCAGCATGGCCCCGCTCGCCGAACCGATCATGATCGAACTGGTGGGGCTGGGCACGCGCGACCAGCGCTGGCAGATGCGGGTTGCACCCGTTGGGGCGGTGAAGGACATGCGCCGGCTGGTCCATCTGGTCGACCATAGCGGCACCCATGCGGCCGAACGGATGCGCGTGGATTTCGTCGCCAATGCCAGCCACGAACTGCGCACGCCGCTGGCGGGCATATTGGGCTTTATCGAGACGCTGGCCGACCCGGAAATGGGCAAGGATGTCGAAACGCGCCAGCGCTTCCTCAAGATCATGGACGGCGAAGCCCGCCGGATGCAGCGGCTGATCGACGATCTCATCTCGCTGTCGCGAATCGAGGCGGAAAAATATCGCGTACCCGACGCCGTGGTCGACCTGTCCGAACTGGCGGCGGAAGTCGTCGGCGTCTTCCGCGCCAGCCATGGCGAACGCGGGCGCGAAGTGGAGATGGAGATAGCGCCAAAGCTGCCCGTGGTGCAGGGCGATCGCGCCCAATTGTCGCAACTGCTCCACAACCTCATCGGCAATTCGGTCAAATATGGCCGCCCCGGCACGCCGATTCGCGTCACGCTGAACGAAGGACCGAGCAACATGACCCGGCTGATCGTCGCCGACGAAGGCGAAGGCATCGGCCCCGATCACCTCCCCCGCCTGACCGAGCGCTTCTACCGTGTGGATTCGGGGCGCAGCCGGGCGATGGGCGGCACGGGCCTGGGCCTCGCCATCGTCAAGCATATCGTGGAGCGGCATCGCGGCCGATTCGACATCGCCAGCACCGTGGGCAAAGGGACGACCATCACCGTGCTGCTGCCTCCGCCGGTCGAAGAAAACCAAGGAAAAATCGACGAGAAAAGGCGTCCTTCGGCACTTTCGGACACGGTGTCATGAAAATGAAACCTGATTGTCACAAAGGCGCGATGGTCCGCGATTAGGGGCGTCTCCATTAGGGGGCGGCGATATCCGAATCGCGGCCATGATGATGGAGGTTCCCGTGAAGAAGTTCGCCCTGCTCGCTGCCACGACCGTGAGTGTCCTCACCCTTGCCGCCTGCGGCGATCAGAACGGTGGCGCCGGCGCCACCCGCGACCAGATCCGCGCGGTCGGCTCCTCCACCGTCTATCCCTTCGCCACTGCGGTCGCCGAACTGTTCGTTCAGGGCAATCCCGGCATGAAATCGCCGATCGTCGAATCGACCGGCACCGGCGGCGGCATGAAGCTGTTCTGCGCGGGCGTGGGCGCACAGCATCCTGACATCGCCGACGCCTCGCGCCGGATGAAGAAGGCCGAGTTCGACCAGTGCGCCGCCAATGGCGTCAAGGACATCGTGGAAATCCAGATCGGCGTCGATGGCCTCGCCTTCGCCGAATCGAAAAAAGGCCCCGGCCTCAAGCTGACCCCCAAGATCGTCTATGAGGCGCTGGCCGCCAATCCCTATGGCAAGGGTCCGAACAAGACCCAGACCTGGAAGGATGTCGACCCCAGCCTGCCCGCCATTCCCATCTCCGTCTTCGGTCCGCCCTCGACCAGCGGCACCCGTGACTCGCTCGCCGAACTGATCCTCGAAAAGGGCTGCCAGACCGACGAGGCGATGAAGGCGCTCAAGGAGAAGAATGAGGACGAATATAAGGCGACCTGCACCCGCATCCGCGAGGACGGCAAATATGTCGATTCGGGCGAGAACGACAATCTGATCGTCCAGAAGCTGGGCGCGAACCCCAATGCCGTCGGCATCTTCGGCTACAGCTTCCTTGAGGAAAACAAGGACACACTGAACGACATTTCGATCAACGGCGTCGAGGCGACCTACGAAACCGTATCGACCGGCCAATATCCGGGCGCGCGCCCGCTCTACATCTATGTGAAGAAGGCGCACATGACGGCCATCCCCGGTCTTCAGGGCTTCCTCAACACCTTCGCCGCCAACTGGAACCCCGACGGCGCGCTGACCAAGCGCGGCATGGTCGCGGCGCCGGAAGATGTGCGCAAGAAGAGCGCTGAAACGGTCAAGGCGCTGACCACGCTCGACGGTTCGCAGTTCAAGTAAGCGAAGGCCAATGACCGGACCCGCTATCCTCCTGCTGCTCGCGGGCCTGGGCGCCATCGCCTGGGTCAGCGCCCGCGCCCGCGCGCTGCGGTTACAGACCGCGGCGCGGGTCACCGGGCGGCGTGACGCCGTCCACAGCCTGCCTGGCTATCATGGCTGGTATGTCGCGCTGTGGACGCTCATTCCCGCCGGTATCTTCCTGGCCGTCTGGGCCAATGTGTCACCGGGCCTGGTGACGCAGGCCGTGCTGGCCGACCCGGCGGCGCAGAGCCTGCCCGCCGACGTCTTTTCCCGCTCCGCCATATTGGGCGAGGCGCGGGCGATCGCGTCGGGATTGCAGGCCGGCGCCTTCAACCCGGCCAGCCAGGCGCTGGTCGAGCCTTATCGCGAAGCGCTCAACATCTATGGCGTGGCCGGCGCGGCGTTGGCGCTGATCCTGGCCTTTGCCGGCGGCGCCTACGCCTTCACCCGCATCCGGCCCGACTTCCGGGCGCGCACGCGGGTCGAGCGGCTGGTGATGGCGACCCTGCTGGTCGCCTCGCTGCTGGCGATCGTCACCACGCTGGGCATCGTCGCTTCCCTGCTGTGGGAAAGTTTCCGCTTCTTCTCGATGGTGAACCCGCTCGATTTCCTCTTCGGCACCAAATGGTCGCCGCAATCGGCCGCCATGGGCTATGGCAATAAGGATGCGTTCGGCGCAGTGCCGCTCTTCTGGGGCACCATCTTCATCGGCGCGATCATCGCCATGATCGTCGCCATTCCGCTGGGCCTGATGAGCGCGGTCTATCTGACCCAATATGCGACGCCGACCGTGCGCAAGTGGATGAAGCCGATCCTGGAGGTGCTGGCCGGTGTTCCAACCGTCGTCTACGGCTATTTCGCTGCGCTGACCGTCGCCCCGGCGCTCCGCGATCTCGCCGTTTCGGTGGGCATCCATGGCGCCTCGTCCGAAAGCGCGCTGGCCGCCGGTCTGGTGATGGGCGTGATGATCATCCCCTTCGTCTCCTCCATGGCCGACGACAGCATCGCCGCCGTGCCGCAGTCGATGCGCGACGGCAGCCTGGCGATGGGTGCGACCACCAGCGAGACGATCACCCGCGTCCTCATCCCCGCCGCCCTGCCCGGCGTGGTCGGCGGCGTCCTGCTGGCCGTCAGCCGCGCCATCGGCGAAACGATGATCGTGGTGATGGCTGCCGGCCTTGCCGCCAACCTGACCGCCAATCCCTTCGCCAGCGTGACCACCGTGACGACCCAGATCGTCCAGTTGCTGACCGGCGACCAGGAATTCGACAGTGCCAAGACGCTGGCCGCCTTCGCACTCGGCCTGGTGCTGTTCATCGTTACTCTGCTGCTCAACATCGTGGCCCTGCGGGTCGTGAAGAAATATCGCGAGGCTTACGAATGAGCCGGAATATCAAAAATCCGTTCGCCCTGAGCCTGTCGAAGGGCACGCCTGAGCGGAGCGAAGGCTCTGTGCTTCGCTCCGCTCAGCATGGGGCTTCGACTTCGCTCAGCCCGAACGGGGAAAAGCTATAATGTCAGTCCGCAACCCCACCGACTGGAAGTCGGATGTGATGCGCAGGCGGATCGCGCGGCGCTATGGCGCGGAGCGCCGCTTCCGCCTGCTGGGCCTGGGCGCGGTCGCGTTGAGCGCGGCCTTCCTCGCCTTCCTGCTCTTCACCATGATGGGCAATGGCCTGCGCGGCTTCACCCGGACCGAGATCGCGCTGAAGGTCGACTTCCCAGCCTCGCCGCTGCTGCTCGACCCCGCCACCATCACCGATGAGGCACTGGCCAACGCCAACCTGCCGATGGTGACGGGAGAGGTTGCGAAAAAGGCGCTGGGCGCGGATGCCGACGCCTTGCTCTCTCCCACCGCCTGGGTCAGCATCCGCGATGCGATCAAGGCCGATCCGAAGATCCTGAGCCGAACCGAAACCATTCGCGTCCCCGCCTCCACCGCGATCGACCTTGCCGCCAAGAGCAAGGGTTCGCCGGAAGCGGAGGCCGCCGTCGCCCGTCTCAAACAGGCCGGCGTCCTCTCGACCGGCTTCAACTGGAACTTCCTGACCGCCAGCGACGGCACCGATCCGACCCAGGTCGGCATCTGGGGCGCGTTCAAGGGGTCGCTGCTGACCATGCTGGTGACGCTGCTGCTCAGCTTCCCGGTGGGCGTGGCGACCGCGCTCTACCTGGAGGAATATGCGCCAAAAGCGTGGTGGACCGACATCATCGAAGTGTCGATCAACAACCTGGCAGCCGTCCCGTCGATCATCTTCGGCCTGCTCGGCCTGTCGATCTTCCTCAATTTCCTGCATCTGCCGCGATCGGCCGCGCTGATCGGCGGCATGACGCTGGCACTGATGACGATGCCGGTCATCGTCATCGCCGGACGCAACGCCATCAAGTCGGTGCCGCCCAGTATCCGCGATGCCGCGCTCGGCATCGGGGCAAGCCCGGTGCAGGTGGTGTTCCAGCACGTCCTGCCACTCGCCCTGCCCGGCATCCTGACCGGCACGATCATCGGCATGGCCCGCGCGCTGGGTGAGACGGCGCCGCTGCTGATGATCGGTATGCGCGCCTTCATCGCGACCCCGCCGGGCGGCATCACGGACCCTGCGACCGTGCTGCCGGTGCAGATTTTCCTCTGGTCGGACGAAGTCTCCAAGGGCTTCGTCGAGAAGACCTCGGCGGCGATCATCGTGCTGCTTGTCTTCCTGCTCGCGATGAACGGCCTCGCCATCTACCTGCGCAACAAGTTTGAAAAACGGTGGTAAACAGCCCCATGACAGAAGAACAGCAAGACCTGACCATCGCGGATCCAAAGATGACCGCGCGCGACATCAAGGTCTTCTACGGCCCCAAGCAAGCGATCAAGGGCGTGTCGATCGATGTCGGCATGGACCATGTCACCGCCTTCATCGGCCCGTCGGGCTGCGGCAAGTCCACCTTCCTGCGGACGTTGAACCGCATGAATGACACCGTCGCGTCGGCGCGTGTCGAGGGCACGATCACGCTGGACGGAGAGGATATCTACGCGCCGTCCATGGACGTGGTGCAGCTACGCGCACGGGTGGGCATGGTGTTCCAGAAACCCAATCCCTTCCCCAAGTCGATCTACGAGAATATCGCCTATGGGCCGCGCATCCACGGCTTGGCTGCGGGCAAGGCGGACATGGACGTAATCGTCGAAAAGTCGTTGCGCCGCGCGGGCCTGTGGGACGAGGTGAAGGATCGCCTGCACGACAGCGGCACCGCACTTTCGGGCGGGCAGCAGCAGCGCCTGTGCATCGGCCGCGCCATCGCGGTGGAACCCGAAGTCATCCTGATGGACGAGCCATGCTCGGCGCTCGATCCCATCGCCACCGCCAAGATCGAGGAACTGATCCACGAACTGCGCGGCCGCTACGCGATCGTCATCGTCACCCACAATATGCAGCAGGCCGCCCGCGTATCGCAGCGGACCGCCTTCTTCCACCTGGGCGAACTGGTCGAATATGGCGTGACGTCGGACATCTTCACCAATCCGCGGCAGGAGCGGACCAAGGACTATATCACCGGACGTTATGGCTGATTTTGGGGCTGAATCCGGTGCGGAGAGAAGAACATGGCTGAACATACGATCAAGGCATTCGACGAAGAGATCGACCGGCTGCGCGGCCTGATCGCCGAGATGGGCGGTCGCGCCGAAGCGGCGATCGAGAATGCGATGCTGGCCCTCCAGCGGCAGGACAAGAAGCTCGCCGCCGAAGTGGTCGAGGGTGACAAGCGCATCGACGCGATCGAGGCGGAGGTCGAAAAGCTGGTGATCCAGGTCATCGCCCTGCGCGCGCCCATGGCCAACGACCTGCGCGACGTGATCGCCGCCTTGAAGATCGTCGGCGTGGTCGAACGCATCGGCGACTATGCCAAGAATATCGCCAAGCGCGTGCCGTTGATCGCCACCAACACCCGGACGCTGGAGCCGATCTCGCTGCTCCCGTCGATGGGACAGGTCGCGGGCGAGATGGTGCATGACGCGCTCAACGCCTTCGCCGCGCGCGACGCCGACCTGGCGCTGGCGGTGGTCGAGCGCGACACGGTGGTTGACGATTTCTACAACAGCGTTTTCCGCACGCTCGTCACCTTCATGGTCGAAAATCCCAAGACGATCAGCGAGTGCGCGCATCTGCTGTTCGTCGCCAAGAATATCGAACGCATCGGCGACCATGCGACCAATGTCGCGGAGATGGTCTATTATGCCGCCACCGGCCAGATGCTGCCGGATCGCGAGCGCGGCGCCGATATCCAGGTGGAGGACTGAGCCATGGCGAAGGCGAAGATGCTGCTGGTCGAGGATGATGCGGCGCTCGCCGAACTCCTCATATGGCATTTCAAGCGCGAGGATTTCGACGTCGCCCACACGGTCGACGGCGAGGAAGCGCTGCTGATGGCGCAGGAAAATGTGCCCGACATCGTGTTGCTCGACTGGATGGTCGAAAGCCTGTCGGGGATCGAGGTCTGCCGCCGCCTGCGCCGCATGAACGGCACGGCCAACATCCCGATCATCATGCTCACCGCGCGCGGTGAGGAAGAGGATCGGGTGCGCGGCCTGGAAACCGGCGCCGACGATTATGTGACCAAGCCCTTCTCCCCGCGCGAACTGGTCGCCCGCGTCGGCGCGGTGCTGCGCCGCGTGCGCCCGGCGCTGGCCGGCGAGACGCTCAGCTTCGCGGACGTCGAGATGGACACGGTCGGCCACAAGGTCCGCCGCAGCGGCCAGGTGATCCCGCTCGGCCCCACCGAGTTCCGTTTGCTCAAGCATTTCCTGGAGCATCCCGGCTGGGTCTTCTCGCGCGAGCGGCTGCTCGACAGCGTCTGGGGCCAGGACAGCGACATCGAACTGCGCACCGTCGACGTGCATATCCGGCGGCTTCGCAAGGCGATCAACGCGGACGGCCTGTATCAGGACATCATCCGCACCGTGCGCTCGGCCGGTTATGCGCTGGACACCGAGGGCGTGGGGTAACGCGCCTCCACCTATGGAATAAGCAAAGACCTCTCCAAGGCGACTTGGGGAGGTCTTTTAGCGATCAGGGCGCTTGCAAACCCACTTCCTGAATGTGGATGCGGGAAGCGAGCTATAAAGACTCCTCCCTCTGCCGGGGAGGATAAAAAAGCCGCCCGACCGCCTTTCCTACCCAGTATTGTCGCTCCGGTCTTCGTCGGATTCGTTCGCATAGCCTAGCAATAGCCGCCTTCACCCATTAGGCATCCAACAATGAAGCCATCAGAGATCGACATGGGCGCGGGGCGCTCATCTTCCCGCACCCTGGGCCTGGCCGCCTGCATCGCCCTGGTCATGGGCAACATGATCGGGTCGGGCGTATTCCTGCTACCCGCGTCGCTGGCGCCCTTTGGCTGGGATGCGGTGGCGGGATGGATGTTCACCATCGCCGGTTCGCTGGTGCTGGCCTTCGTCATCGCGCGGCTGACGGTCGCACTGCCGGACGCCAATGCATCGCAGATGATTGCGCGCGCCTATGGGCCGCTGGCCGGGTTCGCGATCGGCTGGATCTACTGGATCTCGATCATCATCACCAATGTCACCATCGCGGTGGCGGCGACGGCGAACCTCAGCAGCATCGTCCCCACGCTGGCCAAGCCCGGCGTCGGCGCGCTCTGCTCGATCGCCTTTCTCTGGATAATGACCGGCGTCAATCTGATTGGCGCGCGCGCCGCCGGCCTCACCCAGATCGGTACGACGATCATCAAGCTGATCCCGATCGTCGTCATACTCGTCCTGCTGGCGCTGATCCTGGGCAGCGGCAAGGCGGAGGTTGTCCCCTTTCCCGCGCAAGGGCTGACCGGAGCGGGCATCACCGCGTCCGCAGCGCTGACATTATGGGCGCTGCTGGGCTTCGAGTCCGCCAGCGTGGCCGCCGACAAGGTGCGTGACCCCGCCCGTACCATTCCGCGCGCGACGTTGATCGGCACGGCGGTGACGGGCCTCATCTATCTGGTGGTCTGCTCCGGCATCGCGCTCACCCTGCCAGCGGCGGAAACGCAGACCGGATCGCCCTTCGGCGCTTTCGTCAGCCATTATTGGTCCCCCGGCCCGGCCAGCTTCATCGCGATCTTCGTGGTGATAAGCTGCCTCGGCGCGCTCAACGGCTGGACGTTGTTGCAGGGCGAGGTGCCGCTGGCCATGGCGCGTGCGGGCGAATTGCCGCGCTGGCTGGCCAAAACGGACGCCAAGGGGACGCCGATGCGCGGCCTGATCCTCTCGACCGTGCTGGCGAGCCTGATGCTGGTCGCCAACAGCCTGCAGGGGCTGGTGGCATTGTTCACGGCAATGGCGCTGCTGGCGACGTCGGCGACCCTGTGGCTTTATGTCGGCTGCGCACTGGCGAGTCTGCGCTTCCGCCTGGTGGTGCCGGCGGCCATCATCGGCCTGGGCTATGCGCTATGGACGCTTTGGGGCGCGGGTGTGGCGGCAAGCGGGTCCAGCATCCTGCTGATGCTGGCGGGCCTGCCCTTCTACTGGTGGGCGCGGCGGGGGCGATCGTGACTGTTCCCCCGGTCCTTCAACTGCCTGCTTGCAATCGAAGGGCCGGGACACATAAAGCTTAATCGCCCCACAATTCCTTGAGCTTGGAGAAGAAGCCCGTGGATTGCGGGCATTCCTCGCCCGTCTCGGTCTCACGAAAGGCTTCGAGCAGTTCCTTCTGCTTGACGGTTAGGCGAGTCGGTGTCTCGACGTCGATCTGCACCACCAGGTCGCCCTGCCCCCGGCCGTTCAGCACCGGCATACCGACACCGCGCTGGCGGATCTGCTTACCCGACTGGATACCGGTGGGAATCTTGATTTCATGCCGCACGCCATCAAGGCCCGGCACTTCGATCACCCCCCCCAGCGCCGCCGTGGTGAAGCTGACCGGCGCCCGGCAGAAGAGCGTCGTGCCGTCCCGTTCGAAGATCGGGTGCCGCTTCACATGCAGGAAGATATAGAGGTCGCCCGCCGGCGCGCCGCGCGCACCAGCCTCTCCCTCACCCGACAGGCGGATGCGGGTGCCTTCATCGACACCGGCCGGAATATTGACCGACAACGTCTTGGGCTTGTCCATACGCCCTTCGCCCCGGCAGGAACGGCAAGGGCTTTCGATCACCTGGCCCGCGCCATGGCAGGACGGACAGGTCCGCTCGACCACGAAGAAGCCTTGCTGCGCCCGCACCTGTCCATGACCGTGGCAGGTGCCGCAGGTCTTGACCCCGGTGCCGGACTGCGCGCCCGATCCGTCGCAGCTTTCGCACGCGGTCGAAACCTCGATCTGGATTTCGGTCTGCTTGCCATGGAACGCTTCGTCGAGCGAGATTTCGAGGTCGTAGCGCAGGTCCGCGCCACGCCGGTTGGCCTGACGCCCACCGCCGGCACCGCCGCCGAAACCGGCCTGACCGAAAATCGTCTCGAAAATATCGCCAAGGTCGGAAAAGCCGCCCGCGCCGCCGTGGAAACCACCGCCGCCGCCCTGTTGCTGCTGCTTGAAGGCAGCATGGCCGAACCGGTCATAGGCCGCGCGCTTCTGCGGGTCCTTCAGACATTCATAGGCTTCGGACACGGCCTTGAACCTGGCCTCACTGTCGGTGCATCCCCCGGTCTTGTCCGGGTGATATTTCATCGCCATTTTGCGATAGGCGCTCTTGATGGCCGCGCCATCCGCCGTCCGCTCGATTTCGAGCAGTTCATAATAATCGATTTCGGTCGTCATATCGCCCCCGGCCCCCATCTACCGTCACCCCGGCGGAGGCCGGGGTCCAGGATCACGGAAGTTGCCGCGTGAAGCTCTGGATTCCGGCTTCTGCCGGAATGACGGTAAGAGGTCATGGCTTTAAGCCTTGTTGTCGTCCACTTCCGAAAATTCGGCATCGACGACATCGTCATCAGCCTTCGGCGCGGCCGCGTCGGGAGAGGCGGCTTCCGCCTGTTCCTTTTCATAGATGGCCTGACCCAGCTTCATCGCAACCGTGGCGAGTTCCTGCGCCTTGGTCTTCATGGCTTCGGCGTCGCCGCTCTCGATCGCGCTCTTGGTCGCGGCGATCGCGGTTTCGATCTCGCCCTTCAGCGAAGCATCGACCTTATCGCCATGCTCGATCAGTTGCGCCTCGGTGGTGTGAACCAGGCTTTCAGCGTTATTCTTCGCCTCGGCCGCCTCACGGCGCTTCTTGTCCTCGTCGGCGAAACGCTCGGCATCCTTGACCATCTGGTCGATATCAGCGTCGCTCAGCCCGCCGGAGGCCTGGATACGGATCTGCTGTTCCTTGCCGGTGCCCTTGTCCTTGGCCGACACGTTGACTAGGCCGTTGGCGTCGATGTCGAAGGTCACTTCGATCTGCGGCACGCCGCGCGGCGCGGGCGGGATGCCGACCAGGTCGAACTGGCCGAGGATCTTGTTGTCCGCCGCCATTTCACGCTCGCCCTGGAACACGCGAATCGTCACCGCCTGCTGATTGTCGTCGGCGGTCGAATAGACCTGCGACTTCTTGGCGGGGATGGTGGTGTTGCGGTCGATCATGCGGGTGAACACGCCACCCAGCGTCTCGATGCCCAGCGACAGCGGAGTCACGTCCAGCAGCAGCACGTCCTTGACGTCGCCCTGCAGCACGCCCGCCTGAATGGCCGCGCCCATGGCGACGACTTCATCCGGATTGACGCCAGTGTGCGGTTCCTTGCCGAAGAAGTCCTTCACGGCTTCGCGCACCTTGGGCATACGGGTCATGCCGCCGACCAGCACGACTTCGCTGATCTCGCTCGCCGAAACGCCCGCGTCCGCCAGGGCCTTCTTGCACGGCTCCATTGTCCGTTTGATAAGGTCGGCGACCAGACGCTCCAGATCGGCGCGGGTGATGGTCTTCACCAGATGCTTGGGACCATTCTGATCGGCCGTGATGAAGGGCAGGTTGACTTCGGTCGTCTGTGCCGAGGACAGCTCGATCTTCGCCTTCTCGGCGGCTTCCTTCAGGCGTTGGAGGGCCAGCTTGTCCTTGGTCAGGTCGATGCTCTCGGCCTTCTTGAAGTCGGCGGCCAGATATTCCACCAGCTTGGCGTCGAAATCCTCGCCGCCAAGGAAGGTGTCGCCGTTGGTCGACTTCACTTCGAACACGCCGTCGCCGATCTCCAGGATCGAGATGTCGAACGTACCGCCGCCAAGGTCATAGACCGCGATCGTCTTGCCGTCCTGTTTGTCGAGGCCATAGGCCAGCGCGGCCGCGGTCGGCTCGTTGATGATGCGCAGCACTTCGAGGCCAGCGATCTGGCCGGCGTCCTTGGTCGCCTGACGCTGAGCGTCGTTGAAGTAGGCGGGGACAGTGATGACCGCCTGCGTGACCGTTTCGCCCAGATAGCTCTCGGCGGTTTCCTTCATCTTCTGCAGGGTGAAGGCGGAAATCTGCGACGGGCTGTAATCCTCGCCACCGGCCTTGACCCAGGCGTCGCCATTCGGACCCTTGGCAATGTCATAGGGGACGAGTTCCATGTCCTTCTTGGTCATGGGATCGTCGAAGCGGCGGCCGATCAGGCGCTTCACCGCGAAAATCGTGTTGTCCGGGTTGGTGACAGCCTGGCGCTTGGCCGGCTGGCCGATCAGTCGCTCGCCATCCTTAGCGAAGGCGACGATGGAGGGCGTGGTCCGCGCCCCTTCCGCATTCTCGATGACCTTGGGCTTGCCGCCGTCCATCACAGCGACACAACTGTTGGTGGTCCCCAGGTCAATACCAATAACTTTTGCCATCTTGTCCTCTTGTAACCCCAAATTCATTCAGCGGTTGACGGCCCCATACCTCACGTAAGCGCCAAGGCAAGGCCGGTTTGCACGAGGGATATAAGCTCGCTTTCGCTTGGCACAAGAAGCGGGCGCGATTAGCTATGCAAGCGACCGGAAACGAGACAGTCATGGAGTGCAGGATGCGCGCGCCCTTTAGCCTATTCGCCCTTGCCGCGCCGCTGGCGCTTCCCCTGGCGCTGAGCGCTTGCGGCGACCCTGCGCCAGCCTATGTCGACCAGGCCTGGATTCGCCTGTCGCCCAACAAGGATATGCCCGCCGCCGGCTATTTCGTGGCGCATGGCGGCGACTCAGGCGCACAATTGCGCGGCGTCATCACCGACTACGCACTGAAGGTCGAGATGCATGAAAGCATGACCAAGGACGGCATGACGACGATGGAGCGGATCGACAGCGTCGACATCCCCGCCAAGGGTAAGGTCGCCTTCGCGCCCGGCGGCAAGCATCTGATGCTCTGGGGCGTCAATGATACGGCGATCAGCCGAGGCAAGATGCAACTGACCTTCCTGATGGCCAATGGCGACCGGTTGCTGGTGGACGCGGTTATCCAGAAGCCCGGCGTCGCGGCGGGCAACACGGGCGAGCATCAGCAACATTGAGCAGCCGTCCACTTACATCCGACGAAATCGCGCTCGCCCGGAGCATGTTCGGCAATGCTGTCGATTACGCAAGGGTTCGGGTCCACAATCGGAAATGGTGGCCGCTCCAGCCGCGACATGTAACGATGGCGCCCGATGGCGATCTCTGGTTCCATCCCGACGGCGGCCTGTTCTGCGCCGACTTCTGCACAAGCCCGCTGCATATCCAGGGGCATTTCATCCATGAGATGACGCATGTCTGGCAGGCGCAGCGGTCGGGGAAATATTGGCTGCCGCTGATGCGGCACCCATTTTGCCGCTATGGCTACGACATCGTGCCCAGCAAGCCGTTCGACCGCTACGGTATAGAGCAGCAGGCCGAAATCGTGCGGCACGCCTTTCTGTTACGGCGAGGCGTACGGGTCGATGGAAAGCCGGGGCTGGAAACCTACGAGACGCTGCTGCCCTTCGCTTGAGGCCATTACCAATATTTGGTAATCTGTGGCCATGAGCAGCAAGACCACCTCCATCGCCCTGGGCGATCATTTCCGCGAATTTGCCGAACGCAAGGTCAGCGAAGGACGGTACGGCTCGACCAGCGAGGTCGTGCGGGCAGGTTTGCGGCTGTTGGAACATGAGGAACAGAAATTGGAAGCGTTGCGTGCAGCGTTGATCGAAGGGGAAGAAAGCGGCATCCTTCATGACTTCGACATGCGCGAGTGGATTGATCGCCGGTTTCCCACCGCGTGACGGCAACGATCCGCTTCAACGCAGCCGCTGAACGCGATTTGGCAGAAATCGCTACCTACACCCAACAGCGATGGGGACCGGAACAGGCCAAGTCCTATTTGATCGGCATCGCCGACACCATTGACAGGATCGCTATCCATCCAGGCATTGGCAGCCCGATCAACGATGTTCGAGGGGGCTACCGTAAGTTGCGCTTCGAAAGTCACCATATTTATTATCGCTCAGACAAGACTGCCGTCGAAATTGTCCGCATCCTGCACCAGCGCGCAGATCATATCCCTCAACTGCAATGAAAAAAGGCGGACCAATCGGCCCGCCCTTTCTGTTTTCAGAGATCAGATGCGGATCAATATACCCGCGCCTTCGGCTTGATATACTCGGCCTCGTCGGTCATCGTATAGTCGTGCACAGGACGGTAATCGAGCGTCACCTTGCCGTCCGAACCACCCCAGCCTTCGAACCAGCTAATGGTGTGCTTCATCCAATTTTCGTCGTCGCGATTGGGGAAATCCTCATGCGCGTGGGCGCCGCGCGATTCCTTGCGGGCCTCGGCGCCTTCCATCGTGCAGATGGCCTGGCTCATGAGGTTGTCCAGTTCCAGCGTCTCGATAAGGTCTGTGTTCCAGATCAGCGAGCGGTCGGACACCTTGACGTCCTGCAACCGCTTGTTGACCGCCTGCATCTGCGTGACACCCTCGGACAGCAGTGCGCTGTCGCGGAACACGGCGGCGTGCTTCTGCATAGTGCGCTGCATGTCGAGGCGGATGTCCGCTGTCGGCGTACCGCCCTTGGCATTGCGATAATGGTCGAGGCGGCTGAGCGCCAGATCGGCGGAATCCGCAGGCAGCGGCTTATGCGGCGCGTTGGGTTTCAGATTGTCCTTGAGGAACAGGCCGGTGGCGCGGCCGAAGACGACAAGGTCGATCAGCGAGTTGGAGCCAAGGCGATTCGCGCCATGGACCGACACGCAGGCCGCTTCGCCCACCGCAAACAGGCCGGGCACCACGACTTCCGGATCGTCGCCAACCTTGGTCACGACCTGGCCATGATAGTTACAGGGGATGCCGCCCATATTATAATGGACCGTCGGCGTGACGGGCAGCGGCTGACGGGTCAGGTCGACGCCCGCGAAGATCTTGCCGCTCTCGGTGATGCCCGGCAGGCGCTCGGCCAGCACCTTGGGATCGATATGGTCGAGGTGCAGGAAGATATGATCCTTATGCTCGCCCACGCCGCGCCCTTCGCGCATTTCCATCGCCATCGATCGCGACACGACGTCGCGCGACGCCAGGTCCTTCGCCGACGGGGCATAGCGCTCCATGAAGCGCTCGCCTTCGGAGTTGGTGAGGTAGCCACCCTCGCCGCGCGCGCCTTCGGTGATGAGCACGCCCGCGCCGTAGATGCCGGTCGGGTGGAACTGCACGAACTCCAGATCCTGAAGCGGCAGCCCCGCGCGCAGCACCATGCCGCCGCCGTCGCCGGTGCAGCTATGCGCCGAGGTGGCGGAGAAATAGGCGCGGCCATAGCCGCCCGTCGCCAGCACGACCGCATGGCTGCGAAAGCGGTGGATGCTGCCATCTTCCATGCAGATGGCGATGACGCCCCGGCATTCCTTGCCGTTCGGGCCATCTTCCATGATGAGGTCGATGGCGAAATATTCGATGTAGAAGTCCGCGTCATATTTCAGCGACTGCTGATAAAGCGCGTGGAGCATGGCGTGGCCGGTACGGTCGGCCGCCGCGCAGGTACGTTGCACCGGCGGGCCGGCGCCCATATTCTGCATATGGCCACCGAAGGGGCGCTGATAGATCGTCCCATTCTCGTTGCGGCTGAACGGCACGCCGGCATGTTCCAGCTCGATCACGGCGGCAGGCGCCTCACGCACCATATATTCGATCGCGTCCTGGTCGCCCAGCCAGTCCGACCCCTTGACGGTGTCGTACATATGCCAGGTCCAGTGGTCGGGCGAGTTATTGCCCAGCGAAGCGGCGATGCCGCCCTGCGCCGCGACGGTATGCGACCGGGTCGGGAACAGCTTGGTGATGCAGGCGGTCTTGAGGCCCGCTTCGGCGCTGCCCATGGTCGCGCGCAAGCCCGATCCACCCGCGCCCACCACGACGGTGTCGTAGCTGTGATCGATGATCTTATAGGCTTCGCTCATTACTTGACGATCCCCGTGAAGGCGATCTTGGCGATCGCAAAGACGCCCGCGGCCGCGCCGCCCAAGGCATAGAAGTTCAGCAGCAGCATCGACAGGAAGGCGAGGCCCTTGTCATGGACATAATCCTCCAGCATCACCTGCATCCCCAGGCGCAGGTGCATGAAGATGCTGACCACCATCAGCATCAGCGGCACGGCGACCAGCGGGTTGCCGATCCAGTGGACCACGCTTTCATAATCGAGGCCCGGCAGCGCGATCAGGCTGAACAACAGCCACAGCACTAGAAGCAGATTGCCGACGGCGGTGTAACGCTGCGTCAGCCAGTGGTGCGCGCCATGCCTGGCCGAGCCAAGACCACGAACGCGGCCGATTCCGGTTCCCGTACCCATCAGAATTTCCCCGTGCAGATCGCGCCCCAGAAGGCGATGGTGGCAAGCGTGGACAGGACGAAGGTCAGCAACGACCAGATCTTGTTGCTCTTCAGCTCATAGCCCGCGCCCATGTCGAGCACGAAGTGGCGCAGCCCTGAGAAGAGATGCTGGAAGAAGAACCAGGAAAGGCCCGCCATCACCAGATAGCCGATCGGCGAGGTCGCGCACTTGACGAAGGTCGCATAGGCTTCCGGGCCGGCCGCGGCGGCAATCAGCCACCAGACGAGGCCAAGAGCGCCGGCGGTGGCGAGGCCATTGCCGGTCACGCGGTGTATGATGGAGACGGCCATGGCCGGCCCCCATTTCCAGATCGTCAAATGCGGCGAGAGTGGCCGGCTGGTGGATCGCGCCATGTCTACCCTAGTCCTTGATGCTTGTCCCTGAGTCCCGTCCCCTTAGGAGCGAACAGGCGGCAGGGCAAGCCGCGCGGGGAAACTGCCTTAGCGGGTTCGAATAAGGATCAATTAACCAAAGGCCGCTATTCCTTCCCACCAAAGGTTCGCGCATTTTCGAGGGACATCCGACCAACATGTATTCCGCCGAGTCATTCCGGATCGTGAACGCCAACAATCTGGCCAATCTCGACCTGGCCGACAGCATCGCGCCCGAAGCGCTGGAAATCCACGCGATGATCCAGGATTCGCTTCCACTCGTCGCGCGCACCTTCTTTGACAGCTATGCCGCCGACGCGCATCTGCGCCAGCATCTGACCGAAGGCACGCTGCGCAAGATCGAAGCGGAAACCGCCCGCTATATCGAGCAGAAACTGGCCAATTTCTCGGCGGGCCAATGGATTTCCATGGCGACCAATTGCGTGCGCCACGCCAGCAAACATGGCTTCCCGGTCCAGGCCGTGTTGACGGCGGTGTCCCGATCCAACGAGAAGATCGCCGAACTGGTCTGCGACCGTTGCTGGGACGACCGGCCGCGCTGCCAGCGGCTGTTGCGGGCGATCAACCGGCTTTCCTCCATGGACATCGGCATTATGAGCAATGTCCTGGCGCAGGACATCGCCGAATCCCAGAAGGTCGAGCGGCAACGCTATGGCTCCCTGTTCGAACAGCGCATCGTAGGTGAGATCGACGGTGCGTCTAAACTGGGCGAATCGCTGCGCGAACAGGCCAAGGATGCCTCCGCCGCCACGCGGGGCATGTTGGGCAAGGCGTCCGAAGTCGCCGCCGCCGCCGAACAGTCCGCCCTGGCGATGCGGGAGGCGGCCCGCACCTCCGCCGGCCTTATTCGCGCCATCGAGGATGCCCGCACCGAAGTGGAGGGCGCCGCCGATGTTGCCCAGCGCGCCGCGCGCCAGTCTGGCGATGCGGTCTCCATGTCCGCTACCCTGTCCGAACATGCCAAGTCGATCGAATCGATCCTGGGCCTGATCCGCGACATTGCCGGGCAAACCAACCTGCTCGCGCTCAACGCCACGATCGAGGCCGCACGGGCGGGGGATGCGGGTCGCGGCTTTGCCGTCGTCGCGCAGGAAGTGAAGAGCCTGGCCAACCAGACCGCCCGCGCGACGGATGAGATCGCCGGCAAGATCGCCGACATTCAGATGTCCACGCGCCAGTCGGTCGAGACCAACGAGCGCATCCGCAACACGGTGGGCGAAGTGCAGGCGAGCGCCGAACGCATCCGTCATGCGATGGACGCGCAGGCCCAGACCGTCACCATGATTACCGCCGCCGTCGACGAGACTGCCCTCGCCGCCGACTCCATGTCGACCACCATTTCCGCCATCCGCCAGGATACCGAAGTGGTTGCGTCGGAGATCGACCAGCTCGAACGCGGCTTCATGAGCGTCGAGGAAAAGCTCGCCAGCCTGCGCCACGCCTCCTCCGACTTCGGCCGCCAGGTCGCCTGACGCTTCCCCTCTTTCCTCCCCTCGTCTAAAGGCAGCGGGATGAACGATGTCGCCACGTCAGCGCAAAGCTGGAAAGTCACCCTGCCCTGCACCCGTGCTGAAGCGGAAGCGCTGGAGGGGGACATTGCCGCCTTTTCCCTGATGGACCGGCCGCCGGTGCTGATGACCAGCGAAGCGAAACCGGACGACGAAGATAGCTGGCAGCTCGACGCCTATTTTGAGGGCAAGCCCAGCCCTGCCGCGATCAAGCTGCTCAAGACATTGGTGCCCAGCGCCACCGGCGTGAAACCGGTCGTGCTGCAATTGCCCGACGAGGATTGGGTGACGCTGAGCCAGCAGGGGCTGGAAGCCGTGACCGCCGGGCGTTTCCACGTCCGCAACCTTGCCAGCGACCCCAAGCGGCGCGGCCATGTCAATCTGTTGATCGCGGCAAGCCGCGCCTTCGGCACCGGCCAGCACGAAACCACCGCCGGATGCCTGATGATGCTCGACCGGATGCGCCGGGTCGGTATGCGTGCGCGCAATGTCGCCGATATCGGCACCGGCACCGGGCTGCTGGCTTTCGCCGCGCTCACCCTTTGGCCGCGCGCCCATGCGATCGCGTCGGACATCGATCCGGTCGCGGTGGAGATCAGCGCCGACAATGCCCGCACCAACGGCGTGGCGTTGGGCGATGGGCCGGGACAATTGGCGCTGGTGACGGCGGCGGGCGTCGATCACCCTGCCCTGATCGGCCGGGCGCCCTATGACCTGCTGATCGCCAACATCCTGGCCGGGCCACTGATCGAACTGGCGCCCGCCCTGTGCGCTGTGGTCGAGGATGGCGGGACGATCATCCTCGCTGGCCTGCTCAAGGAACAGGCGGGCGCGGTGCTGGCCGCCTATCGCGCGCAGGGTATGCGCCTGGCCGAGCGCAGCGACCGGGGCGACTGGCCGACCCTGCGCCTGCGCAAGCGCCCCAGCATCGGCTGGAAACGCCCCCGCCGCCTCAGCGCCGCTGCGCGCGGCGAAGCGCCGGGGTTCGGCAGCCTCTGATCCCATAAACCGGACAGCGAAGCAGACAGCCATGAGCATCACCCGCAGCGTCATCATTCAGGACATATCCGAGCAACCCTTTGAACATATGGTTGTTTTTGACCGGTCCGATAGCAGCCCACGTCCGGGCATTCTGCTCTTTCCCAACGTGTTGGGCACCAAGCAAGCAGATTTTATCCGGGCAGAAATGGTGGCGGCGCAGGGCTATGTCGTGCTCGTTGTCGACATGTTCGGTCAGAGCAAACGCACTATCCGCGCCGATCCGGATCCGGCACGCTATATGAACGAACTCAACGCCGACCGCGCCCTGCTGCGCGATCGGGCGAATGCGGCGCATGGCCTGCTCAAGGGTCTCGATTCGGTCGATCCAGCGCGCACCGCCGCGATCGGCTTCTGCTTCGGCGGCCGCTGCGTCCTCGACCTTGCCCGCAGCGGCGCGGATATCGCCGGTGGCGTCAGCTTCCACGGCGTCTACCAGGCGCCACCCTTCCCCAATGCCGCAATCACGGCGAAGCTGCTGCTCTGCCATGGCTGGGACGATCCCATTGCTCCGCCCGACGCCACCGTCGCGCTGGCGCGGGAACTGACGGAAGCAGGCTGCGACTGGCAGATCCACGCCTATGGCGGGACTGGCCACGCCTTCACTGACGAATCGGTCAACATGCCGGAAAAGGGTCTCGCCTACAGCGCCGCCGCCGACCGGCGCAGCTTCAAGGCGATGGCGGATTTCCTGAACGAACTGTTCGGCTGAACAAGAATTATTGATGAGAACTGTTCCCCGGCGCAAGCCGGGGAACGAGGTGGCATGGGTTTGAAGCCATGCCGTTCACCTTCAAATCTCGTCGATCATCTCCGCCAGCACAGCCAGGCAATCCTTGGCGAGCTGGATCGAACGCGCGGGCGACCAGCCATAATCGGCGTCGGGCAGGTCGTCATTATCCTTGAACGGCATTTCCAGCGTCATCGCCACCGCGCCGAAGCGTTCGGCGACCTGATTGGTGGACATGGACAGGTTGGCCCTGCCCGCCGCCGCGACCGGATAGCCCAGCCGCGTCTGGAAATCAGGCGTGCGCGCGGCCAGCGTGTCGCGATAGCGATGATAGAGCGTCGTCTGCCGCTCGGTGATCGAAGGAATGCCCTCGAAGCCCGCGATGAAGACGGCGGGAATCGCCTCGTCGCCATGCACGTCGATCGCGAAGTCGACGCCCGTCTCGTCCATCGCGTTGCGGACCAGCAGCACCTCGCGGCTCTTCTCCGCCGTCGGCTCATGCCATTCGCGGTTGAGGTTCACGCCCACCGCATTGGTGCGCAGATGACCGCGACGGCTGCCGTCCGGGTTCATGTTTGGGACGAGATGGATCGTCGCCTTCTGCCGCAGCAGACGGGCAACGGCGTCTTCCTCGTCGCACAGCCGCTCCAGCGCGCCTTCCATCCACCATTCAGCCATCGATTCGCCCGGATGCTGGCGCGCGTAGAGCCACACCTGCTTCGGCCCCTCACCCACGGTCAGCAGGTCGAGCGGCTGGCCGTCCAGCGTGAGACCCAGTTCGCGATGCGCCACGCCCGGCTGGCTCGCGGCCCAGGCGATCAGGTCATGATGCCGCTCCATCGAATAGGGCGCGAAATAGGCGACCCAGACCGCATTGCTGTCCGGCGACAAGCGGATGGTCAGCGTGCCGTCCGCATAGTCGGTGTCGGCCAGCAACCAGTTTTCGCGATCCTCGCTCACCCGCGCGCTATAGCCCGGCCAGCCGTCGGGATAGGCGGAACCTGCGCCGTTCACGATCGCCAGTTCCACCTCGCGGCCCGCCGCATTGGCGACCCGGAAGTGGAACCATTGATAGAAGTCGCTCTGGTGATCTGTCACGATCTCCAGCTCGGCGCGGACGCCGGCGGGAGTATCGCTGATGGAGAGGACATGAATGTTGCCGCTGTCGAAGCCGCTCGAAATGCTGATGGTCATTTGACCGTTATAGTGCGCCCCGATTCACCCGGATAGCCCCCGATCAGCGCGGTCGCGAGTTTCTGCGCGGCGGTCGCGGGCTGCGCGGCGGGAGATCCCTGCCTGGCCTGCGTCGATGCGCGCCCTTCCCAGATGGCGGTCGAATCGGACCGGCGACGCAGTTGCACATGCAATTCGGTGGTCACGATATCCTTGGGCTTGCCAGACAGGTTGATGCCGACGCCCAGGCCAAGGCCGCCGAAACTGCCGCCACGGCGACCGCCGCCACTACCTACCGCACCGCCCACATCGACGCTGACCGGCTTGTCGCTGCGATCGACGCCGGTCGGGCGGAAACTGCGGTTGAAGCTGACCAGCGCGACATATTCGCTCTGCGCGCCGTCCGCCGGGGTGAATCCCGCCTGTTGAAATGCCTGCGACACTGCCGAGGCATAGGTGCGGAACTCCAGGCTGACGTCCGGATTGCCGGGCATTTCCTCGACCGCGACCGTGCCCGATGTGGCGGGATTGTCGATATGGAATCGCGTCACCTCCACCCGCGGCGCGGCTGTCGCGCAGGCAGCGAGAGGCAGGGCGACACAGGCGATGAGAATCAGGCGCTTCGACATGAGTTCACTCCAACGGGCATTTATCGATACACGACGCGGAGGACATAATCCCCTCCAATGCGTGAAGCCATCAACTTGCTGCATGGGGGATGAACAAGGGCAAAAACCGGCGCTCCACCCTTGACTTTGAACCGCCGCGCCCATAGGGGCTGCGCTTCGATTTTCCGATCAAACCAGATTCATCAAAGGCCGACTGCCATGAAGATCCGCAACTCGCTCAAGTCGCTCAAGGACCGCCACCGGGACAACCGCGTGATCCGTCGTCGCGGCCGCACCTACGTCATCAACAAGACCAATCGCCGCTTCAAGGCCCGCCAGGGCTAAGCGACGGCCGCAGCCTCCTACGGGAGGCGGCGCCTTTGGATCTTGTAGTCCGATCAGCGCCCGGTCATCGACCGGGCGCTTTTCTGCGTGTGCGGGATAAGACGATTCGGCCGAATCGCCTTTCCGAGACAATGGAATAAATCCGTTCGTTTCGAGCGAAGTCGAGAAGCGGCTAGCGCTGCGCTTCCGTTTCTCGACACGCTCGAAACGAACGGAGGTTGGCGACTTAACCCTCGTCCCGGCCCTTCAGTTCATCGCCGCGCACCGCCGCGACATGGAGCACGTTGGTCGACCCCGGCGTTCCGAAGGGGACACCGGCCAGCACGACGATCTTGCCGCCCTTCTCGGCCATGCCATGGCGCAGCGCCATGCGCCGGGCCTTGCCGATCATCTCCTCGAACGTACCGATATCCTTGGTGCGTATCGCATGGACGCCCCAGGTAAGCCCCAGCTTGCGCGCGGTGTCAGCGCGCGGCGTCATCGCCAGGATCGGCGCGGATGGCCGCTCGCGCGCCACGCGGCGCACGGTGCTGCCCGATGAGGTGAAGCAGGTGATCGCGCTGGCGCCCACCACCGACACGATGCCGCCCGCCGCTTCGGCCAGCGCGTCGGCAGTGGTCGGGTCGGGTCGCGTTTCGGTGTAATGGAGCCGTCCGAAATAGCCCGGATCGCGCTCCACGCTATGGGCGATGCTGTCCATCATCGTCACCGCCTCGACCGGCCAGTCGCCCGCCGCGGTCTCGGCCGACAACATGATCGCGTCAGCGCCGTCATAGACGGCCGTCGCCACGTCCGACACTTCGGCGCGGGTCGGGGATGGTGATTTGATCATCGATTCGAGCATCTGCGTTGCGACCACCACCGGGCGGCCAAGACGGCGCGCCGTGGCGACGATCTGCTTCTGCAGCGGCGGCACCGCCTGGGGCGGCAATTCGACGCCCAGGTCACCGCGCGCGACCATCACGCCGTCGGCCAGTTCGACAATCTCCTCCAGCCGCTGGACGGCGGCCGGCTTCTCGATCTTGGCCATCAGCGCACCATAGCCGCCCATCAGCTTGCGCGCTTCGGCCAGATCCTCCGGCCGCTGCACGAAGCTCAAGGCGATCCAGTCGCACCCCTGCTCGATCGCGAAGCTCAGGTCGCGCCGGTCCTTGTCGGTCAGCGCGGGCACCGGCACCACCACGTCGGGCACGTTCACACCCTTGCGGTTGGACAGGGTGCCGCCAACCTCGACGATCGTCTCGATTCGGTCGGCGCCGATCGCCTTCACCCGCAGCACCATCTTGCCGTCATCCAGCAGCAGCCGGGTTTCAGGCACCAGCGCGGCATAGATTTCGGGATGGGGCAGGTTGACGCGGCGCGCGTCGCCGGGGGTTTCGTCCCGGTCGAGAATGAAGGCCGCGCCAGTCTCCAATATGGCCAGCCCCTTCTCGAACGTGCCGACGCGCAGCTTGGGGCCTTGCAGGTCGCCCAGGATAGTGGTCGGCCGGTCGAATTCCTTTTCCAGCGCGCGGATAGCGGCGATACGCGCGGCATGATCCTCATGTGCACCATGGCTCATGTTGATGCGGAAGGCGTCGGCCCCAGCGACGAACAAGGCCCGGATCATCTCCGGTGTATCGCTCGCGGGGCCAAGGGTCGCTAGGATGCGAACCTTGCGCGAACGGGGCGGTAGTCGTGTCATGTCTTCTCCTGGCCGTCATGATCGCTCCTGATCTTGTCAGAGCGTCGTTATGGGTTATCCGTGCTGCACGACAGGATGATGTAGATCAGCGAAAGGGATCGCCGATGGCAGATAGCATACTCACGGATGCGGTTGCTGCAACCGCCTTCCGCCGTCTGGTTGCGCATTTACAGCACAGAAGCGACGTCCAGAATATCGACCTGATGGGCAGCGCAGGCTTTTGCCGCAACTGCCTGGCCGACTGGATCGCGGAAGCGGACGGCAATCTGACCCGCGATCAGGCGCGGGAGATCATCCACGGGATGCCCTTTTCCGACTGGAAAGCCCGCCATCAGGGCGAAGCGACACCGGAACAGGTCGCAAAGATGCAGGAGAGTGTGGCGAAGAACGCGGACAATCATTAGAGGCGTCCGCCAGCCTGATTCAATTGGCCGATTCACATATTCACACTTGCACGGAGATTCCCATGAGCGAACCCAATGTCGCCGCCGATCAGCTACGTCTTCTCATCGAGCGCATCGAGCGCCTGGAAGAGGAAAAGAAGGGCATCGGCGACGATATCAAGGACGTCTATCTGGAAGCCAAGGCGACCGGCTATGACGCGAAGATCATGAGGCAGATCATCCGCCTGCGGAAGATGCAGCCGCATGACCGCCAGGAAATGGAAGCCATCCTCCAGACCTACCTGTCCGCCCTGGGCATGGAATAAGGCCCGTCCATGCGCGCTGCCCTTGTCGAAGGGCGGCGCGCGGGGTAGCCAGTCACCATCTTTGCGGAGAGGAGCCGTCCCATGTCCGAGATCATCGTCAGCACCACCAGTCGTCTGGAAGGCAAGCCCGCGAAGGACTATCTCGGCATCGTCACCGGTGAGGTGATCGTGGGCGCCAACCTGTTCCGCGACCTGTTCGCCAGCGTCCGCGACATCGTCGGCGGGCGGTCGGGCGCCTATGAGGATGTGCTCCAACGCGCCCGCGAACAGGCGATCGCCGAAATGCGGACCCGCGCGACGGCCCTGGGCGCCAACGCCGTGGTCGGCGTCGACCTCGATTATGAAGTGATCGGCGCCAACGGATCGATGTTGATGGTGTCGGCTTCCGGCACCGCCATACTCTTTTGACGATCCGCGTTCGCCCTGCCGAGGGTCATGACGCCGCATCCTGCGCGGCGATCTACGCCCCCTACGTGACGGACGGCTGGACCAGCTTCGAAACCGATCCACCCGACGCCGCCGAAATGGCCCGGCGCATCGCCGATTATAGCGCCTCGCATGGCTGGCTGGTCGCACAGGCTCCGGACGGCCGGATCGCGGGCTATGCCTATGGCAGCCCCCATCGCAGCCGCGCCGCCTATGCGACCTCCGCCGACGTCGCCATCTATGTCGACGACGCTTTCGCGCGTCAGGGCGTGGGCCGCGCGCTCTATGCCGCCCTGTTCCCGATGCTGAAGGATCGCGGCTTTCACGCAGCCTTCGCCGGCATCGCACAGCCCAATGCCGCCAGCGTCGCCCTGCACGAGGCGATGGGCTTCACCCTCGTCGGCATCTATCGCGAGGTCGGATGGAAGCTGGACGGCTGGCGCGACGTCGGCTGGTGGCAGAGATTGCTCTGAAGGTTGCCCTTTGACCAGCCGCTGGTGTAAGGGCGCCCATCACATTCAACCGGCAGATAAGAATTCAGGACCATGGCAGGCCATTCCAAATTCAAGAATATCATGCATCGCAAGGGCGCGCAGGACAAGAAGCGCTCGTCGATGTTCTCCAAGCTCAGCCGCGAAATCACCGTCGCCGCCAAGATGGGTATGCCCGACCCGGACATGAATCCGCGCCTGCGCCTGGCGGTCAACGCGGCCAAGGCCCAGTCGATGCCCAAGGACAATATCCAGCGCGCGATCGACAAGGCGAACGCGGCCGGCGGCGAAAATTACGAAGAAGTGCGCTATGAGGGCTACGGCCCTGCCGGCATCGCCATCATCGTCGAGGCGCTGACCGACAACCGCAACCGCACCGCCACCAACATCCGCACCGCCTTCTCCAAGAATGGCGGCAATCTGGGCGCGTCGGGCGCGGTGAGCCACGGCTTCGACCGCCTCGGCCTCATCACCTATCCGGCCAGCGCGGGCGATGCCGACGCGGTATTTGAAGCCGCGCTGGAAGCCGGCGCGGACGATGTCGCCTCGAACGAGGACGAACATGAAATCTGGACCGCGATGGATTCGCTCCACGAGGTCGCCAAGGCGCTGGAAGCCAAGCTCGGCGCCGCCGACGCCGCCAAGCTCGCCTGGAAGCCGCAGACCACCGTCGAAGTCGACGAAAGCAACGCTGCGACCCTGATGAAGCTGGTCGATACGCTGGAAGACGATGATGACGTCCAGACTGTCTGGGGCAATTACGAAGTCTCTGACGAGGTGATGGAGAAGCTGGGTTGATCCATCCTCCCCTCCCGCTTGCGGGAGGGGCCGGGGGAGGGCCTGTTCCACCTCAGGCCCCACTGACACCCCCTCCCCTAACCCCTCCCGCAAGCGGGAGGGGAATTTGATCCTTCTCGGTCTCGACCCTGGCCTTGGCACCACCGGCTGGGGTCTTATCGCCGCAGACGGCAATCGGCTGACTCATATCGGCAATGGCCAGATCAAGACCGATAGCGCCATGGCGCTGGCGACGCGGCTGCTGGCGCTCGATCTGGCGCTGACCGATCTCATCCTCGAACATCGGCCCGATGGCGCCGCGGTCGAGGAGGTGTTCGTCAATGTGAACCCGCAATCGACGCTGAAGCTGGGCCAGGCGCGCGGCGTCGTGCTGCTCGCTGCGTCGCGATCGGGCATGGAGGTCGGCGAATATGCCGCCCGGCTCGTCAAGAAATCGGTGGTCGGGGTCGGCAACGCATCCAAGGAGCAGGTCCACGCCATGGTGTCGCGCCTGCTGCCTAGCGCGAAGATCGCCGGGCCAGATGCCGCCGACGCACTCGCCGTCGCCATCACCCACGCCCATCATCTGGCGAGCGCGCGGCGTATCCCGCGCAAATGAAAAGAGGCGGATAGCCCGCCCCTCTTTTCCTATTTCCAGTCGAACGGCAGAGGCGCCTCGCGAAAGGCGAAGCGGTCGAGATGGTCGGCGACCACCTGCTTGAACCGTTCCACATCGGCGTCGGCGTTCGGCTCCAGAACCACGACCAGCGCTTGCGGGTTGGCCTCCAGACGGATCGGCCCCATGGGGAAGCTGATCTCGCCCTGGTTCGGATCGAAATTCGTCTCGAACTTGTGGCTCCAATGCTTGCAAAGCTGCTGTATGTAGCGGCTGCCGTAGGTGGTCGGGACGGTCGCGGTCAGGGTCATGGATCAGAGCCTTTCGATCTTGCTCACAGCCTCGTCGATCAGGGCGGCGATATCGAACAGGGTCTGGTTATCCGCGCCTTCCTTTTCAAGGCGCTGCTGGACGGCGAAACGCAGATTGTGCATCGCGCGGCGCACCGGCCCGCCATCGGCCCGTTCGGCCTTACGCGCCAAATGGGCCAGCCGTTCCAGCACCATGTCGATCGCGGCCTGCCGCTCCTCTATCTGGGTCTTGCCGGCGTCGGTGATGGCGAAACGCTTGCGGCTGCCCTCACCAGGCTGTTCGGCGATCAGGTCCATCTCGGCCAGCAGGGTCAGCGTCGGATAGACGACGCCGGGGCTGGGCGCATAAACCTCGCCCGACAGCGCCTCGATCGCGCGGATCAGCTCATAGCCGTGGCGCGGCTCGGCAGCGATCAGCTTCAACAGGATCAGGCGGAGCGCCTCATTGTCGAACAGCCGCCGCCGACCGCCGCCGCGCCCGCCACCACGCGGGCCGTCCTCGCCGAAGGGATCGCCGCCGAACGGGCTGCGCCCGAAGCCGCCCCGGCCGAAACCGTCAGCGGAAGCAAAGCGGCCATGACCGTGATGGGGGCCGCGATGAGGATGGTCGCCATGGCGACCGTGGAAGGGATGGGAGAATCGCATCATTTGCTCTTTCATATATTTCATGATGCTTTGCAATATATCTTAAAAATTCCGATCGTCAAGAGTTAAGATATATCTTTTTATATCATTCGTGGAGCTGAGTGCGCTTGATGGCAGGATGATCCGTCCGATTGCGGCCAGTTGCGGACATGAAATCCTCTCCTGTAAGGGGAGGGGGGCCACCGAAGGCGGTGGAGGGGTATCACCCTATCGAGAGCGGGACACCCCTCCGTCAGGGCTACGCCCTGCCACCTCCCCTGCCAGGGGAGGAAGACTGGAAACGGCCAGGAGCAGGCTTTCTTCCTCCCCTCCCTTACAGGGAAGGGAATGTCTTGGTTGCCACCATCCCGGCCGATCCCACCGTCAGCGCGATGGGTCTCCGCGTCTTTTACAGCGACGCAAAGTCGATCGGCGCGTGGCGGTCCAGCGTGCGGCTCTGGTCCTCCAGCGGATATTTGAGACCGCTGGCGCAGTTGAACAGCACCGCCCGTTCGTCGCGACCGATCAGCCCTTCATCCAGGGCGCGGCTGTAAGCGGCCAGCGTGGCGCCGCCCTCCGGGCATAGCAGCAATCCGTCATCCCGCGCGACATCGCGCACCGCCGCCGCAATCGCATCGTCCGACACGGCCAGTGCCGCGCCGCCGCTTTCTCGGACCGCGCGCAGGATCAGGAAGTCGCCCACCGCGCGCGGCACGCGAATGCCCATGGCGATGGTATGCGCGCCTTCCCAACGCTCAGCGAACTCGACGCCCTGTTCGAACGCGCGCACCATCGGCGCGCAACCTTCGGCCTGCACCGCGAACATTTTCGGCCGCTTCGATCCGATGAAACCGATCTTCTCCAATTCGTCGAACGCCTTCCACATGCCGATCAGGCCGGTGCCGCCGCCTGTGGGGTAGAAAATCGCGTCGGGCAGTTCCCAGCCAAGCTGCTCGGCCAGTTCCAGCCCCATCGTCTTCTTGCCCTCGATCCGATACGGCTCTTTCAGCGTCGAGAAGTCGAACCAACCACGCTCCTTCGCGCCCTGCCCTACGATCGCCCCACAATCGTCGATCAGGCCGTTGACGCGATAGACGCGCGCACCCTGCGCCGCGATCTCGCGCACATTCACTTCGGGCGTGTCGTCGGGGCAGAAGATCACCGCCTCCATCCCCGCCACAGCCGCATAGGCGGCCAGCGCCGCGCCGGCATTGCCGTTGGTCGGCATCGCAACCTGGGTCACGCCCAGTTCCTTCGCCATGGAAACAGCCATGACGAGGCCCCGCGCCTTGAAGGAGGCGGTCGGCAACCGGCCCTCATCCTTCGCCAGTAGATGCACGCCACCCAGCCGCGCGGCGGTGCGCGGCAGCGGGATAAGCGGGGTCGCATTCTCGCCAAGGCTGACGATATTGGATGTCCGGCGTACCGGCAGCAACTCGCGCCAGCGCCACAGGTCCATCGGCCGCTGCGCGATCGCTTCCTTCGTCAGCGTCGCACGCACACCGTCGAGGTCGTAGCGCACCAGAAGCGGCTTCCCCGCCGCCGACAGCCCATGCAGCCTGTCCGCCTCATAGCGCTCGCCGGTCAGCGAACATTCGAGATGGGTGACGAAAGTCGGCCGGTCGGTGGTGAGGTTGAGGTCGTGGCGCATCTGGGCCTCCCTGAATCCAAATCATCCTTCCCTGTAAGGGGAGGTGGCGGGGCGTAGCCCTGACGGAGGGGTGTCACCCTATCGATAGGGTGACACCCCTCCACCACTTCGTGGTCCCCCTCCCCTTACAGGGGAGGATTTCAGGCAGTTTACTCCGCCTTCTTCGCCACGCTCACCATGGCGGGGCGCAGCAGGCGGTCCTTGATCATGTAGCCGGCCTGCATCTCGACCAGGATGGTGCCCGGCTCGGCGTCGGTCGAGGGGACCTCCATCATCGCCTGATGCTTGTTGGGGTCGAGCGGCTGACCGACCGATTCCAGCTTGGTGATGCCGTTGCGGCCGAACACGCTTTCCAGTTCGCGACCGGTGGCTTCCAGACCGACGACCAGGCTCTTGAACTTCTCATCCTCGCGCAGATCGGCGGGGATGGTAGCCAACGCGCGGCTCAGATTGTCGGAAACCGACAGCATGTCGCGGGCAAAGCTGGTCGCGGCATAGGCCCGCGCATCAGCCAGTTCCTTCTCCAGCCGGCGGCGCACATTCTGCGTGTCGGCATGGGCGTAGAGAATGTCCTGCTTCGCGGTGGCGAGTTCCGCCTCCAGCGCGGCCAGCTTCTCGGCCGTGGCGTCTCCAGCGGGCGCCGCATCTTCCGGCAGCACGTCCACGACTTCGGTATTTTCCAGATTCTGTTTGTCTTCGCTCATCTCATCAATCTCGACAGCGTCTGTGCGGTGAAGTCCACCATGGGGATCACCCGCGCATAGTTCAAGCGCGTGGGGCCGATCACGCCGACTACGCCGACGACCCGGCCGTCCGCGCCACGGTAGGGGGCGGCTATGACCGAAGAACCCGACAGGGAAAAGAGCTTGTTTTCCGAGCCGATAAAGATTTTGGTCGCGCTGCCGGCCAGAGCGCCGCGCAGCAGGTCCAATATTTCCTGCTTGCCCTCCAGTTGCTCCAGCAATTGCCGCGCCCGCTCCAGGTCGGCGGCCGCGCCGTCATCCAGCAGGTGCGACTGGCCGCGCACGATCAGCACCGGCCGGTCGTCGGCGTCCTGCGACCAGATGGCGAGGCCACGGGCAACCAGGTCGCGCGCCGTATTATCCAGTACGTTGCGCTCCGCTTCCATCTCCCGCGCCAGCACCTCGCCCGCCTGGCGCAACGTCATGCCGCCAAAGCGCGCCGACATGAAATTGGCCGCTTCATTGAGCATCACGGGGCTGACACCGTCGGGCAGGTCGAGCACGCGATTTTCGACCGATCCATCATGCCCCACCAGCACGGCCAACGCCTGGCGCGCGTTCAGTGGCACGAAACCGAACTGGCGCAGCACCGGCTCATGCTTGGGCACCATGATGATGCCGGCGCAGGCGGACAGGCCGCTCAGGGTTGCGGTGGCGGCGGACAGCGCCTCCTCGATCGGCCCGCTTTCGGTGATGCCCGCCTCGATCGCGCGACGCTCCTCAACGGACGGTTCGGCCGCCTGCATCATGCCGTCGACGAACAGGCGCAGCCCCGTTTCGGTCGGCATCCGCCCGGCCGAGGTGTGCGGCGCGGCGAGCAGGCCCAGTTCCTCCAGATCCTGCATGACGTTGCGAATCGACGCGGGCGACAGGCTCAGCGCCGCGATCTTGCTGATGGTGCGCGACCCCACGGGCAGGCCCGTGCCCAGATAGCTTTCCACCACCAGGCGAAAAACGTCGCGCGCGCGATCATTCAATTCGGAGATCGGGATGACCGACATGATGTCTATCTAGAGCGATTTCTAGTCAGATGAAACATCAGACGACTCGGAAATCGCGGAAAACAGAGGAAATCACAGCAAGACGGCGCGTGCGCTCAAGACGGCTCATGGCGCGACCGCCTTGGGATTGAGCATGGGCTGCACGTCCAGGATCTTCGGCACCGACGCAATCGCGACACGCAACCTGCCATAGCGCGCGTCCATACAGCCGGACTGATATTCCAGGCGCGTCGCCGGCTGCCCCGGCCGGCTCCATTCGACCACATAATTGGGCATGTCGGTGGCGAAGCGCTCGCAATTGGCGCCCTGGGCGATTTTCCGGGTCGTGCCCGCCGCCGGACGATATGGCGCCAGCGTCGCGACAAGCTTGCGATATTGCGCCCTGGTCACGGTAAATCGCGTCGGCCCCGGCACGGAGGTGAAGCGTTCCGGCTGCAACAGGCCCGATCCGTCAGGCGACACCTGCATCGTATAGGCCGGGCAGGCGCCGAAGCAGCGCCCGGCGGTGAAGCGGATCATGTCCCCCGGCGCCTTGGGCGGTTCCAGCCCTTCCTGTTTCGCCAGGCACCCCGTCAACATCGCGCAGGCCATCAGCATCATTGTAAAATTGCGTCCCATCGCCCCCTCTTATCGCCAAATTGTCCGCATGGCACTGGCAAGAAGCGTCTTCGGGCGCTAAGCGGCCTGTTAAGTGCGCTTCCTGGCGCATTGGCGGCACCGGCGCTCGCAAGAGCATGTTGTCACCTGATCGTTTCGGAGAAATATTATGCGTCCTTCCGGCCGCGCGCCCGACCAGATGCGCGACATCACCATGGAACCCGGCTTCACCATCCATGCCGAAGGTAGCTGCCTCGTCAGCTTCGGCGACACGCGCGTGCTCTGCACCGCGTCGGTCGAGGAAAAGGTGCCCCCCTTCTTGCGCGGCAAGGGCCAGGGCTGGGTCACGGCCGAATATGGCATGTTGCCCCGCGCCACCCATACCCGCGGCAGCCGCGAGGCGGCCAAGGGCAAGCAGTCGGGCCGCACCCAGGAAATTCAGCGCCTGATCGGCCGTTCGCTGCGCACCGTGGTCGACATGAAGAAGCTGGGCGAGCGCCAGATCGTGATCGACTGCGACGTGATCCAGGCCGATGGCGGCACCCGCACCGCCGCCATTTCGGGCAGTTGGGTCGCGCTGCGCATCGCCGTGGACAAGTTGCTGGCGTCGGGCGCGCTCAGCGAAGACCCGATCATCCAGAAGGTCGCGGCGATCAGTTGCGGCATCTATGAAGGCACGCCGGTGCTCGACCTAGACTATGCCGAGGACAGCAACGCCGAAACCGACGCCAACCTGATCCTGACCGGCGACGGCAAGTTCGCCGAAGTGCAGGCCACGGCCGAAGGCGCGGCCTATGACGAGGAGGAACTGCTCCGCCTGCTCCGCCTCGCCCGCATCGGCTGCGCCCAGATTTTCGCCGCGCAGGACGCGGCAACGGGACGGTAAAAGGATTGAGCCTCCCCTCTCCTCCGTTCGGGCTGAGCCTGTCGAAGCCCCGCCTTTCTTCTTGAAAAAGAAGAACAGCCCTTCGACAAGCTCAGGGCGAACGGAATTTTTGGTTCGGGATTTAGGATAATCGCATCATGAGCGACGAATTCGGACAGGAACAGGCGATCCGCAAGCTCGCCCCCGGCAAGCTGGTGATCGCCAGCCATAATTCGGGCAAAATAAGGGAAATCGCGGAACTGCTCGGCCCCTATGGCATAGAGCCGATCTCCGCCGCCGCCCTGGACCTGCCCGAACCGGAAGAGACCGGCACCACCTTCATAGCAAACGCAGAGTTGAAGGCGATGCAGGCGGCCGACCTCAGCGGCCTGCCCGCGCTCGCCGACGACAGCGGCCTGTGCGTCGAAGCGCTGGGCGGCAACCCCGGCCTCTTCTCCGCCCGCTGGGCCGGCCCGACCAAGGATTTCGGCTTCGCCATGCAAAAAGTGTGGGACGGGATCGAAGCCAAGGGGCCGGACGCCGGCCACGACGCCCATTTCATCTGCGCCCTCGCCCTTGCCTGGCCCGACGGCCATGTCGAAGCGTTTGAGGGCCGGGTCGACGGCACGCTCGTCTGGCCGCCGCGCGGCGATAAGGGGTTCGGCTACGACCCGATGTTCGTGCCGCTGGGGTATGACATCAGCTTCGGCGAGATGGCGGCGGAAAAGAAGCACGCCATGAGCCATCGTGCCGACGCCTTCGCGCAACTGGTGAAGGCTGTGTTTTAACCGACATTCACTCCCCGCCGGCCACCGCCTTAGGCCCCGTATCCGGGTCCAGCGGTCCCTGTCCGAAGATATTGCCGGCCGGGAAATAGCGACAAACCAGATAGTCGGAACTGGCCCCCGCCGCCAGCGCACAGCCCAGCTTCTGCGTGCTCCTCCAGATCATCTGGGTGTAATGGGCGACATCCTGCCAGCGGCCGGTGGTGCTGATATTGGGTAGGCGACCGCCGCGCCGCATCAGGCGCTTTTCGTCGAGGAAGGCGCCCGCCATCACGTCATAGTCATACAGGCCGCGCGTCCCCATCCAGAGATTTTCGCCGCTGGGGATCGCCCGGCTGGCGCGACTCGAATGAGCGAACACGCCCGTCCGCGCCATCGTCCGGGCATAAAGGCGCGCATCGGCCGCCAGCGCGGCATCCCATTCCAGCGGAGGCAGGCCCAGCGATTCGCGCTCTTCATTATGCATGTCCAGCATGACGTCCCGCATCAGCCCGTCGTCGCGCTCCGCCTCCTCCATGCCGTAGGAAGCCGCGGATCGCGGCTGCGCGCCCGCGACGCCGGCAACCATCATCAGTCCCGCCGCACCTGCCCATAGCAGCGCGCGGCAAATCGGTTTAAGGCGCACCCCATCCATGTCGATCCACGATCCTTGCAACCCGTCGGCTCTTGCCGCTCCGCTCGCCTTATATGTGCATTGGCCCTTTTGTGTATCCAAATGTCCCTATTGCGATTTCAACAGCCACGTCCGGGACCGGATCGACACGGAAGCCTGGCGCGCCGGGCTGCTGGCGGACATGGCGCATGAAGCCGCGCTGACCGCTGGACGGCCGCTAACGTCCATCTTCTTCGGCGGCGGCACGCCTTCGCTGATGCCGCCCGCACTGGTTGCGGACCTGATCGCGGCAGCCGACCGCCATTGGGGTCTCGCGCCGGACATGGAGATCACGCTGGAGGCCAATCCCAATTCGGTCGAAACCGCCCGCTTCGCCGATCTTGCCGCCGCCGGGGTCAACCGCGTATCGCTCGGACTACAGGCGCTGGACAATGAAGCGCTCCATTTCCTCGGTCGCGCCCATGACGTGGCGGAGGGACTGGCCGCGCTCGACACCGCGCAGCGCGTGTTCGACCGGGTGAGCTTCGACCTCATCTACGCCCGCCCCGATCAAGGCGAAGCCGACTGGCGCGATGAGCTAGCCCGCGCCTTGTCCTTTGGCACCGGCCATCTCTCGCTCTATCAGTTGACGATCGAGCCGGGCACCCGCTTCGCCACGCTGGTGGCGCAAAACAAGCTGACGCCCGCCGATCCCGATCATGGCGCGACGCTCTACGAACTGACCCAGGCGATGACCGGCGAAGCGGGCATCCCCGCCTATGAGATCAGCAACCATGCCCGGCCCGGCCAGCAAAGCCGGCACAACCTCACCTATTGGCGCTATGGCGACTATGTCGGCATCGGCCCCGGCGCCCACGGCCGTCGCACGGGCCAGGCGACGCTGCGCCACAAGAAGCCGGAAAACTGGATGAGCGCGGTGGAGCGCAACGGCCATGGCACGCAAAGCGAGGATGCGCTGACCGGCGAAGACCGCGCGCGCGAAGCGCTGCTGATGGGGTTGCGCCTGGCCGAAGGGGTCGATCTGGACCGCATCGCCGCCCTGTCCGGGATCGGCGCCGCGCATCTGGTGGACGAACGCGCCATCGACCAGCTTATCGATATCGGCCTGCTCCACCGCAACGGGCCAAGGCTCCAGGTCGCGGCGGCAGGAATGCTGCTGCTCGACGCCATCCTGCCGGAAATCGTGATGGCCTGACGATCAGAGCGGCGCTCTACGCGCCCATCCGCGTCAGGGCTGTTCGGTCGCGCTGTTCTGCGATGATGGCACCGCATCCTTGCTCGTCATGGCGACGACCGGCGGCCCCTTCTGGATCGCGGCGGCGAGCTTGCCGACCGGTGCGCAGTCGGCCTTGCACAGCTTCTGCGCCTGCGCCAGCACCTCCTTGGCACGGGCGACTGCGCCCTTTTCCATCATCGCCTCGCCCTGCCCGGCCAGCGCGGTGATGTCGGTCGGGTCCAGCAGCAGCGCTTCCTTGTAGAGGCGAATCGCCTTGCCTTGCAGCCCCTGCACGCGCGCGACCTCGGCCAGTTCGACATAGGCGGAACGGTTGCGCGGATCGACCGCCAGCGCGCTTTCCAGCGCATCGGTCGCGCCGTCCAGATTGCCGGCCTTGCGCGCGCTTTCCCCCGCCCTCTGCCATTCGATCGACTGCGGGTTGATCTGGTTGTCAGGCTTCTGGCTCAGGCCCATGCTCGACACGGTGGTGAGAACGACGGCAAGGGCAATCGAGGCAGGGGTGAAACGCATTATAGTCTCCAGCCATGTTTCAGGCATTGATTCCAGCCCAAGGTTCAAACGGAAAGTGTCGCGGTTTTGCGCGCCTTTGTCCATGGTCCGTTTCAAGCCCCCCGCTTGAGCCGCGCGAAATAGAAGCCGTCGCTGCCATCATGTCCCGGCGTCAGCAACAGTCCCGCGCCATGCGTCCGCCCAACCGGCAGATCGATCGGCTCCGCCGTCCAACTGGCATGGCGGCCCAGGAAAGCATCGACCTGGCCACGCCCTTCCCGGTCGGTCAGCGCGCAGGTAGCATAAAGCAGCGTACCGCCCGGCGCCAGCAGCGGCGCGGCGAAATCGAGAATCCGGGCCTGTTCCGCGACGAGCCGGTCCAGCCGCGCCGGCGTCAACCGCCAGCGCGCCTCCGGATTGCGCCGCCAGGTGCCGGTGCCCGAACAGGGCGCATCGACCAGCACGACATCCGCCTGCCCTATCAACGGCTCCAGCCCGCGCGCCTCATGATTCTGGTCGAGCAGCAGCGTCTCGATAAAGGTCGCCCCGGCCCGCTGCGCGCGCGGCTCCAGCCGGGCAAGGCGCGACCGGATGGTGTCGGCGGCAATCAGCCGCCCCTCACCCGCCATGGCGGCGGCCAGCGCTAGCGTCTTGCCGCCCGCACCGGCGCACATATCCACGACCGTCATGCCCGGCCGCGCCGCGCAGGCGGCCGCGATCCACTGGCTGCCGGCATCCTGCACCTCGACCAGCCCATCCTTCCAGGCGTCATTCTGCTCGATCGGATGGCCCTCTGGCAGGCGCAGCGCGTCGGGCAGGCCCGCGATCGTCGTGGCGTCGAGCAACAGGGGAGCGACATCGGCCGTCACGGCCTTGAGCCGGTTGACCCGCAGATCGACGGGCGCACGGCCCAACAGCGCGTCCTGCTCGACGGGCGCGGCGATCAGGGGCTGGAGCCAGGCGGGCACCGCGCCCGCTTCCGCCCCGGCCTCACCCGGCTCGATCGGCGCGGGCGCATGGGCCGATCCGTCGAACAGGGCAGCAATCTCCGGCCGCTCCCACGCCAGCCCGATCATCGCCGCGCGTCCATGGTCGGGCCGTTCGGCAGCACGGCGGATCGCATCATAGACATGGTCACGCACCGCCCGCCGGTCGCGCGACCCAGCATAGCGCCGCTCCTTGAAATAGCGGGCGATCAGCGTATCGGCCGCCGGCCCGCCATCGCGCGCCGACGCGATGATGAGGTCCAGCAGATCGATCGCGGCCTGGATGCGGGCGGAGGGGGTCATCTTTACCTTCCCCCCTCCCTTCCAGGGAGGGGCCGGGGGTGGGTGCCTCCGAAGGAGGCTCGCTACGCTCGCACCCACCCCTAACCCCTCCCTAAGAAGGGAGGGGAATGTTTATTTACCGCGTCGGATAATTGGGCGCTTCCCGCGTGATGGTGACATCATGGACATGGCTTTCCGACAGCCCGGCATTGGTGATCTGGACGAAGCGGGCGCGTTCCTGCAGGTCCGTGATCGTGCGGCTGCCGGTATAGCCCATCGCCGCCTTCACGCCGCCGACAAGCTGGTGGATGACGTCCTTGGCCGGTCCCTTGAACGGCACCTGACCCTCAATGCCTTCGGGCACCAGCTTCATCTGGTCCTTGATGTCCGCCTGGAAATAGCGGTCAGCGCTGCCGCGCGCCATGGCGCCGACGCTGCCCATGCCGCGATAGCTCTTATAGGCGCGGCCCTGATAGAGGAACGTCTCGCCCGGCGCTTCGGTCGTGCCCGCCAGCAGCGACCCGACCATGACGCAGCCCGCACCCGCCGCCAGCGCCTTCGCCACGTCGCCCGACGTGCGCAGGCCGCCATCGGCGATCACCGGCACGCCATGCCTGGCGGCTTCCTCCGCCGAATCCATGACGGCGGTCAACTGTGGCACGCCCACGCCCGCGACGACGCGGGTGGTGCAGATGGAGCCGGGACCGATGCCGACCTTCACACAGTCCGCGCCCGCATCGATCAGCGCCTTGGTCGCTTCGGCGGTGGCGACGTTGCCGGCCACGACCTGGACGTGGTTGGACAGCTTCTTCACCGCCTCGACCGCGACCGCAACCTGCTTGCTGTGGCCATGGGCGGTGTCGATGACGATCAGGTCGCATTCGGCGTCGATCAGCGCCTTGCTGCGTTCCAGCCCCTTCTCACCCACGGTGGTGGCGGCGGCGACGCGCAGGCGGCCCGTGCTGTCCTTGGTCGCCTGAGGATAGGTGACGGCCTTCTCGATATCCTTGACAGTGATGAGGCCGACGCAATGATAGCTGTCATCGACCACCAGCAGCTTTTCGATCCGGCGCTGGTGCAGCAGGCGCTGCGCCTCTTCCTGGTCGACGCCGACCTTGACCGTGGCGAGATTGTCTCTGGTCATCAGTTCGCTGACCGGTTGCTTCGGGTTTTCGGCGAAACGGGTGTCGCGATGGGTCAGGATGCCGACTAGCTTGCCGCTCGATTCGACGACGGGAATGCCGCTGATCTTGTGGCGCTGCATCAGCATCTGCGCATCGGCCAGCGTGGCGCTGGGCAGAATGGTGATGGGATTGACCACCATGCCGCTTTCGAACCGCTTGACCGCGCGCACCGCGTCGGCCTGTTCCTCGACCGACAGGTTGCGGTGAAGCACACCGATGCCGCCGAGCTGCGCCATGACGATCGCCATGTCGGCCTCCGTCACCGTGTCCATGGCGGACGACAGGATCGGGATGTTGAGCTTGATCGCCCGCGTCACATAGGTGCTGGTGTCCGCCTGGCTGGGCAACACATCGGATTCGCCGGGCTGCAACAGCACGTCGTCAAAGGTGAGACCAAGGCGGATATCCATGGGGCAAGCCACTTTCTGCTGCGGGGTCGGCGCCAATAGGTCGGCGCATTCCGGGGGAATTTGTGGCGGCCCATGTAACCACTCCGGGGCCAAACGGCCAGACCCCTTGTATCATTTTATTGCGGCGCGATGGCGCGGGACCAAACGGATGCCCAGCAGCATCAAAACTATGATGCCGTAGAAAAGGGGATCGCGATGATCCGCCTTCACCAGCAGATAGAAATGTGCGACCCCCATGATCGCGATCGGATAGATAGCGCGATGGAGCCGCAGCCAGGATCGTGGCGCCATGCGCCGCCGGATCCTGTTGATCGACGTGATCGCCAGTGGCACCAGCAGTAGGAAGGCCGCCATGCCGATGGTGATATAGGGACGCTTCACGATATCCTTGACGATGGTGGGCCAGTCGAGCGCCTGATCCACGAAAATATAGGTCGACAGGTGAAGGCAGGCATAGGCGAAGGCCCACAGGCCGATGCGACGGCGATAAAGCAGTGCGCGCCGCCATCCTGAAAACCGCGCAAGGGGACTGAGCGCTAGGGTCAGGCAGAGAAAGCGCAATGCCCATAGCCCCAGTTCGCGCAGAACATACTCGACAGGATTCGCCGTCAGCGCGTCAGCAAAGCCCTGACCAACGAGGATCAGGAGCGGCATCACGCATAATAGCCAGATCAGGCCGGATTCCACCTGGCGCGAAAGGGCGCCCGACGTCCGGGCCATCAATAGAGCGTGCGCGGGTCCAGGCCGCGATAAAGCCCCGCCACCTGATCGCCATAGCCATTGAACGGCAGGGTCTTGCGGCGGAAAAATTCGCCGATCCGCCGCTCCTTGGCCTGCGACCAGCGGGGATGGTCCACGTCCGGGTTCACATTGCCGTAAAATCCATATTCGCGCGGCGCGAGCAGATTCCAGCTCGTCTTGGGGCGATTGGCGGTAAACTGGATGCGCACGATCGACTTGATGCCTTTGAACCCGTATTTCCAAGGCACCACTAGCCGGATCGGCGCGCCATTCTGATTGGGCAGGGTCTGGCCATAGAGGCCGACGGCCATCAGCGTCAGCGGATTGAGCGCCTCATCCAATCGCAGCGCTTCCTGATAGGGCCAATTCAATATGTCGCTGCGCTGACCGGGCATTTGCCGGGAATCCCGCAAAGTCTGGAAAGCGACATATTTGGCCTGGCTGGTCGGTGCCGCTGCCTTGATGAGACTGGCCAGCGGAAATCCGACCCAGGGAATGACCATCGACCAGGCTTCGACGCAGCGCATCCGATAGATGCGTTCCTCCAGCGGAAAACGGCGGATCAGGTCGTCGACCCCATATTGGCCCGGCTTGTCGCACAGGCCCGCCACAATCACCGTCCAGGGGCGGGTTTTCATCATCTTGGCGTAGCGCGCCGGGTCACTCTTATCGGTCCCGAATTCGTAGAAATTATTATAGCCCGTGACGTCCTTCAACGGAGTCTTGTCCTCATCGATCGCCATGCGGTTGGGGCGGTATTTCAGCGCCGCCGCCTGCGCCGACGACGCGCCGATCAGCGATGCCGCACCCACGCCCGCGGAGCCGAGGACAAATTCCCGGCGGCGCAGGTAAAGGCCATGGTCAGTGACGTCGCAATCCTTGAAGTCCGTTGGAGGACGAATAAGCACGCGGAGTCTCCTGGCCGATTGCTGCTTTCGATAGATGACTGTTACTGAACGCAGCAGGAACGGGTGCGATCCCACGGACATGGGCCAAAAGACATGACCCAGAGGACATACCGCTTGCGATCCAGCACCGGCCTTCGCCACAACGAAAGAAGGGCGTGGCCGATGGCCGCGCCCTTCTTCGTTCAATCCTCTGGATGCATCCTTACGCCCCAGCCGGCGACGCTTCGCCGAACGGCCCCTTGCGCTTGCGGATACGCGGGATGGACGAACCCGCCGCCGGGATCACCGAAGGCTTAATCGTGGTGCCGTCGTCGCGGGTGATCTCACCCTTTTCCAGCAACACCCGGATTTCCTCGCCGCTCAGCGTCTCATATTCCAGCATCGCGTTGGCGAGCAGATGGAGCTGGTCCTCATGGCTCTTGAGCAAATCCTGCGCGCGGGCATAGCCCTGCTCCACCAGACCGCGAATTTCCTTGTCGATCAGCTTCGCCGTCTCATCCGACATATGGGTGCGCTGGCTCTGCGAATAGCCGAGGAAGGTCTCGCCCTGCTGCTCTTCGTACTGAAGCGGCCCCAGCTTGTCCGACATGCCCCATTGCGTGACCATGTCGCGCGCCAGCCGGGTCGCGTACTGGATGTCGCCCGAAGCGCCGCTCGACACCTTGTCATAGCCGAAGATGATCTCCTCGGCGACGCGCCCGCCCATGGCGACGGCCATGTTCGCGTGCATCTTGTCGCGGTGATAGCTGTAGCTGTCCCGCTCCGGCAGGCGCATCACCATGCCCAGCGCGCGGCCGCGTGGGATGATCGTCGCCTTGTGGATCGGGTCCGACGCCGGCTCATGGACCGACACGATGGCATGGCCGGCCTCATGATAGGCGGTCATCTTCTTTTCATCGTCGGTCATGACCATGGACCGGCGCTCCGCACCCATCATCACCTTGTCCTTGGCCGATTCGAACTCGTCCATCGCGACCAGACGCTTGCCCCGACGCGCCGCCATCAGCGCCGCTTCGTTGACCAGGTTGGCGAGGTCGGCGCCGGAGAAGCCCGGCGTACCGCGCGCGATGACGCGCGGTTCGACGTCGGGCGCCAGCGGCACCTTCTTCATATGAACGGCAAGGATCTTCTCGCGGCCCTCGATGTCGGGACGGGGCACCACGACCTGACGGTCGAAGCGGCCCGGACGCAGCAGCGCAGGGTCCAACACGTCGGGGCGGTTGGTTGCCGCGACGATGATGATGCCCTCATTCGCCTCGAAACCGTCCATCTCGACCAGCAACTGATTCAGCGTCTGCTCGCGCTCGTCATTGCCATTGCCAAGACCCGCTCCGCGATGGCGACCCACCGCGTCGATTTCGTCGATGAAGACGATGCAGGGCGCGTTCTTCTTGGCCTGCTCGAACATGTCGCGGACACGGCTTGCACCGACGCCGACGAACATCTCGACGAAATCCGAACCCGAAATGGTGAAGAAGGGCACGCCCGCCTCACCCGCGATCGCGCGGGCCAGCAGCGTCTTGCCGGTGCCGGGCGAGCCGACCAGCAGCGCGCCCTTGGGGATCTTGCCGCCCAGGCGTGCGAATTTGGTCGGGTCCTTCAGGAACTCGACGATTTCCTGCAATTCTTCGCGCGCTTCATCGATGCCAGCGACGTCATCGAACGTCACCTTGCCATGCTTTTCGGTCAGCAGCTTGGCTTTGGACTTGCCAAATCCCATGGCTCCACCGGCACCGCCGCCCTTCTGCATCTGACGCAGCACGAAGAAAGCGATGCCCAGGATCAGCAGGAACGGCAACGACTGGTAGATCAGGATCATCCAGAAGCTGGGCTGCGCCTCTGCCTGACCCGAATATTTGACGTTATAGTCGTCCAGCAGGCCGGTGAGGCCCGGATCGGCGACAGGCAGGGTCGAGAATTTCTGGCCGCTCGACAGCGTGCCCGAAATCTTGTCCGGCGCGATGGCGACGTCCTTGACCTGCCCTTCCTGCACCTTGGCGCGAAATTCGGAATAGGCGATCTCACTGCCCGGCGCGCCCACCGGGCGGTCGAACATGGACACGAACAGCAGCAGGGCGACGATAACGCCGGCCCAAATCATCGCGCTCTTGATCCAGGGATTGCCCTGCGGGTCTTTCTCGTCGTTCATCATCACTCTCTTTCACCCGCCAAGATAGGGCGCGCCCGTAAAAGCGCAAGCGGATGCGCGTGATGGTCAACCGCCAAGGGTCGCCGAAATCGCGATACAGCCCAGCGCGATCGCCGCGCCCGCCGACAGGCCACATAGAAGATAGCCCATATAGAGCAGCAGCGGCGGATGCGGTTTACGCAGCCGATAGTTCCGTTGCGCCGCCGAAAGGATCACGCTCGCCAGCAGGCCGTAGGTCAGGGCCGCAAATTCCATCATTCTCTTAATGTATCCCCGCAGAAATCGCGGATCGGTTAACCATAGCAGGCTTCAAGAAAACATCATTGCACTGCAGCAAAGCGGCAAGCCGTGAGAGTCGCGCGCCTAGCCGTGGAACCATTGCGTAACGATCAGCGGCGCGGCGGGGCCGGCATCAATGTCCAGGCCACTCCCCCCTTCAGCAGCCATGCGCCGAGACTCGCCTGCCCCCCGATTGCGGCGGCGGCGATCGCCCGATCCAGAGACTCGCCACGAAGCGGCAAGGCATCGGGCGCAACCCGTTCCAGCATGACCAGCACCAGCCGCCGCAGATATTCGCGTGGCAGGTCCGTCTGGTCGAGCCGACAACCCGCGCCGTCCGCCCGCACATGCTGCGCCGCAAGATCGGCGACGCTCCACTCCAGCGCCACCTCCGCCTCCGCCAGCGCCGCCGCGCTCCGCGCCGCCGCCTCGGCATCCAGCCAGTCGGCCCGCGCCAACGCAGACCGGATCAGCGCCCGGTCGAACCGCGGATCGGCATTGGACGGATCATGGACATGGGGCAGCCCCTGCACATCAACCAGCGCCTGGAGCGCCGCCTTGCGCACGCCCAGCAGCGGCCGGATCACGCGCCCCGACCGCCCCCGTACCCCGGCAAGGCCACCGACGCCCGATCCCCGGTTGAGCCGCATGACCATGGTTTCCAGTTGGTCGTCGGCATGATGCGCGGTCATGATCCAGTCGATGCCGCGTTCGACGCGCCACGACTCGATCCGGGCATAACGCTGCCCGCGTGCCCAGGCCTGCACATTGCCGGAAATCGGCGCATCAGGCGCCAGCACCCTATGATCGATGCCCTGCCCGGCACACCAGCGCCCGACCATCACCGCCTCCTCCGCCGATTCCGGGCGCAGCCCATGATCCAGCGTCACCGCCGCAACGCGCCCCGGAAAGGCGCGCGCCGCCAGGTACAGCAAGGCCATGCTGTCCGGCCCGCCCGACACGGCAATGCCATAGCGCGCCGCCGGATCGCCACCGGCCAGCGCGTCCACCGCCGCGATCAGCCGGGCTTCCAGCGCCGCCCAGCCCTGGTCGTCGTTTAGCTGCACTTCGCCTTGACGCGGCCCTTGTCCATCATGCCGCGCTGGCTGGCCGACAGGCTCGATCCATAGACCTGCTCCAGTTCCTGATAGACCTTGCAGGCGTCGGCCGGCTTCTTGAGCTGGATCAGCGCCTCACCCAGATAGGTCAGGCTGTCGGCAGCGCGGTCGCCGCGCGGCCGCTTCTGGTAATTTTCGTAAAAGGCGACCGAGGCGAGCGCGGGCTTGCCATCGTCCAGATAGGCGCGACCCAGCAGGTTGGCGGCCCGGCTGCCTACCGTGCCGTCACCATATTTGTCGACGGTGGCCTTCAACTGCGCCTGCGCCTCAGGATAGAATTTGCCGTCCCACAGCCGGAAGCCATAGCTGTAGCTGTCCATCGCCGCATCGCCGCTATTGGGGCGCTCGATCGCCGCTACAGCGGCCTTGCGCTCCTCGCTCGCCGGTGCGGCGCTCGCGGTCGGCTTGGTCGCGGCCGGCGTCGGCTCTATGGGCGTGGATGTGGTTGGCCGCACGGCGGGCGGCGTCGTGTCCGGCGGCGACAGGCGGCTGTCCGTCTCGGCCTTATATTTGTTGAACGCTTCCTCCAGTTGGCGGAGCTTGAAGCTGGTTTCCTCCACCTGTCCGGTGATCGACGCGAGTTGCGATTCCAGCGCGCCGACCCGCGCGGTCAGATCCGAGATCGGTGTGCCGGCCGGCGAACCAGGCGCGACCGTGGGTGTCGTCGGACGGGTAATTTCCGCTTCCAACGGCGCGCCGGCGGGGAAAACCTTGCGCTGCACGGCGCGCATTTCCTTCTCCAACCGGTCGACCCGCACTTCAACCCCACCGCTCTGAGCGGCGGCCGGCGGCGCGATCGCAAGAAGCGCGCCCCCTAGCAAAGCTGAGGTCGCGAAAAAGGCGTGACGCATGATAATCCCCGACAAAAATTCAGGCCTTAACCATAAGCCCTTATTCCGCGCGGTAAAGCGCGACATGCAGAGCGTCCGGCAATGGCGACGTTCAATCCGGCGTGGCCGTGTCCGGCTGGGGAACGGCAGACGCGGGTTGCGTCACGGCAGGCGCAGTCGCGGCAGGGCGCGGGACGGAAGGCCGTGCGGCAGGCGCTACCGCCGCTGCGCCTCGCGCCAGCAACGCTTCCGCACTGACCGGCACATCGGCGATGGTGCGATCGGCCGCGCCCAGCGGCGGCACCGGCTTCCCGCCTACCGTGACGCTCAGCGCCTGGGGACGACCGGTCAGGATCATCGGGTTGCGGGCGTTGGCCGGCAGGGTAAAACTCTCCCCCTTCTTCATCAGGCCATCCTTCAACCGCTCCCCCGCTTCATCATAGATGCGCAGCCACACATCATCGATAGCGGTGAAGACGACCGCCTGCACCACCGGCGCGGTCGGCGCGGCGTCGACCGGGCGAGCCGCAACCGGCTGTACCTGATCCTGCGCCGTGATTTCCTCACTGGTGGGCGGGGTGAACATCTGGGTGCGCCAGACCATGTAGCCACCGGCCAGCAAGATGACGATGGCGGCTAGCGTCCAGGCCAGCGTGCGCGACGGCACCCGCGCGGGATCGACTGGCTCGAACGCCTCATAGCGGTTGGCGCCCAGGTCCGATTCCTGCACCCCACTGCGCACATTCGCCGCAATCATCACCTCGTCGACGCCAACGGCGCGCGCATAGGCGCGGGCGAAACCAACCGCATAGGGGATGCCAGGCAGCGCGGCATAGTCATCGCGCTCGACCGCCTCCAACTGACGCTGGGCAATCCGGGTACGGGCCGCGATATCCTGGATCGACAGGCCCCGCGCTTCCCGCGCAGCGCGCAGCGTCGCGCCAGGCGTGGATTGCACCTCCTGCGCTTCTGCCGCGCCGGTTTCGACTTCTGGTTCTTCTGCCATGCTGCTCCGCGACCTGTGGTGGTCGGCCTTGTCTCATTGCGGGACGGGCGTTGTCAACGCCGCACGCTGCCTCAATTCAGTTCGATATCCCGCGCGATCGCCCATTGGGTCAGCCGTTCGCGCAGGTCACGCGCGCCGCTGTCCAGATGCTCGCGCATCAGCACCTGCAATTCGGCGGCATCGACTGCGCGGATCATTGCCTTGACCGGTCCCACCGACGCGGGGGTGATCGACAACCGCCGGATGCCCAGGCCGATGAGCGCCATCGCCTCCAGCGTGCGCCCGCCCATTTCGCCGCACACGCCGACCGGCACCTGATAGGCCTGACACGCCAGCACCACCCGGTCGAGAAAGCGCAGGATGGCGAGGCTGAGCCAGTCGTATCGCTCGGCCAGCTTGGGATGGGCGCGGTCAGCGGCGAACAAGAACTGGGTCAGATCGTTGGTGCCGATCGACAGGAAATCGACCTGCGGCAGCAATATATCCAGCACCTCAGCCAGCGCGGGCACCTCAAGCATCGCGCCATATTTGACCGCGATCGGCAGTTTCTTCTTCTGCGATTGCAACCAGTCGCGCTGGCGCTCGACCAGCGCACGCGCCTCCTCATATTCCCAAGGCTCCGACACCATCGGGAACATGACATTCAGCACCTTGCCCGCGCTCGCCTCCAGCAGGGCGCGCGCCTGCGCCTTCATCAACCCGTCACGGTCCAGCGCCAGCCGCAGCGCGCGCCAACCCATCGCCGGATTATCCTCCAGTTCCTCGTCGCCGTCGCGCGTCATGTAGGGCAGCGCCTTGTCACCGCCGATATCGACTGTACGGAAGATGACCGGGCGGTCGCCCGCCGCATCCAGCACATCCTTGTAAAGTCGCTGCTGCTTTTCACGCTGCGGCAGGGTGGCGGACACCAGGAACTGGAATTCGGTGCGGAACAGGCCGATGCCGTCTGCCCCCACCAGGTCCAGCGCCTGCGCATCCTCACGCAATCCCGCATTGACCATCAACTCGACACGCTGCCCATCGGTCGTGACCGATGGCAGGTCGCGCATCGCGGCAAATTCGGCGCGGCGCTTCTGCGTCACATGCAGCTTGTTCTCGAACGCCTCGTCCATGTCGGCGCTCGGCCGGATCAGCAGCGCATTGTCGCCAACATCCATCAGGATGAGGTCGCCCTCATTCAATTGATGACGGACATCGCGCACACGCCCCAGCACCGGCACGCCCATGGCCCGCGCGACGATGGTGACATGAGCAGTCAGCGATCCTTCCTCCAGAATCACGCCCTTCAACCGCCGCCGGTCATATTCCAGCAGTTCCGCCGGCCCCAGGTTGCGCGCGATCAATATGGCGTCCTGGCGCAAGCCCAGTTGCGCCGCCGTGCCCAACTGCCCGGACACGATGCGCAGCAGCCGGTTCGCCATATCCTCCAGATCATGCATCCGGTCCTGCAACAGCGGATCGTCGATCTGCCGCATCCGCATCCGGGTGCGCTGCTGCACCCGTTCGATCGCCGCCTCGGCAGTCAGGCCGCTGTCGATCGCTTCGTTGATGCGCCGGATCCACCCTTCATCATAGGCGAACATCTTGTAGGTTTCGAGCACCTCCTGATGCTCGCCTTCGGTGCCGAACTCGGCCGCGCCGGTCATTCGGTCGATCTGCTCGCGCATCTTGGTGAAGGCGGAAATGACGCGCGCGCGCTCCGCCTCCGTATCCTCGGCAACGGTATGCTCGACATGAATGCGCGGCTGGTGGAACACCGCATGGCCGCGCGCCATGCCCATGACCAGTTGCAACCCATGCAGCATCGTCGTGCCGGTTTCGGTGACGCGCGCGTCAGCCGGACCGTCATCGGCCAGCTCCGCATTGGCGATCAGTTCAGAGAGGACCATGGCGACCGTCTGCAGCGCCTCGATCTCGACCTCTTCATATTTGCGCGGCTCCACATGCTGCACGCATAAGACGCCAAGGGAACGCTCACGCCGTACGATCGGCACGCCGGCAAAGCTGTGAAACAGTTCCTCGCCCGTCTCTGGACGATAGCTGTAATCGGGATGCGCCGCCGCCTCGTCCAGGTTCAGCGTCTCGACATTGGTCGCGATCAGGCCGACCAGACCCTCGCCCATCGCCATGCGGGTGACATGGACGGCCTCCTGCTTCAACCCGCGCGTAGCGAACAGTTCCAGCACGCCTTCCCGCACCAGATAGATGGAGCAGACCTCGCTCGACATCGATTCGCCGATAATCTCCACCACCTTGTTCAGCTTGGCCTGCGCACTGGTGCGCGACGCCATCACTTCCTGCAAGCGGATGAGGATCTGTCGGGCGGCGGCGGCGGGCGTGCTGGGCATAGCAATGCGCTAACAGATACACGGGCCGCTTTCCAAGGCGTTTCATGTTTCGACGCGCAGGATATTCTTGAGCAGACCTCATTTGCATGGCGGAAATATTCGATACAATCGTCCAGCAGAGCGAACAGGCCGTCAACGGCCCCGCAGGGAGACTAGGGATTATGGCGACGCAGCTTGAACCGGCATTCGAACAGGATCTTCTCGATCGCGGCTATTCGCGCCGCCAACTGGCCAAGGCCGCCGCGCTGATCGGCGCCGCCACGGCCACGATCCGCGTCACCGGCGCCGCCGCGCAGCAGGCGGCCAAAGCCGTCGCCGGCGCGGTGCGCATCGGCGCCAACGAATGCTGGACCGGCCCCTTCCCGGTCGCGGCGGAAGCGGCCTTCAAGCTCGTGACCGAAGGCAATCGCTACGAACCCGACAATGAACATCAGAAGCTGTTCGAGGCAGTGTCCTCGGTAGAGGGCATTCCCGCCGATCGCGTGACCGCCTGGCCCGGCTCGTCCGACCCGCTCAACCGCGTGACCGTCGCCTTCGCGTCGCCCACGCGCGGCATCGTCACCGCCGACCCGACCTATGAAGCCATCTGGCGCACCGCCGCCTGGGTGGGGGCGCCGGTCAAGCGCGTGCCGCTGACAAAGGACTATGCCCATGATGTGAAGGCGATGCTGGCGGCCGACCCCAATGCGGCAGTCTATTATATCTGCTCGCCCAACAATCCGACCGGCACCGTCACCCCGATCGCGGACATCGAATGGCTGGCCAACAACAAGCCCAAGGATGCGGTGCTGGTCGTCGACGAAGCCTATATCCACTGGGTCGATGGCCCCAACGCCGCAAAGCTCGCCGCCACGCGCGACGATGTGCTGATCCTGCGCACCTTCTCGAAACTGTTCGGCATGGCGGGGATGCGCCTGGGCCTCACCTTCGCCTCGCCGGTGCTGATGGAAAAGATGATGCGCTATGACGGTGGCCAGGTGACGGCGATGCTGCCGATGACCGCCGTCGCCTGCGGCACCGTCTCGGTCGCGCAGGCCGACCTCATCAAGGCGCGCCGCGCCGAAATGATCGCTGCCCGTGAAAAGGCAGTCAGCCATTTGAAGGCGAAGGGGATCAAGGTCATTCCCGGCAGCCAGGCGAACATGTTCATGGTCGACTGGGGCAAGCCCGCCAAGGAAATGCAGGCCGCCATCCTCGCCGCCAACGTGCAGATCGGTCGCAACTGGCCCATCTGGCCCAATGTCTCGCGCGTGTCGGTCGGCTCGATCAGCGAAATGGAAGCCTTCAACACAGCGGTAGACAAGGTCTGGAAGGCATAAATCCCGACCTGCGCCTCAAGCATCGCGCCTCGCAGTAAGACCGTTCGGTCCTGGCGCATAAAATTTACATTCCCCGGCGGCGGCCCATTGCGGAAATGGGCCGCCGCTTCGTTTTCCCCGGTAACAGACGCGCTTCTCAGAACAGGGGACGGACAACATGACCATGATGCTGAACAAGGATGCCAGGGAAGATTTGATCGAGCGTGGCTATTCGCGCCGTCAGTTGGGCGAGGTTGCGGCACTGTTGAGCGCCGGCGTCGCCGCCAGCACGCTGCTGGGCGGGGCGGCCCAGGCGCAGCAGCAGGCCGCACGCGGCATTGCCGGCGCAGTGCGCATCGGCTCCAACGAATGCTGGACCGGCCCCTTCCAATCGGGCGTCGATGCCGCCGCCAAGGCTGCTTCGGTCGGCAACTGGTATGATCCCGACAATTACCGGGGCGACCTGGTCGCAACCGTCGCCAAGGTGGAGGGCATCCCCGAAAGCCATGTCATGCTCTGGCCCGGATCGGGCGGCCCGCTGGTCAGCACGGTCGCGGCCTTCTGCTCGCCTGCCAAGGGGCTGGTAACGGCCGATCCGACCTTCGAATCCGCCTGGCGCACCGCCGACTATCTGAAGGCTCCCATCGCAAAGGCGCCCCAGGCCATCGGCAAGGGTCATGATGTGAAGGCGATGCTGGCCGCCAATCCGAACGCGGGCCTCTATTATATCTGTTCGCCCAACAACCCGACCGGCACCGTCACCCCACTGGCCGATATCGAATGGCTGTTGGCGAACAAGCCGGCCGACTCCGTCCTGCTGGTGGACGAAGCCTATATCCACTTCTCCGAGGCGCCGAGCGCGGCGAAGCTGGTGGCGGGCCGCAAAGATCTTATCGTCATGCGGACCTTCTCGAAGCTGTTCGGCATGGCGGGCATCCGCCTCGGCCTCACCTTCGCCGATCCCGACGTCCAGAAGCGGCTGATGCTGTTCGGCCCGTCAGCCGGCGGCCTGTCGATCACCGCCATGGCATGCGGTAACGCCGTCTATCCCGAAGCCGCGCTCATCAAGGCGCGCCGTAACGAAATGATCGCCGCCCGCGACGCGACCATCGCCTGGCTCACCAAGAAGGGCATAGAGGTCCAGCCCGGCAGCCAGGCGAACATGTTCATGGTCAACTGGAAGAAGCCCGCCAAGGAGATGCAGGCCGCCCTGCTCACCGCCCCGGAAAAGGTGCAGATCGGCCGCAACTGGCCGATCTGGCCCACAGTTTCCCGTGTCACCGTCGGTTCCGCCGACGACATGAGCAAATTCTGCGCCGCCGTGGACAAGGTCTACAAGGCGTAAGATCGCATCCCTTCTGTCACGAGGGGAAGGGCGTCCGGGCAACCGGGCGCCCTTTCGATTCGGTATGATAGCGATTGAGGGTAGAGGGCAGACGTTGCTCCACTCGGTCATCCCGGCCTCTTCGACAGGCTCGATCCGGGATCCATGAACCTCTGCCTCCCACAAACACACAATCGTAGAGCCAATGGATGCTGACTTTCGTCAGCATGACGGCATGGGGTGGTGAAGGAATGTCGGCTTTTCCCATCCTCCCCTTGTAGGGGCGGTGGCAGGCGCGTAGCGCCTGACGGAGGGGTGTCCCGCTATCGAAAGGGTGACACCCCTCCACCACTTCGTGGTCCCCCTCCCCTTACAGGGGAGGATGAATATGGCCGAAAATAGTCGGTTTTGCCTTTTTTCCATCATCCCGGACCTGTCGAAGGGGCCGGGGGTGACAATGAAAGCGATGCCCCCTTCCGGCCACTTCCGGCCCTCACGCAGCACCCGCAGCCAACCAAACCCTAAGCGCTCGCCGCCGATGTCTCGCTCAGCGCCCTGAACTGTTCCATCATCTGGTCCCAACCGGGGTGGAAGCCCATTGCCTCATGCCGTGCCTTCGTCTCCGCGTTCCAGTGGCGCGCAGTCGCGGTGAAGCGGGTGCCTTCCCCCTCATCGGCGAACGCCCAGATCGCGGTCATGAACGGCGTCTGCGGGATCCAGCCCGCCGCATAGGCGTCGGTCGTCACCACCCGCTCGCCGGCCACCACCTCCAGAAATATGCCCTCCATCGGCCCCGTCTCCTCGCCATCAGGACCGAACATCTGCACCGCGCTGCGCCCGCCGGGACGCAGATCCTCCTCGATCACCTCGGCGCGCCATGGCTTGGGGCAGAACCATTCGTCCTTCAGGTCGGTCCACACCTTCCAGCAGATCGCGCGCGGCGCGGCGATATGGCAGGTCACGGACAGTTCATGGCGCGCGCCGCTCATGGCGTCTCTCCGTCAAAGGCGGCCTGCATCGCGGCCGTGTCCAGCTTCTGCATGGTCATCATCACCCGCATCATGCGCGCGATGCCTTCCTTGTCGCCCGTATGATAATTGGCCATGATCTGGCGCGTCACCAGTTGCCAGCACAGGCCATATTTGTCGGTTACCCAGCCGCACGGCCCCGGCTTGCCGCCATCGGCGGTCAGCGCATCGAAATGCCGATCCAGTTCCGCTTGATCCTCGCACGCCACCGACAGCGACACCGCCTCGTCGAAGGTGAATTGAGGACCGCCATTCAGCGCCTGATAGCTTTGCCCGAACAGGGTGAACTCGACCAGCAGCACGCTGCCACCCGCCAGCGGCGATGGGGAAGGATTTTCTTCGGGATAATAGCTCACATGGTCCACCGACCCGCCGAAGACGGACACATAGAAATGCGCCGCTCCCTCGGCCTGGCCATTGAACCAGAGACAGGGGGAAATCTTGCTCATCACGCCTCTCCCTTGCTGCCGACCAGCGCGAACATCGCGCCTTGGGGATCGGTTGCCTGGATGATCCACGCGCCGCCGGGCACTTCCATCGGCCCCTGCATGACCTGGCCGCCGCCCGCTTTCACCCGCTCGACTGCCGCGTCGATGTCGCCGACGGTGAAATAGAAAAGCCAGACAGGCATCGGCATTTCCTTGGGGCATGGCATGATGCCGCCGGTCATCCCCTGGAAATCGGTCGCCCCGGTCTGCGAGACAAGCTGATAGCTGCCCATTTCGCCCATATCCATGGCGTCGCCCTTGGTCCAACCGAGCTGGCCGGTGTAGAAAGCCAGGTCCTTGTCGAAGTCGCCCGCATAAAGTTCATGCCAACTGACATGCCCCAAAGGCATTCCGGTCGGCGCCTCCATCCCGTCGGGGCTGGAGCCTTTGAGCAACATGAACACAGCGCCACCCGGATCGCTCATCACGACAAAGCGGCCGACGCCGGGGATGTCCTCGGCTAGGCGCATCACCTTGCCGCCCGCTGCGCTCAAGCGCGCGGCGTCCGCGTCGACATCGGCCGATCCGACATAGCCGCCCCACCAGGGCGTCATGCCGCATGTCCGGGCCTCGGCCGGGATCGTCATCACCCCGCCCATCGGCCCGGCGCTGCCGGACACGATCATGTAGGGGTCGTCGGTCCGCTCGCCGCCAAAGGGCTGCGCGGTCCAGCCGACCACGTCGCCATAGAAGGCCAGCGCCGCCTTGGGATCACTGGTCATCAATTCGTACCAGAAGAATTTGCCGTTGAAGTCGGTCATCGTCCGTCTCCTTGCGTGGAGGTCAGGCCTTCGCGTCGAGCAGCACTTCAAACCCGCCATAGATCAGCCGTGCGCCGGAAAAGGGCATGTCCTCGCCCTCCTTGGGCTGCATCCGCTCGTCCTTCATCACCTTTTCCGATCCCGCGTCGCGCGTTGCCTTGTCGGGCCATTCAATCCAGGAAAAGACGACCTCCTCATCCTCCTCCGCGATCACGGCGGTGCGGAAATCGTTGATCTTGCCCGGCTTGACGTCGTTCGCCCAGCATTCCACGACGCGGGTCGCGCCATGTTCGATGAAGATGGGGGCGGCATAGGCCGCGACTTCCTTGTACCGTTCCTTGTTGCCCTTGGGCACGGGAATCACGAAACCATCCATATAGGCCATCGTCTCTCTCCTTCCTTGTGTCAGGTCAGGTCCGTTCAGGCTTCGGCAGGCTCTCCCTGCCCGGCAGCCATGGCAGCCGCCATGTCCATCCACGCTACTTCCCAGATATGGCCGTCCAGGTCCGCGAAATTGCGGCCATACATGAAGCCATGATCCTGTTTCGGGTTGGGTTCGGCGCCGCCAGCGGCGAGCGCCCTGCCCACCACATCGTCCACCGCTTCCCGGCTTGTCTCACTCAACGCGAGCAGCACCTGCGCGGTTTCATGCGCATTGGGAATGGCGCGCCGGGTGAAGCTGCGGAACCGGTCATGGGTCAGCAACATCACATGGATCGTCTCGGAAAAGCCCATCATCTGCGCACTGTCATCGGCGAAATCATTGTTCCGCACCGCCCCAACCGCTTCATAGAAGGCAATCGACGCGGGCAGGTCGCTGACGGGCAGATTGACGAAAATCATCTTCGGAGCGGGTATATTCGACATCACACTTCTCCTCGGGATCTTATCATTCAGCAGCACCCTCTTCTCCGGAGGACGACTCACTGCTTGCACTTTGTGAACTCATACATTATTTTATACAACAGTTAAGTTAGAAAAGATAACTAATGAGTCAATCGAACAAAAAACGAGCCTATCAGGACGGGTGCGCGGTCGCTCATGCGCTGGATATCATCGGCGATCGCTGGGCGATGCCGATCATGCGCGAACTGATGCTCGGCCCCAAGCGCTTCACCGATCTGCGCGCCGGCCTGCCCGGAATCAGCGCCAATGTGCTGACACAAAGGCTGGAGGAACTAGAGGCGACCAGCATCCTCATCCGCCGCCGCCTGCCCCCGCCCGCCGCCAGCCAGATTTACGAGCTGACCGACTGGGGCCGCGAATCGGAAATATTGTTCCAGGTGCTGGGCCGCTGGGCCTGCCGATCCCCCACGATGGAGCCGGGCAAGCCGATGAGTCAGGTGTCGGTGGTCCTGTCGATGCGCACGATGATCGACCGCAGCCGCATCGGCGACCTAGACGCAACCCTGGGCTTCCGTTTCGGCGAGGAGGAATTTCGCGCCATGTTGAAAGACGGCGATTTCCTGATCGACCGGGGCGATGCGGCAGATGCGGATGCGATCTTCACCGGCGACCAGAATGCACTGGTCGCGGTCCTCTACGGCGGCGCACGCTTCGAGGATGTGGTGGCCGCCCTTACGGTCGAAGGGGACAGGGCGCTGGCCGAACATTTCGTCCGGCTCTTCCCCCTGCCCCCCAAGGCGCCATCGACGATCAACTCGACGTTGACAGCTTCATAAGCACCAGCCCCGCCAGGATCAGCCCTGCCGCAACAAACCGCGCGGGGCTGACGCCCTCACCCAGAAAGATCACGCCGACGACGAAAGCACCCAGCGCGCCGATCCCGGTCCAGATCATATAGGCCGTCCCCAGCGGCAGGCTGCGCATCGCCATCGACAGGAGGAGGAAACTGGCCGTCACCGTGCCCAAAGTGATGAGGCTGGGAACAAGGCGCGTGAACCCTTGCGACTGCTTCATCGCAAAGGCCCAGACGATTTCCAGCACGCCAGCAAAAAACAACATGATCCAGGCCATAATGACTCCCTTTCTAGAGAGCCGGGCCGTCCCGGACTTCAACCCGCGTGGCGGGGGAGGACGTGGCCTCGCTTACGGCGTGAGATAGGGTGACGACGCCGCAGGGACAAGTCCAGAAATCCTCCGCTTACAAGGAGAGGATTGGGTTTAATCAATGCCCGCCGTTCAACATCCCGTACACCTGATCGAACGCGCCGCGCTTCGTGGCCTCGCTCAGAAATTTCACCCGTTCGACATGGATTTCCGCCGGTGTCGGCTGCCGCCGCAGTAGTGCCATCGTTTCGCTGATGAAGTCCGCCAGCGGCATCATCTCTTCATTCTCGGCATGGCCCGGCATCAGGTTGGTCTGCACGCCGGGCGGCACGATCTCGATTACCTCGACACTGGTGGCCTTCAACTGCTCCCGCATCGACAGCGACCAGCTATGGATCGCCGCCTTGGTCGCGCAATAAGTAGGCGTCGCCGCAAACGGCACGAAGGCCAGCCCCGACGACACGGTCAGGATCGCCGCGGACGGCTGCGCCTCCAGATGGGACAGCAGCGCATGGGCGAGCCGGATGGGTCCCAGCAAGTTGGTCGTGACGGTCGCCTCCGCAATAGCGAGATCGATCTTCTCCTCCGCCACCATGATCCCCGCATTGAGCAGCACGGCATTGAGCGCCGGAAAGTCCGCGACCAGCCTGTCGGCAAAGGCCAGGATCGCCGCCGGGTCTTCCATGTCCAGCACCATCGCGGCCATGCCGGGATGCGCCGCCGCGACCGCATCCAGCGCCGCCCGCCGCCGTCCGGTGATGATAACCTTGTTTCCCGCCGCATGAAATTCATGTGCCAGCGCCGCGCCGATGCCCGAACCGCCGCCCGTGATGAGAATGGTGTTTCCTGTGACTTGCATGGGTCAGTTCCTTCCGATTGGCTTGACCGGCAATTTAAGCTTATGCTCTCTTTTGGAAAGAAGGCACCTAAAAGTGCCATACATAGCCAAGGGTAAGAAATGAGAAATCCGATGCAAACCCGTTTCCACGCCGACGATATCGCGCAGGCAGAACAGTATCTTGCGACCGAACCACCCGCCACGATCGACCCGCGCGTCGAGCGACTCGTCAACGACCTGATCGGCCGCATCGCCGACAAATGGACGCTGCTGGTGCTGGAACTGCTGGAGGAGGAAGGCACGCAGCGCTTCACCGAAATCGGCCGCGGAGTGGAAGGCATCAGCCAGAAGATGCTGACCCAGACGCTGCGCCAGATGGAGCGAGACGGCCTGCTCACCCGCACTGTCCATCCGGTGGTGCCGCCCCGCGTCGACTATACGCTGACCCCGCTCGGCAACAGCCTCAGCGCCGCCTTTTGCGGCGTCTGGATCTGGGCCGAACGCAATCTGGAAACAGTGGAGGCCGCGCGCGCGAATTTCGACGCGCGCGATTGATTCCATAGCTCCAAACGGAGGTGGCTATTTCTCCGGCGCGGGAACCGGTTGCACCGGCAATGTTGGGGTGGTCGCGCCCGGCTGCGCGGGTTGGGTCGGCACTACCACCGGCGGCCCTGAGATCGTCGGAGCCGTGGCCGGAACAGCAGAAGACGCAGGCGCCTCGGCCGGAATCGGTGCAGCCGCTTCCAGCGCGGTCGTATAGCTGGGCGACCAGCCCGCCGGCGGCGGCGCTTCCCCCGGCGGCACGGGCGGCGGCGGCAGCGGCGTCGGCGACACCACGACCGTCACCGTCCCGCCGAAGCGCGACTGCCATTCGGCCAGCCGCCGCAGATAATCGGCATAAGCGGCGTAAAATTCCTGATAGGGCTTTTCCAGTTCCTTCAGCGCTTCGGGCGCATAGGCCAGGAGCGCGCTGGACGGCATCGTCAATATCTTCGCGCCCACGGCGGTCGCCACCGGGCAGAAGCTTTTGACGACCGGCGGCAGGGCGAAGAAATTATAGACGATGGTGTTGAGCTGCTCGCGCGAGCCCACACCCGCCCGGCCATAGGCAACCTTGTAATTGCGATCGACCGCTGCATTGGCGTCGGTCAGCACCACCTTATGCACCGTCAATATCTGGTTATATTGGGTGCGGGCGGTGCTGCCATATTTCTCGCAATTCAACGCCGCGACGTTGAGCGCCATGCGCACATGCCAGAGCGCGGTGTTGGACGTCACCTTGCGGTTGGGCGTCAGATAATCGCCCTCCTCGTCCTTGGTGGGGATGCTCATCCCCTCGGCCGCATTGTTCGGCGGCACCGGACGCACGGTCGGAACCACCGGCGGCGGGGGTGATGGCGGGGGCGCCTTGGGCGTCGAACAGGCCGCCAGAACCGCCAGCGACACCAGGGAAATTCGCCCAAGAAAAAGGCGCGTTGCGGACATCAAACTCTCCGAAATACTATAGGCTCGGTCATGCCGGGCAACCGGGTCGGGGGGAATATGCCTTATGCTCCGTTCACCGCAACCCTTCAGGCGGCTCGCCGTTCCAGCGCCTGCGTCGCCTCGTCCATCAACTGGGCGATGATGTCGGCGACCGGTTCTTCCTTCGTGACCATGCCGACCGACTGACCCGCCATCAGCGACCCGCCCTCGACATCGCCATCGATCACCGCGCGGCGCAGGGCGCCGGCCCAATAATGCTCGATCTGCAACTGCGCTTCACCCATGTCGACCGCGCCGCTGTCCAGCAGGTTGGCGACTTCGCGCTGCTTGGCGGTGAAGCTCTCGGTCCCCGCATTTTTGAGCGCGCGCACCGGGATGACCGGCAGGCGCGGGTCGATCTGCACGCTGGCGATCGCATCGCGCGCCGAAGCGCGGAAGAAAGCCTTCTTGAACGCCGGGTGGGCGATACTCTCGGTGGCGCAGGCAAAGCGGGTGCCCAGTTGCACGCCCGCCGCGCCCATCTCCAGATAGGCCGCGATCGCCTCACCCCGACCGATGCCGCCCGCGACGAAGACGGGCACCTGGCCTCCCATCTCCGGCAGGATTTCCTGCGCCAGCACGCTGGTCGCCACCGGGCCGATATGGCCGCCCGCCTCCATCCCTTCCACCACCAGCGCATCGACGCCTGACCGCACCAGCTTCTTCGCCAGGCTCAGCGCCGGGGCGAAGCAGATCAGCTTTGCGCCCTTCTGCTTGATCGCCTCGATGCTGCCCTTGGGCGGCAACCCGCCCGCCAGCACGACGTGGCCGACTGCATGTTTCGCGCAGACATCGATCAGTTCGAATAACTGCGGGTGCATGGTGATGAGGTTGACGCCGAACGGCTTGCTCGTAAGCGCCCTGGTCGCCGCGATCTCCCGGTCGAGCAGGTCGGGCGTCATCGCGCCGCAGGCGATCACGCCGAAGCCCCCGGCATTGGAAATGGCCGACACCAGATGGCGCTCACTGACCCAGCTCATCGCGCCACACAGGATCGCGGTTTCGCAGCCGAGAAATTCGGTGCCGCGGGCCATCAGGGAAGCGAGTTTGGCGGTGGTCATATCTTCAAGCCTCTAGAATCAAAAAAAGCCCCTCCCTTTCAAGGGAGGGGTTTGGGGTGGGTGCGTCGCGCCAGCGGCGCCTCCGCCTTATCGGGATAGTGGAAGGCTCGCTTCGCTCGCCACCCACCCCCAACCCCTCCCTAGAAGGGAGGGGGGTATGTCTGTCAAGCCGTCGGCGCGTCCAGGCCGTAGGCCGTATGCAGCACGCGCACCGCCAATTCGGTCTCGTCCTCGTCGATCAGCACCGAAACCTTGATCTCGCTGGTGGAGATCGCCTCGATATTGATGCCGCGTTCGGCCAGGGTCTTGAACATGGTCGCCGCGACGCCCGCATGGCTGCGCATCCCCACGCCCACGACGCTGATCTTGGCGACTTCGGCGTCGGTGATGATGCGGCGGAAGCCGATATTATCCTTGTGGCTTTCCAGCAGGTCGACGCTGCGGGCCAGGTCCGCGCGCGGCACGGTGAAGGTGACGTCGGTCTCTTCCTTCTCCTTGCTGTCATTCTGGATAATCATGTCGACATTGATCGCCGCATCGGCCAGCGGACCGAAGATGCTGGCGACCGCGCCCGGCTTGTCGGGCACGCGGGTGACGATGATCTTCGCCTCATTCTTGTCATGGGCGATGCCGGTGATGAGCTGACGTTCCATTTTGCTTTCCTTGAGCTTGGCGTCCAGTTCCTCGTCGCTCACGATCAGCGTGCCGGGAAGGTCGTCCTGGGTGGGATCATCGAAGGAGGAGAGCACCTGCACGACCACGCCTTCCTTCATGGCGAGGCCGACCGAGCGGGTCTGGAGCACCTTGGCGCCGACCGAGGCCAGCTCCAGCATCTCTTCATAGGTGACGAGGTCGAGCTTGCGGGCGCGCGCCACGATGCGCGGGTCGGTGGTGTAGACGCCGTCGACATCGGTATAGATGTCGCAGCGATCGGCCTTGACCGCCGCGGCCACCGCCACCGCCGACGTGTCGGACCCGCCCCGGCCCAGCGTCGACACCCGGCCGTCGGCCATCATGCCCTGGAAACCGGGGATCACCGCGACCTGGCCCGACGCCATTTCCGCCAGCAGCGCGCCTGTGTCGATCTTCTCGACCCGCGCCTTGGCATGAGCCTCCGTCGTGCGGATCGGCATCTGCCAGCCGAGCCAGCTACGCGCATCCACGCCCATCGACTTGAGCGTCATGGCAAGCAGGCCGCTCGTCACTTGCTCGCCCGACGCCACAACCACATCATATTCGGCTGGATCATAGAGCGGCGAGGCTTCCTTGCAGAAACCGACCAGCCGATCGGTCTCGCCCGCCATGGCCGATACGACGACGGCAACCTCGTGCCCCTGCTCCACGACATGTTTGACGCGCGCGGCCACGTTGCGAATTCGCTCCATCCCCGCCATGGAGGTGCCGCCGAATTTCATCACGATGCGCGCCATTTGCTTGTCGAATCCGCCTAGAGTTGTGAAACAAAATGTCCCAAAGGGCCAAAACGGCGCTCCTATTAGCAGTCGCAACGGATATGGCAAGCAGTCCCGCTACGCACGTCACCACATCGGCACCGCACGGCGTCCCGGCTCTTTTGCGTTCAAGGGCATAGTCGCATTTGCCTCGCCCGTCAGGGCTAGATAGAACAGGATGCATGATGACTGAGACAGCCGCGACGATCGACCCGAAGGAAGCCGCCCATTTCGGCGCCATGGCTGCCGAATGGTGGGACCCCGCCGGCTCCAGCGCGATGTTGCACAAGCTGAACCCGGTACGGCTGCGCTATATCCGCACCGCGATCGACCGGCACTGGCCGGGCCGGGAACAGGCCTTCCGCCCGCTCACGGGCAAGCGCGCGCTCGATGTCGGCTGCGGCGCGGGCCTGCTCGCCGAACCGCTGGCGCGGCTGGGCGCGACCGTCACCGGCCTCGACGCCGCGCCGGAGAATATCGCCGCCGCGGCCGCCCATGCGCGGGGCCAGCATCTCGCCATCGACTATCGCGCCACCCCGGTGGAGGACATGGCGGAGGATGGCTTCGACCTCGTCACTTCGATGGAGGTGATCGAGCATGTCGCCGATCCCGCCGCTTTCGTCGCCGCCCTCGCCGCCAAGCTGGCGCCAGACGGCCTGATGATCCTCTCCACCCCCAATCGCACGGCCCTCTCCCGCTTCGCCATGATCACCATCGGCGAAAGCGTCGGCGGCATTCCCAAGGGCACGCATGACTGGCACAAGTTCATCACGCCCGATGAACTGACCGTCTTGCTGGAGGGCGCAGGCCTGGATGTCATCGACAGCAGCGGCCTCAGCTTCGCCCCCGCGCGCGGCTTCACCCTGTCGGCCAACACCGCGATCAACTATCTCCTGACCGCGCGGCATCGTTAATGTGGTGGATCATGGCCCAGACATGAGGACCGCCTTCGGGAATGTCGAACTCATCCACGGTTTCGAACCCGATATGATGATAATATCCAACATTCGCCGCGTTCATGACTTCGACATAGACCGGCATTCCGGCTGAACGGGCCAGATCGAGTCCCGCGCAGACCGCTGCACCGCCCAGTCCAATGCCTTGCATGGTGGGCCGAACCCCGATGAACTGGAGATACCACCAGGCAAAATGCACTGGTTGATGTGCTTTTAGCGTCTCGCTCATCAATTTGGACCGCTCCCGCCCCACACCGAAAGCGACAGCCATGCTGGGCAGGCCACGGAATATTTCCAGGCGTCCCGGATTGATCCGGCCCGGCTGTCGCCAGAGCGAAACCGCATCGCTCCGCGCCGAATGAAGAACGACACCGTTCGCCAAAGTGCCCGCGACGATCGCCTTGAAGAAATAGGGCAGCCGCCGCACCCTGTCCTCCCGGTCCGGCCATATCCAGTTGAGTCCCGGATCATCGGCGAAAGCCTCGCACAACGAAGCGATCATCGCGCCGCGGGAACGCGCGGAGGCAGGCAACATGGCAGGACGATCCGATGCCTTTTCCGCAATGAACTCCTCTCCCATCGCCCGCTCCGCCCTTCTTTGAGAACATTGTTCTCAAAGAAGTATCGCTTACCCCTGCTGCGGTCAAGCCTGGGCATCGGCAGGCGACAAAAGCCGCTACGCCCCCACCGCCTCGGCCCGCGCGATCAGCGCTTTCGCTTCCTCGACATGCATCGCCTCGATCATCCGCCCCTCGAAGCGTTCAGCTCCGCCAGTCGCCGCCTCGATCAGTCGCCGGGCGTCCGCCACCGCCTGCGCATCCGGACCGAACACCTGGTTCGCCACCGGCACCTGGCTCGGATGAATCAGCGTCTTGCCGTCAAAGCCCAGCGCGTAGCCCTGGGCGCATTCCTCCTCCAGCCCCGTCTCATCGTCCAGCCGGTTGAACACACCGTCGAACACCGCGATGCCCGCCGCGCGCGCCGCCAGCACCACCGCCTGCAACGCATGGCCCAGCCCCGCGCGCCCGGCCGAAGGCGGAATGCCCAGATCCTTGCGCAGGTCGTTATTGCCCATGAACAGTGCCGCGCAGCCCTCTCCCGCTGCGATGGCGGGCGCCGCCAGCACGCCACGCGCGCTCTCGATCATCGCGATCACCGGCTTTTGGCAGACGCTGAACACATCCTTCACCTGCTTGGGATGCTCCACCTTGGGCAGCACCACATAATCAGCGCCCGACGCCTTCACCGTCACCATCTCGACCCCGTGCCAGGGCGTCCCTTCCACATTGATCCGCACCGCGCTCAGCCGGCCGCCAAAGCCCTCGCCCAGCGCCACGATCGCCGCCCCGCGCGCCGTTTCCTTGGCATCGGGCGGCACCGCATCCTCCAGGTCCAGGATCACCATGTCGCACGGCAGCGTCCGCGCCTTGGCGATGGCGCGCGCATTGGATGCGGGCAGAAACAGCAGCGAACGGGCGTGCCTAAGCAGCATTGGGCGCAGCAACATGGACAAGACTCTCCTTTGGATCGGCCTTTGGCGGTTTGACTTCCCCCGTTAAAGATTAGCGCGCATAATCCAAGCCCATGATCGGGAGAGATATCCAGATGCTGACCACCTTCGCGCTCGCCGTAACCGGCCTCGTCCTCTTCTATCTCGCCGTCAGCGTGAAGGTGGTGCGACAGGGCTATCAATATACGATCGAACGTTTCGGCCGCTTTACAGAGGTCGCGAGGCCCGGCCTCAATTTCTACCCCGCCTTCTTCTACGGCGTCGGCCGCAAGATCAACATGATGGAGCAGGTGGTCGATATTCCGGGGCAGGAGATCATCACCAAGGACAATGCCATGGTGTCGGTCGATGGCGTGGTCTTCTTCCAGGTGCTGGATGCGGCCAAGGCGGCCTATGAAGTCAGCGAACTCTATGTTGCGATCATGCAGCTCGCCACCACCAATTTGCGCACGGTGATGGGATCGATGGACCTGGACGAAACCCTGTCCAAACGCGACGAGATCAACGCCCGCCTCCTGTCCGTGGTGGATCATGCCACCAATAGCTGGGGCATAAAGATCACCCGCGTCGAACTGAAAGACATCCGCCCGCCGGCCGACATCGTCAACGCCATGGGCCGTCAGATGAAGGCGGAGCGTGAGAAGCGCGCCAATATCCTGGAGGCCGAGGGCCTAAAGAGCGCCGAAATCCTGCGCGCCGAAGGGCAGAAGCAATCGCAGATATTGGAGGCCGAAGGGCGCCGCGAGGCCGCCTTCCGCGACGCCGAAGCCCGCGAGCGCGAAGCGGAGGCCGAAGCGAAGGCGACACAGATGGTTTCCGAAGCCATCGCCACGGGCAATCCACAGGCACTCAACTACTTCATCGCGCAGAAATATACCGACGCGGTGAGCCAATTCGCCACGTCCCCCAATGCCAAGACCATCCTCTTCCCGGTCGAGGCGACCCAGCTTATCGGCACGCTGGGCGGCATCGGCCAGCTCGCCAAGGAAGCGCTGGGCGACACCCCGACGCCTCCACCCGCCTCCACCCGCCGCGGCCCCTTCGACCGGACCCAGGAATAAGGAGATGGTTGACAGAAGAAGGAAGATCTCCCGCCCATGACCCATTGGCTTACCCTCCTCCACGATCACTGGGCCTGGCTGGTCTTCGCGGCATTGCTGGGGATAGCGGAGGTGCTGATGCCCGGCGTCTTCCTGATCTGGATCGCGATCGCTGCGGCGCTGACGGGCCTTGTCGCGCTGGCGCTGCCGATCGGGCTGCCGCTTCAGCTCCTTCTCTTTGCGGGCCTCAGCATCGTCGCGGTCTGGGGCGGCCGTCGCTGGTATGTCGATAATCCGGTGGCCTCCACCGACCCACTCCTCAACGACCGCACCGCGCGCCTGATCGGCCAGATCGTGACCGTCGTGGAACCGATCACTGGCGGCGAAGGCCGCGTCAAGGTCGGCGACAGCGTCTGGACCGCGCGAGGAAATGACGCGGAACTTGGCGCAAGGGTGCGCATCGTGAGCGCCGAAGGGGCGGTGCTGTGGGTGGAGGGGACTTAAGAAGCAACCCTGCCCCTTGCCGACGCCGATGCACCGAAGCTGAGACTCCGATGCTCAACGCAGACGTGAAGGCACCGGCCCGACGCGATTATCGCCCTTTACCGCCGCCGGAAGTTTCCAGTTCAAGCTTGAGCACCGTATCCACGGAATCTCCGGCGCGCGGGGCGAGAATCCTGATTTCTCCCTGGCTCTGGTCCAGATCGATTTTTTTTCCATCGACCATGTTGGTGGCGCGCAGCACACGGCCGGGCAGCGCGGGAATGGTCAGGACCTTATCGGGCCAGCTCAGGACGTGCAGATACACCGTCCGGCCGCGATGCGTGGTGCCATAGCTGCCGTCGACCGGCTCCAGCGGACCCGGACGCGTTGCAAACAAGCTTTCGCCATAGCGTTGATTCCAGACGCCGAACTCATGGAGCAATCGTTCCTGGCCTTCCGGGATGACGCCATCGGGGTCAGGCCCGACATTGACGTGCAAATTGCCGTTACGGATCACCGCATCGACGAACAACCGCTTCAACTGATCGAGAGGTATGAGCCGCTGCCCGCTCGTATATCCCCACGCATTCTCATTCAGCGAGAAGGTCTTTTCCCAGGGCTTGGGCCGGATCGGGCCTGTAATGGGAGCAGCTCCTTCCTCGGTATCGAAATCGCCTTGCCAGCCGGATCGCGGATTGATCACGATCTTGGGCTGATGCTCTCGCACTTCGGCATTCAATATTTCCGGACGCCAGAACCAGGCCGCATCGGCGTCGGTGCCGTTATGCGCCAACCACCCGCCATCATACCATAGGATATCGATGCGTCCGTACCGCGTCGTCAGCTCGCGCACCTGATCGTAGGTCTGCTTGCGGAAAGCGGCCGCATTCTCCGGCATTTCGCGGATGTGGAAATAGGCCGGGAACCGCCAGTCCAGCGGAGAATAATAGAGGCCCACCCGCAGCCCCTGCTGCCGTGCCGCAGTAACGAACGGCTTCACCAGATCGCGACGGGCTGCCGAATGCACCGCGTCGAACTGGCCATAGCTGCCGGGACTGTCCCACAGGGCAAATCCGTCATGGTGCCGGGCAGTCAGAACCATGTAACGGGCACCGGCCGTGCGCGCGATCTTCGCCCATCGTTGGGGATCATAATGTTTGGGTGCGAAGCGTTGCGCCAGCTTTGCATATTCGGCGGCAGGCACATGATCGCGGAACATGGACCATTCGCCGCTGGCCGGGATGGAATAGAGCCCCCAATGGATAAACATGCCGAGCTTGGCATCGCGCCACCAGGCCATGTCCGCTTCTGACAGGCGCAATTCCGGGGCGAGGGCCGCATTGCTGTTATTGGTTTTCAGCGCCGATTTCTGCTCGTCGCTACCGGCCTGCTGGGTTGAGGGCGGCTCCGCCGCAGCCCAGGCGGAGATATCTCCGGTCAGGCCGAGTGACAGCAGCATCGCAAGACGCAGCTTGCGGTCCCGCGTGCGGAAAAAAGCCCGCCAACCCGTAAATCCCCCCAAGATCGTCTCCTATGAACATCGGTCGAAACCATTATTATTAGCGAAATATCATTTTCACAAGCGCAACACATCACACTGCCATTTACAGGCAGGCGCGTGGACAAACCACCGTTCGTCTGAACTGGAAAATCGCGGCTAGCTGAGCGCTGCAATCGCAGCTTTGGCGTCTTTCTGCGCCGACGGTCCGCTGCCGTCTGCGACAAACGCTATGGTTTGGGGGACTGCTTTGTCAGGGAACCAGATACTGGCTCAATCACACCCGGCGCTTCACCTTCAACCATATGCCAGCATCAGCACCAAGCCGACGAAGGTGAGCAGCAGCGAGAACCAGAGGAAACCGAAGTCGGGCTTGTCGGGGTCTCGCATCGGTCAGTCCTGCCTTTCGAGATGGGGGCGCCGCGTCAGCAGATCGTCGGTGACAGTCATGGTGAAGATCGGATCGGCATCTGGCGGTACTTCGGCAATGGCGTCGACGAAGGCGGCGCGGGTTTCGGGATCATCATAGACCATTTTCCGGTCAAATGCCCTACGCCACGTCGCCTCGTCCGGCCATTCGGCATAGCCGACGAAACGGCCCTCGGCATCCCGGTGGAGACGGGAGCCGTAGCTGCCATATTTCTGACGGATGAGGTCGGTGCCGCGCCGCCAGGCCGCGCGGAACTGATCCTCCTTGCCGGGATGGACCCGCCACCAGTAGATCGCGACGAACATCGGCCATCTCCTTTATCAGGAGAATAGGCCGGACCGGGCGCAGGTTCCAGCGCCCGGTCTCGAAAAGTTCAGAGAATGGTCTGGCCGGTCTTGGCCCAGTCGGTCGCGAAACCCTCAAGACCCTTGTCGGTCAGCACATGCTTGGAGAGCATCTTGATGACCGAGGGCGGCGCGGTGATGACGTCGGCGCCGATCTTCGCGCATTCGAGCACATGGATCGGATGGCGCAGCGAGGCGGCCAGAATCTCGGTCTCGAAAGCGTAATTGTCATAGATCAGGCGGATATCCTCGATCAGCTTGAGGCCGTCGAAGCCATTGTCGTCATGACGGCCGACGAAAGGCGAGATGAAGCTCGCACCCGCCTTGGCCGCCAGCAACGCCTGATTGGCGGAGAAGCAGAGCGTGACGTTGACCTGCGTGCCATCATCGGTCAGCGCCTTGCAGGTCTTGAGGCCATCGATGGTCAACGGCACCTTGATGCAGACATTGTCCGCGATCTTCCGCAGCACTTCGGCTTCCTTCATCATCGTCTCATGGTCGAGCGCGATCACCTCGGCGGAGACCGGACCGTCAACGATGCCGCAAATTTCCTCCACCACTTCCATGAACTTGCGACCGGACTTGTGGATCAGCGTGGGATTGGTGGTAACACCGTCCAGCAGGCCGGTGGCGGCCAGTTCGCGGATTTCGGCGGTGTCTGCGGTATCGACGAAGAATTTCATGCCCGTGCTCCCAGATAGGCGAATCGCGTCCCTTTAACCGTTGGCCGGCGGATACGCCATCATAGCGCGGATAATTGCGTCACGCGCCCGGCGTTATCGTCACCACCATATCGATCATGCACCGCACCGACCGTTTACCGGCGATCCTGTCAGCCCCTGGGTGATGCGGGCATTGCGCCGCACGCCCAGCGCTTTAAGGACAATAGCCATGTCTTCGCGCGCCCGTGTCCTGATCCTGAACGCCGCCCTGGGGCCGCTCGATTACCGCGTGCCGCATGGGATGCGCGTCGAACCCGGCAGCATCATCGTCGCGCCGCTGGGACCGCGACAACTGATCGGCGTGGTGTGGGAGGAAGACAGCTTCCCCGACATAGAGACGGTGGGCGATAACCGGCTGCGCAACCTGCTGGACGTGGTGGACGCCCCGCCTCTGCCCGAACCGCTGCGCCGGCTGATCGAATGGACGGCGGATTATTATCTGGCTCCCCCCGCCGCCGTGCTGCGCATGGCGTTGTCGTCCATGGCGGCGCTTAAAGGCGCACGGACGGTGATCGAATATAGGCGCACCGGGGAACTGCCCGAGCGCATGACCGAACAACGCGCCCAAGCGCTGGAACGGATCGGCGATCGGCAGGGGTTGATCCGCGAGCTGGCAATGATCGGCGGGGTGAGCGACGCGGTGATCCGCGGCCTTATCAAGCAGGATATTTTCGAGGCGGTGGAGGTCAGCGTCGACACGCCCTTCCCCATGCCCGACCCCGATCATGCGCCACCAGCCCTGTCGGAAGCACAGGCCGGCGCGGCGACGACCATGGCGGACGCGGTGCGCGCACATGATTTCGCGCCCTTCCTGCTCGACGGCGTCACCGGATCGGGCAAGACCGAGGTCTATTTCGAGGCGATCGCGGCGGCGATCCGCGCAGATCGGCAGGTGCTGGTGCTTTTACCCGAAATCGCGCTGACCGAACCGTTCCTGGAACGGTTCGGTCAGCGGTTCGGAGTGGCGCCCGTCAACTGGCACAGCGGCCTGCGCCAGAGCGAACGACGGCGGGCCTGGCGCGCCATTGCCAGCGGGCAGGCGCAGGTGGTGGTGGGCGCGCGTTCCGCCCTGTTCCTGCCCTATCCCAATCTGGGCCTGATCATCGTCGACGAAGCGCATGAGGCGAGTTTCAAGCAGGAAGACGGGGTGCATTATCATGCCCGCGACGTGGCGGTGATGCGCGGCTTCATGGAGAAATTTCCGGTCATCCTGGCGTCGGCAACGCCCGCCATCGAGACGCGGCATCAGGTGGAGCTGGGCCGCTATGCCGAAATCAAGCTACCCTCGCGCTATGGCGGGGCGGAAATGCCGCAGATCGAAGGCCTCAACCTGCTGACCGACCCGCCCGAGCGCGGCCGCTGGATCGCGCCGCCGCTGGTCAAGGCGATCGATGAGAATATGGAGAAGGGCGATCAAAGCCTGCTTTTCCTGAACCGGCGCGGCTATGCGCCGCTGACGCTTTGCCGCCATTGCGGCTATCGCTTCCAATGCCCCAATTGCACGAGCTGGATGGTGGAGCATCGCCTCACCCATCGGCTGGCCTGCCATCATTGCGGCCATGTCATCCCCGCCCCGCGCCACTGCCCGGAATGCAAGGAGGAGAACAGCCTGGTCGCGTGCGGTCCCGGCGTCGAGCGTATCGCGGACGAGGTGAAGACGCTCTGGCCGCAGGCGCGCACCGCCATCGTCACGTCCGACACGCTGTCGTCGCCCGCCCGCGTCGCCGATTTCGTAAAGTCGGTAGAGGCCGGCGACATCGACATCATTGTCGGCACCCAGCTTGTCACCAAAGGCTATCATTTCCCCAATCTGACGCTGGTGGGGGTGATCGACGCCGATCTTGGCCTGGAGGGTGGCGACCTGCGCGCAGCCGAACGCACTTTCCAGCAGATCGTGCAAGTGGCGGGACGCGCCGGACGCGGGGAGAAACCGGGCCGCGTCTTCATTCAGACGCGAATGCCGGGCAGCGAGGTCATCAAGGCACTGATCGACGGCGACACCGAGCGCTTCTACGCGGTCGAGACGGAAAACCGCCGCCTTGCCAACGCTCCGCCGTTCGGCCGCTTCGCCGCGATCATCATTTCGAGCGAAAATGCCGACGAGGCGGCGCAGACCGCGCGGCTGATCGGCAAGTCAGCGCCGGTGATCGAGGGGATGCGCGTCTATGGCCCCGCACCCGCCCCGCTGTCCGTACTGCGCGGGCGGCATCGCCACCGGCTGCTGATCCATGCCACGCGGCAGATCGACATCCAGGCGGCGATCCGCGAATGGCTGGGCAATCTCGCGTGGAAATCGGGGACGCGGGTGGCGGTGGACGTCGATCCGTACAGCTTCATGTAGCGATCAGGAAGCATCCGCCGGCGACACGATGATGACCACCCGGCGATTTTCCGCCCTTCCGGTCGAAGAGCGGTTGCTTTCCACCGGAGCGCGCGCGCCCATGCCCACGACCCGCATGGCCGGTTGCGCCATGCCGCCGGCGACCAGCGCATCGGCCACCGCCTGCGCGCGCCGCAGCGACAGCGCTTCGTTATAGCTGGCCGAGCCGGTCGAATCGGTATGGCCCTCGACCCGCGCACCGTGGATGCCGACCGCCATCAACGCGCCGGAAATGCGCCCGATCGCGACTTTCTGATCGGGGATCAACATACTTTCGTCGGTGGCGAAGAGCAGCCGGTCGGCCATACCGAACTGCCAGTCCCCGTTCACCGGCTCGAAGCCCTGTTGCTTGAGTAGCGCGACCTGCTGCGGCGTGAAGCCGGCCTGCCGCGGCGGCTGGACCGTCTGGCACGCCGCCAGCAAAGCTATGGAAAGGAAGAGGAAAGCGTTACGCATCTTGGTCCTTGTCATGTCATCGATCCTGGGCAGCGTTGCGCTCGCCTGTCTTGTCCGCGTACATGGCGGCATCGGCATGGCGCAACAAGTCGCGCGCGTCGGCGCTGTCCTCAGGATAGCAAGCGCTGCCGATGCTGAGCGATCCCTCGATGCTCTCGCCATTGGGCAGCATGATGGGCTGCGTCATCCCGTCAGCGATCCGCGCCTTGATCGCGCCAAGCTCGGCCGGCTCGACACCCGGCGCCAGGATGAGCGCAAATTCGTCCCCGCCCAGGCGGAAAGCCTGGTCGCCGGGCCGCAGTACAACGCGCAACCGGGCAGCTATGACGATAAGCATCGCATCGCCCGCGTCATGGCCATGGGTGTCGTTGACCTGCTTGAAACGGTTGATGTCGATATAGATGATGGCGAAGGATCGTTCCTCCGCATTCGACCGGGCGATGGTCGCAGGCAAGGTCTGCTCAAACATGGCGCGATTGCCGAGGCCCGTCAGCACGTCACGGGTGGCCTGTCGCTCCAGCATCCTGTTGTGCGACACGATACCCTTATGCCAATCATACAACTCGTCCAACAGCGCGTTGAAGTCGCGACCAAGCTGGTCGACCTCCTGAATGTCGGAGGTTGGCGCGCGTCGATCGAACTGGCGATCGGCGCGTACTGCGTGGGCAACCTCGGCGATCTTGCTCAACGGCCCGGTGACATCGCGATGCAAGCGCCGCGCCAGCGTCCAGGTGGCGACCAGAGTGAGGGCGAGGCAGGAGAACGCCGTCGTCAGGCCCGACAGGATGAAGCGCCCCAGCCCATCCGCTCCTCCATAAACCCGGACCTGGGCGATCACCTCCCCACCACGTCGGACCTCCGCGCGTGCCGGGGACAGCGCGACCAGTTTCGCAACGCCCCGTTCGATCGCCACCATCGTCCCATCATCGGGCCGGCGCCATTCAACCAGCGGCGCCCCGCGGGGATCGCGTACATCCACCAGATGAACGCTTTCGGATGCCGCCACGGTCGTGATGCCGCGCCGGGCCGCATCCATATCGCCAAACACCAGAGCTGGCTCGACCGTATACGCCACTGTACGGGCGATCAGGGCGAGATTGTGATCGGCATAGCTGCGAATGACCAGCACGCCAGTAACCATCAAGGCCACACCGGCGGTCAGCACGGCAAAAAGAATCAGGCGCATATGCCCACGCGCCAACACCTGACGCAGGGTAGGCATGGCGGGATCGGAGGACATCGGCATCGCTCAATAACCCCCTTTCGACAAGCGCAGCACGCGCGGATCGATCTTGACGGCCGATCGCGACACCGCGTCGATGCTGAGCTGGAAGGACAAGGACGTCTCTCCATAAAGCAGACAGAACATCGCGCCACTGCGGCAGTCCGGATCATCTTCGGCGATCGTCACGATTGCCTGATCGCGCAGGCTCGCAATCAGGCTGCGCATCGGCGCAGCGCCGACCCGGCCGATATAAAGCGCATCGCAACGATCCGGCGCAACCACCCCCTGTCCGTCCAATTTCGCCAGCTCCACCCGGACGCCGTTGGACAAGTCGATGCCGGCCAACCGCCCGGCATGGCGCGTGACACCCGCAAGACAAAGCCGCACGACCGGGCGGGGAGAAGGCCAGCGTGTATATTCAAGGATAGCGCCCACCATGCGCGCAGTCCCCGCGGCCACCGAATCAGGACCGGAGCCAAGCGGCATCATAACGGGCTGGGTCGGAGGCGCCGCAAGGACGGCGGTCGGCGTCAGCAGCAGCAACCAGAATAGTAAACAGCGCAAACCCGACGACACTCCTCCATGCCCGAAGGCTGTGCCGAATATAGTTAATCGGGGTCAAAATATAGTGGAAATCATTTCGTTCTCGTTACGGTGACAGTAGGGCGCGCTGGCGGGAGTCTGTCCAGCGGATTAGATAAATGGAATGGACAGCCCCTGTCGAAATCTATGCGCGCTCGACCGCGATCGAAAGATGTGCACGGGTTGCGGCCGGAGCATCGAGGAAATCGTCCATTGGCGCAGCATGAGCGATGCCGCGCGGGCCGACGTTATGGCGCGGGTGCGGGACTTCCAGCCTGTAGAGCGCCCTTCTCCTTTTCCGCCGCCTGGGCGTCGAACGTCGCCTTGAGCCGGAGCGCATTGTCGCGCATCTCCGATCCATGGGGTGAATAGGCGATTGGATCGAGCAGGGTCGACGCCGCCTTATAATCGCCGCGCGCCGCCATAGCATGAGCGAAATTGACGCGATATTCCGGGCTTTGCGGCAGGAGGAGGAAGGCCTTGTAGAGGCCGTCATAGCCCAGGTCGGGCATCTTGCCCCCGCGCATCGCATGATAGCGGTAGAAGAGCGCGAGCGGCACGGGATCTTCCGTATCGGCCCGGTTCGCGCGGACGATCGACGTCAAAGCCGCCTTCCAATCCTCATCCTTGTCGCTCTCATGCGCCCGTTCGAGCAGCACTTCGGCGCGCACGGCATAGGCGCGCGCGGACTTGGGGTCGATCGCGATCGCCCGGTCGGCGTCGGCCAGCGCCGCATCCTTCTGCTCCGCCGCCCAGTCGGCCTCGGCGAGCAGGGCCAGAGCGTAGGCGCTGGCGGGATATTTCGCGGAAACAGACCGAATCGCGGTGACGATCCCCGGCAGTTCGTCCGTCTTGGGACGATTGATGAGCCGCAATTCATCCTCGATCAGATCGCCCTGCGCCGGATCGACCGCGCTGACCGTGATCGCATCGATCTTCAATTCCTTGGGCCTGAGCACCGATGCCGTTAAGCGATGCCGCATATAGATTTTGAGATCCTTCTCCAGCCCGGCCAGCCCGCCCGCGAAATAGCTGTCGGGCTGCATATCCTTCACGCCATCGGCGACATCCTTCAGATAGCGGGCGATTTCGGCACGACGGTCAGCCTTATACTGGAAATAATGGGTCAGCAGCCAGGCGGTGCCATAATAGCGGTCGCCATCGCGCAAACTGAGGCCATCGGTATTGCGGGCGAAGAGATTAGCGACCGGATAGGGGGATCCCAGCACCAGTCCCGGCGCTCGCGCCATTGGAATATGACCGAATTCGATCGAACCATCCTTGGGAAATTTCACCACCGAGAAAAATTCGGCGAACCCCTCCACATACCAGGCGGGGTAGGCTGCCGGGAAATGATGCAGCATGAAATGATGAGTATATTCGTGGAAGAGGATTTCCTCCGCCCCGAAATCGAACTGGTTGGACTTTCTTTCCCGCGACAGCACGGCAAAGGCGGTCCGGTCCGACGTAGTGTAGAAGCCCCCGATATTGCGATTGCGGGCCAGGCTCTTCACCTTGTCTTCGCTCGACAGCAGATAGACCTTGACCGGACTGCCACGGTCCGGGTCCGTGACGCCGGTGACGGTGCGCAACAGATAATCGAACTTCTCCAGCCGCTCGGCGAAGTTGCGCAGCGTTTCGTCCCTGCCTTCGCTATAGACGGTGAAGTGACGACTTTGCGCCTGCCACCAGGCCGCCTGCGCCGTGCCCATGCTCATCACGGCCAGGCCAAACCCGGCCAGCGCCTGCATCCAGAATCGCGCGCGTCGCATATCTTCCCCCACAGATCCCGGCCGATTTTGATCGAGCCAGGGGGAGAAGGAAAGATGCAATCTATCCGTTACTCGCCATTTTCCCGCGCCAGCAGTGCCTGTTTCCTGTCCACGCCCCAGGCATAGCCGCCCATGCCGCCATCGCTGCGGACCACGCGATGGCATGGGATAAGGACGGCGAGATTATTGTCGCCGCAGGCCGTACCCGCCGCACGCACGGCACCGGGACGTCCGATTGCGGCGGCAATGTCGCCATAGCTGCGCGTTTCGCCCGGCGGAATGGCGCGCAGAGCGGCCCAGATCGCCTGCTGGAACGCGGTGCCGCCCACATCGACAGGGAGGTCCGCGCCAGCAGCGGGATCGTCGACCAGCGCGGCAACCCTCTGCGCCATGGCGTCCAGCACCGGATCGGCCGGGCAGAGGTCCGCATGAGGGAAACGGACGCGCAGCTCGGCCTCGTCTTCGCCAAAGCTGATGCGGCAGAGTCCCTTTTCGGTTGCCGCTATCAGTACCCGACCCAGGCTGCTGTCGATGGTGCGCCACCGGATCGTCACGCCGCGTCCGCCCCCCTTCCAGGCGCTCGGCGTCATGCCCAGATGCTTTTCCGCATCGGCATAGGCGCGGCTCGGCGCGTTATAGCCCGCTTCATAAATGGCGCCCGTGACGCTTCCCTCCTGCGTCAGCGCCTCCTTCAGCCGCTCGGCGCGCAGGCCGCGCGCCCAGGCGGCGGGGGTAAGGCCTGTCTCGCGCTTGAAGAGGCGATGGAAATGATGCGGCGCATAGCCGACATGCGCGGCGACCGCTTCCAGCCTGGGCGCTTCCTCCGCCGCCTCGATGAAGGCGATCGCAACCTCCACCGCCAGTCGGTCGCGCCCGATCTCATCGGGGCGGCAGCGCAGACAGGCACGAAAACCGGCCGCCCGCGCTGCCGCCGGATCGGGCAGGAAGCTCATATTCTCGCGCCTGGGGTGGCGCGCGGCGCAACTGGGCTTGCAATAAATGCCCGTCGTGGACACGCAGCCAACGAAACGCCCGTCCATCGCCCGGTCGCGGCGCAGAAAAGCTTCCCAGCAGGCATCGGCGTCGGGCATGGCCGACAGAGAGGGGGCGGGATGAGTCATCTGGTTCATGACTATATGCGATAGAATGAGCCTGCCTGTCATGCTTCCCGCGCCTTGCCGTCAAAGCATTTCATCTTTTCCCGATTGCGCCTGGCCCGCCATCGCATATGAATGCGCCACGATGGTCGCCCTTCTCCGCCGCTTCGCCCCTGTCCTTGGCCTCATGGTCGCGTTGCTTGCGCCAGCATCGCTCCATGCCGAACAACAGGATGTCACCGCCGCCGCACGCGGTGTGGTGCGCGTCGCGTTGGTCGCGACCGACGGGTCGGATGCCTATTTCGTCGGCCATGGCAGCGGCTTTGCCGTCGCGCCCGACAAGGTGCTGACCAATGCCCATGTGGTCGAACTGGCCCGCGAGGAGAAGAATCTCGTCATCGGGGTCATCCCGTCCGAAGGGACCAAGACCTATGGCGGGCGAATCATCGCCTTTTCACCGGGCAACGACCTGGCCCTGATCCAGTTGGAGGAAGGCCATCTGCCCGTCAGCACTTTCTACGCAGGTGCGGTGAGCGACGGGCAGCATGTCACCGCGATCGGCTATCCCGGCACGGTCGACCGGGCGCAGGGGCTGGGCCTCAAGCAACTGGTCGAACCGCTCGCGACGGTGAAGACCAGCGGCACCATATCATCGGGCCGCGCCAGCCAGAGCTTCGACACCATCCTCCACACCGCGCCCCTCGCCGCCGGCAATAGCGGCGGTCCCCTGATCGACGATTGCGGGCGGGTGCTGGGCGTCAACAGCTTCGGATCGGTGTCGGACGGCAATGATGCCGAGTTCGGATTCGCCGTTTCCTGGCGCGAAGTCGCCTCCTTCCTGCGGCAGGCGGGCGTTTCCTCGCTCCATACCGTGGTCGGTTGCCGGTCGATGGCGGAGGCGGACGCCGCCGAAGCCTCCATCACCCAGCGCGAAGCACAGGCGAGCGAGCAGAAGAACCGCGCCAGCGCCGATGCGCGCGAGGAAGCCCTGACCCGCGCGCGCGACACGGCCGAACGCGACGTCATCGCCGCGCGCGAAAATGCAATGGCAGGCGCGGCGGTGCTGCTGGCGCTCGCCGTGCTGGGCCTGGGCGCAGGCGGCCTTTTCTACACGCAGGGGAAGGAAAGGAAGACAATCTGGTTCCTGGCTGGCGGCGGCATATTGCTGCTTGCGGCGTTGGGGCTCTTCTTCCTCAAGCCCAGCTTCTCCAGCATCGATGAGCGAGTGAAACTGCCCGATGACAAGGGCGTGACGGCCAACAGCGCCTATGCCTGGGCCGGCGACAATGTCTGCAAGGTCGATCTCAACCGCAGCCGCCTTACCGTTTCACAGCCCAACGATGTCGGCTTCACCTGGGCCGAGGGGGGATGCGTCAATGGCGATACCCAATATGTCGCCGCCGGCACCCAGTGGCAGCGCGCCAATGTTCCTGACCAGGGCAATTTCGTATCGACCAGCCAGTTCGACCCGGCCACCGGCACGCTGCGCGTTCAACGCTGGCTGCCCGATCTGGATATGATGGACAAGGCGCGGGCGCTGCTGAAGGACAAGCCGGTCAAGGGTTGCGGTACGAATCCTGACCTGCTCGCCCGGATCGCGACCCTGCAATCGGACCTTGCCGCCCTGCTTCCTGCCCAGCCCAATGAACGGATCGTCTATCATTGCCAGAAGGGCCAGCTTGCCCCAACCGATCCTGCCAAATAACCGATTCGTCGCAGCATAAATACTCAGGCAAATAGCCGCGATTTCGCCCTGATGATGGAATCGCGTCACATGACTTGCATAGTCATAATCGCACTGCTAACCGGCCCGGCGACAGGGGTTCGGGACGGCATCAAACCGCGCCCCTCTTTTTGCATGACCGGCAAATCAAGTGGAGGACGGTAAGCGCGTGGAGATTAGCGGCGGTATTCAGGCCAGCCTCAGCGGCCGCTATGCGGTAGCGCTGTTCGATCTGGCGCGCGATGCAAATTCGCTCGACGCGGTGGCTGAAAGCCTTGCCGCGCTCAAGGGCGCGGCAACGGAATCGCCTGATTTCAAGGACTTGATTACCAGCCCCGTGCTCAGCCGCGATGCAGCAGGTAAGACGATCGCCGCCGTGGCATCCTCCATGGGAATCGACCCACTGACGACGAAATTCCTGGGCGTGCTTGCCCAGAACCGTCGCCTGGCCCAGCTTCCGGCCATCATTCGCGCCTATGAAACGCTGTTGTCGAATCACAAGGGTGAAGCCCGCGCCGAAGTGACGAGCGCCCACGCGCTCAGCAAGACTCAGATCACCGCTCTGCAAAAGAGCCTCAAAGCCCGTGTCGGTCGCAATGTCGCGGTCGACGCCAAGGTCGATCCCGCGATCCTGGGCGGGCTGGTCGTCAAGATCGGCAGCCAGATGATCGATTCCTCCATCCGTACCCGTTTGAATAGTCTCGCCCTGGCGATGAAAGGCTGAACATGGATATCAACGCCGCAGAAATTTCGAAGGTCATCAAGGACCAGATCGCCAATTTCGGCACCGAAGCGCAGGTGAGCGAAGTCGGTTCCGTGCTGACCGTGGGTGACGGCATCGCCCGCGTCCATGGCCTCGACAACGTCCAGGCGGGCGAAATGGTCGAGTTCGCCAATGGCGTGCAGGGCATGGCACTGAACCTGGAAGCCGACAATGTCGGCGTCGTGATCTTCGGCTCCGACGCCGAGATCAAGGAAGGCGATGTCGTCAAGCGCACCGGCACCATCGTGGACGTCCCTGTCGGCAAGGGCCTGCTGGGCCGCGTGGTCGACGGTCTGGGCAATCCGATCGATGGCAAGGGCCCGATCCAGTATACCGAGCGCAAGCGCGTTGAAGTCAAGGCGCCGGGCATCATCCCCCGCAAGTCGGTGCACGAGCCTGTTCAGACCGGCCTGAAGGCGATCGACGCTCTCGTCCCCGTCGGCCGCGGCCAGCGCGAACTCATCATCGGCGACCGCCAGACCGGCAAGACCGCCGTCGCGATCGATACCTTCATCAACCAGAAGGGCATCAACGCGGGTGACGACGAGAGCAAGAAGCTCTACTGCATCTATGTCGCCGTCGGCCAGAAGCGCTCGACCGTCGCGCAGATCGTCAAGCAGCTCGAAGAAAATGGCGCGATGGAATATTCGATCGTCGTCGCCGCGACCGCTTCGGAACCGGCTCCGCTCCAGTATCTGGCGCCTTACACCGGCGTCACCATGGGCGAATTTTTCCGCGATAACGGTATGCACGCCGTGATCGTCTACGACGATCTGTCCAAGCAAGCCGTCGCCTATCGTCAGATGTCGCTGCTGCTGCGTCGTCCTCCGGGCCGCGAAGCCTATCCGGGCGACGTTTTCTACCTGCACAGCCGCCTGCTGGAGCGTGCGGCCAAGATGAACGACGCCAATGGCGCCGGCTCGCTGACCGCGCTGCCGATCATCGAGACGCAGGCCGGCGACGTGTCGGCCTATATCCCGACCAACGTGATCTCGATCACCGACGGCCAGATCTTCCTCGAAACCAACCTCTTCTACCAGGGCATCCGTCCGGCCATCAACGTCGGCCTGTCGGTGTCGCGCGTCGGTTCCGCCGCGCAGACCAAGGCGATGAAGAAAGTGTCCGGATCGATCAAGCTGGAGCTGGCCCAGTATCGCGAAATGGCGGCCTTCGCCCAGTTCGGTTCGGACCTCGACGCCTCGACCCAGAAGCTGCTGAACCGTGGTGCGCGCCTGACCGAACTGCTCAAGCAGGCCCAGTTCTCGCCCCTGCCCTTCGAAGAGCAGACCGCGTCGATCTTCGCGGGCACCAACGGCTATCTGGACAGCGTGCCGGTCAAGGACGTGACCCGCTACGAGGAAATGATGCTGGCCTATCTGCGCCACGATCATCCTGAAGTGCTGACCGCGATCCGCGACAGCAAGGATCTGGGCGACGACGCCAAGGGCAAGCTGAAGGCCGCGCTCGACGCATTCGGCAAGACCTTCGCCTAACTAAGCAACAACCGTCACCCCAGCGAAAGCTGGGGTCTCCCTTCCTTCAAGAAGAGAGATGCCAGCTTTCGCTGGCATGACGGAAGAAAGGAAACGGAACCGCGCTTTAGATGCTGACCGCCCATTCCCTCCTTGCCTGGACCGTCATGGCGATCGGTCTGGTGCTGCTGCCGGGACCGGACACCATGCTGGTGGCCGGCCATGCAGCGCGCCGTGGTTTCAAGGCTGGGATGGCGGCGATCGGTGGCATTCAACTGGGCGGCCTGTTCTACATGCTGCTGTGCGGCTTCGGCTTCCTCAGCGTGCTGAACGCGGTGCCGGGCCTGTTCATGGCGGTGAAGATCGCCGGCGCGCTCTATCTGGCGTGGATGGGTTTCGGCCTGCTGCGCGGGGCGATCAAGCCGGCCCCGGCTTCGGACGCACCCAAGATGCGACTGGGTGGATCGCCCTTCATGCAGGGCTTCATCAGCACCGTGCTGAACCCGAAGGTCGCGATCTTCTTCCTCGCCGCGCTGCCGCAATTCGTCGGCACCGGCCCCGATGCGCCGTGGCAGGGTATGTTGCTGATCGCGATCGTCTATGTGCTGGGCTTCTTCTGGTGCGCCCTGCTCGCCGCGCTCGCCACCAAGGCGGGCCGCAAGGTCGGTCAAAGCAGCGCGATGCGCTGGTTCGAAGGCGCCATGGGCGTCGGTTTCTTTGGTCTCGCGGGTCGTCTGGCCCTTGCTCGGAATGTTTGAACTATGCCTAGCCTCAAGGAACTGAAGATTCGCCGGGATTCGGTGAAGTCGACCCAGAAGATCACCAAGGCGAAGCAGATGGTCGCCGCCGCGAAGCTGCGCAAGGCGCAGGCTGCGGCCGAGGCAGCGCGCCCCTATTCCGGCCGTCTGGAAGCGGTGGTCGCCAGCCTTGCTTCCAAGATCGCGGGCGGTTCGGGCGAAGGCGCCTCCCCCCTGCTCGCGGGCACCGGCAAGGACGATGTGCATCTGCTGGTCGTCGCCAATTCCGATCGTGGTCTGGCGGGCGCATTCAACGCGAACATCGTCAAGGCCGCGCGCGTCAAGGCCGATGATCTGATCAAGCAGGGCAAGACGGTGAAGTTCTACCTGATCGGCCGCAAGGGGCGCCCGGTCATCAACCGCACCTTCCCCGGCATGATCGTCGCCCAATATGACACGACCGGTGCCAAGGAACCCAATTACGACCAGGCGCACGCCATAGCCAATGAACTGACCGACATGTATCTGAACGGCAAGTTCGACGTCGCGCACCTTTTCTATTCGCGCTTCAAGTCGGCCCTCGCGCAGATTCCGACCGAGCAGCAGATCATCCCGGTCAAGATCCCCGAGGATGCCGACCGCAACGCGATTGCCGCGACGGTGGAATATGAACCGAGCGAAGAAGCGATCCTGGACGAATTGCTGCCGCGCAACGTGTCGATCCAGCTTTTCAAGGCGTTGCTGGAAAACAACGCATCGGAGCAAGGCGCATCGATGACCGCCATGGACAATGCGACACGCAACGCCGGCGACCTCATCAACAAGCTGAACATTCAGTATAACCGTGGCCGCCAGGCCGCGATCACCACCGAACTCGTCGAAATCATCTCGGGCGCCGAAGCCCTTTAAGTGCAGGCAAGGACACTAGTCATGGCAACAAAATCAGGTGCTGGCACCAACAATGTAGGCCGCATTTCGCAGGTCATCGGCGCCGTCGTCGACGTGACCTTCCCGGATGCGGTGCCGTTCATTCTCTCTGCGCTGGAAACCAGCAACAACGGCCAGCGCCTTGTTCTGGAAGTCGCCCAGCATCTGGGTGAGAACACCGTCCGCACCATCGCGATGGATTCGACCGACGGCCTTACCCGTGGTCAGGAAGTCACCGACACCGGTTCGCAGATCAGTGTTCCCGTCGGCCCGGCCACGCTCGGCCGCATCCTGAATGTCGTCGGCGAACCGATCGACGAGCGCGGCCCGGTCGCGACCGAGATGCGCTCGCCGATCCACGCCAAGGCGCCGGAGTTTGTCGACCAGTCGACCGACGCCAGCATCCTCGTCACCGGCATCAAGGTCATCGACCTTCTCGCCCCTTATGCGAAGGGCGGCAAGATCGGCCTGTTCGGCGGCGCGGGCGTCGGCAAGACCGTGCTCATCCAGGAACTCATCAACAACATCGCGAAGGGCCATGGCGGCACCTCGGTCTTCGCGGGCGTGGGTGAACGCACCCGCGAAGGCAATGACCTGTATCACGAGTTCCTCGACGCCGGCGTTATCGCCAAGGACGCCGACGGCAACGCGATCAGCGAAGGATCGAAGGTTGCCCTGGTCTATGGCCAGATGAACGAACCGCCGGGCGCCCGTGCCCGCGTCGCCCTGTCGGGCCTGACCATCGCCGAATATTTCCGCGACGTCGAAAACCAGGACGTGCTGTTCTTCGTCGACAATATCTTCCGCTTCACCCAGGCGGGCGCGGAAGTGTCGGCGCTGCTCGGCCGTATCCCTTCGGCCGTGGGCTATCAGCCGACCCTGTCGACCGACATGGGCGCGTTGCAGGAGCGCATCACCTCGACCAACAAGGGTTCGATCACCTCGGTGCAGGCCGTGTACGTCCCCGCGGACGATTTGACTGATCCGGCGCCGGCCACCTCGTTCGCGCACCTTGACGCGACGACCGTTCTCAACCGCGCCATTTCGGAACTAGGCATCTATCCGGCGGTCGACCCGCTGGATTCGACCAGCCGCGTTCTGGAACCCCGCGTCGTCGGCCAGGAACATTATGAAACCGCCCGTGCGGTTCAGGCGATCCTGCAGAAGTACAAGTCGCTGCAGGACATCATCGCAATCCTGGGCATGGACGAGCTGTCCGAAGAGGACAAGCTGACCGTCGCCCGCGCGCGCAAGCTCCAGAAGTTCCTGTCGCAGCCCTTCCACGTCGCTGAAGTCTTCACCGGCATATCGGGCAAGTTCGTCCAGATCGAAGACACGGTGAAGTCGTTCAAGGCCGTGGTCGAAGGCGAATATGACCATCTGCCCGAAAACGCCTTCTACATGGTCGGCGGCATCGACGAGGCGGTCGCGAAGGCGAAGAAGCTGGCTGCCGAAGCGGCGTAAGCTGACCGAAAATAGCCCCTCCCTTTCAAGGGAGGGGTTGGGGTGGGTGGTGAGCGAAGCGAACCTGCAACCTATCCCGAAAGATTGCAGGCGATTGCTGCGCAATCGCACCCACCCCCCGCCCTCTTAGGAGGGTCACGTGCCCCTCCTAAGACTTGAAAGGGAGGGGGGAGAGTTAATGATGGCACTGCATTTCGAACTCGTGACCCCGGAAAAGCTCGTCCGCTCGGAGGAAGTCTATCAGGTGGTCGTCCCCGGCACCGACGGCGACTTCGGCGTGCTGGAAGGCCATGCCCCCTTCATGTCGACCGTCCGCGACGGCGCGATCCAGATTTTCGCCAGCGCCAGCGCCGCACCGGAAGTCATCCCGGTGCAGGGCGGCTTTGCCGAGGTCAATGAAAAGGGCCTGACGGTTCTCGCCGAAAAGGCGGGCTGATCCTGGGAACGACATGCGCGGACCGCTCTGTCCCGCGGATATTTTTAGCCCTCAGATGACCTGATGGCCGCGTTCCAACCCAGGAATGCGGCCATTTTAGTTAGCGGCTCCTTAACCTTGCCTCCCTAGACCGGAGCCAAGTCGGGGAGTCTCCATGTCCTATCTTGTCCAAGACCTTAGCGGCCTTGTCCTCGCGACCTTGATCGCCCCCCTGCTGCTATATCTGCCTGGCCTGGGCCTGGTCCGGCTGCTTGCCCCCATGGGTCTCGCGGTCGATAGCTACTGGCAACGACTGGGCTGGGCGATGGTCCTCGGCCTTGCCGTCCTGCCGGTCTTCGACACGCTGGCGATCCGGTTGCTTGGCCTCCCTGGCATGATCCTGCTCAACGGCGCGCTCGCCATCTGGGGCGCTCCACTGCTGAAAGCCATGCCAAAAGGCGCCTCTCTCCGGCCGTTCCTGCTTCTGGCCATTCTCTGGTGGCTGATCTCAGCCTGGAGTCTTGTCGATTTCGATATAGGCAGCCGCCTTCACCAGAGCCTGATCGTCCTCGATATGGTCAAACATGCCGCCGTGATCGAACAGATTGCGCGCCAGGGCATTCCTTTCACGGACCCCTTTTTCGCGCGCGAAGGGATCGCCGGCTACTATCATTATTTCTATGTCTGGCCTGCCGCGATCCGCTGGATCAGCGGTTTCCACATCATGCCCGCAATGGCGTTCGGTGCGACCGCCTTCTGGACCGGTTTCGGTGTCATTGCCCTTTTGTGGAGAATTGGCGCGGACGCCGGTTTTATCCGTCCCGGCAAAGAAAGGCGCGTGCTGCTGCTCGCCATCCTTCTATGCTTTGTGGCCGGCGCAGACCTGCTGTTCATGCTGGTCCGCTATCTGATTGCGCATCGGATCGAACCCGAACTGGATAGCTGGAATACGGAAATTCGTATGCTCGGCACATCCACACTCTGGGTGCCGCATCACGTCATGGCGCTGGTCGCGGCCTGGACCGGCATGTTGCTCTGCACCCGCGCCCAGCAGGTCGCCGGCGCAAAGCGTTATGGGCTGGCGTTCGCGGCCGGTGCTGCCTTCGCCACAATGTTCGGGGCCTCGATCTGGATTAGCCTCACGATTATGCCGCTGTTGGCGATCTGGGGATTCATCGCCCTCACACAGCGCGACCCTATCCTGCTCGTCTCTGGCATTGCGGCCCTGTGTATGTCGCTTCCGCAGATCCACGACCTGCTCACCGGCCGCGAACCCGACATCTTTCCGATCGGCTTCCACGTGCGCGCCTTCACGATATTGTTCGCAGCGAACACAATCACGGCGCAGCTCTGGAGCCTGATCCTGCTGCCGCTCAATTATGCGCTGGAATTCGGGATCTTCGCCTTGGGGACGAGCCTCTATTTCCGCAGCCGTAGAAATATGTGCGTGGATGGCCGCACGGTTCGCCAACTCCTGATCTGGAGCGCTATCACGGCGCTGGTCATCGCCAGTTTCCTGCAGTCGGTCATCATCAACAATGATCTGGGCTGGCGCGCGGTACTCTTCATCCTCGTGCCCCTCATGTTATGGACAATGGCCGTTGGCCAAGACATCGGTTCCTTCCGTCAGCTCGGCGCCATGGGCAGCGCGCTGCTGCTGCTTGGAGCGGCGGGAACGCTTTGGGATCTGGTCGGCCTGCGCATCATTCGACCATCATTCTTCCCGACCCTACCGATCCAGATCAACAGCGACCGGCAGCTATCCTATGCCTTGCGCACCGCATATGGCTGGGCTGATCACCATTTGCCGGCAGGTGCGGTGCTGCAGCATAATCCGGCACTTACCTTTCGTTCGATCGAGTTCGGCCTCTACGGACATCACTGGCCGGCCGTTGCGGACAAAGAGGCCTTTCTGTTTGGAGCCAGCCGTCAGGCGGTGGCGGAGCGGATGATGATCCTCAAGCCCATATTCGATCATTCGATATCGAAGGGGGAATTGTTGGAACGCGCGCATCGAGCGCGCAGCGATTATCTGCTCTTCACCCGACGCGATCGGGTGTGGCGCGCAATCGGCGGTCCACCGCTATCACTCACATGCGTATACCGCACGCCTGACCTCTGCATCGCACCAGCCCGCAAGAGCCTTCACCTATGAGAAATTTCCGCATTTTCCTCATGCTCGCGTTCGCTTATTCGGCGATCATCCTGCTGGGCTTTCTGCTCTGTGTAGGACTGATCCGCAGCCCCTTGCTGGATAATATCGACATCCTCTTTTACAGAGGGGTAGCGGTCGCCGCGATTGGCGCACTGCTCATGTTGCTCATTCTGGGCGTGCTACTGCGGCGATTGATGCTTGAGCCGGCGACATTGGTCGGCGCCGTTGCCCTGTCGCTGGCGTTCAATATCTGCTTCCTTATCACCTTCCCAGTCACCTTCGACCGGTCGATCACCATATTCCTGCTGGCCCGGATCGAGCGGCAGGACGGACAACTCGACGCGCGGGGGCTGCAGCGCGTCTATGTGCAGGAATATCTGGGCGATATGCGGCAGATTGATCGACGCATCGAGGAGCAAAGCCTGTCGGGCAATATCCGGGTCGAGCAGGGTCGCATTCATATCACGGCGCAGGGTCGTCGCCTGCTGACGGGCGGGCGGATCGTGGGCGGCTGGTTCGGCGCCGATCCGCGCTTCGTAACCGCGCCTGCTCCGTCGCCTTCGAACCATTAGCCATTTATCAAAGTTTCCAACCTATTCACCTTCCCTATGGATGACCGCCCCCATCGGGTTCGCAAGGCCGGTCACAAGCATCATGGCGGAGACATATGAGCGCCTTTGGACGGAAGAATGGACCTGCCGGGATCAAGCCCGGCTTTGGCGTGGCCCGCCCGATGCAAGGTGGCGCGGCGGTACGCGAGGAGGCGCCGCGGGGCGGCAATCAGTTTCCGCCGCTCGACATCGCCTCGCTGCCCGGCGAAACGTCCGTCGATCCGCTGTCCGCGCCGACCAGCCAGATGCAGCGCAATGCCGACGCCATGTCGCGCCTGTCGGAACGCGCCAATGCCGAACATCTGCCCGATGCCGGGCCGCAGGGGTTCGAGGCGTCGGTCCACAAGATCAAGGAACAGGTGCTGCCCCGCCTGCTGGAGCGCGTCGACCCGGAGGCTGCCGCGACCCTGACCAAGGATGAACTGGCGGAGGAGTTCCGCCCGATCATCATGGAAGTGCTGGCGGAACTGAAGCTGACCCTCAACCGGCGCGAACAGTTCGCGCTGGAAAAGGTGCTGGTCGACGAATTGCTGGGCCTTGGCCCGCTTGAAGAATTGCTGGCCGATGCCGACGTCACCGACATCATGGTGAACGGCCCGGACCAGACCTATATCGAAAAGAAGGGCAAGCTCCAGATCGCCCCGATCAAGTTCCGCGACGAGGAGCATCTGTTCCAGATCGCCCAGCGCATCGTGAACAAGGTCGGCCGCCGCGTCGACCAGACCACACCGCTGGCCGACGCCCGCCTGCCCGACGGCAGCCGCGTGAACGTGATCGTACCGCCGCTCAGCCTGCGCGGCACCGCCATCTCGATCCGTAAATTCTCGGCCAAGCCGATCACGATCGACATGCTCGCCCAATGGGGGGCGATGTCGCCGAAGATGGCGACCGCGCTCAAGATCGCGGGGGCGTGCCGTTTCAACATCGTGATTTCGGGCGGCACCGGTTCGGGCAAGACCACCATGCTCAACGCCCTGTCGAAGATGATCGATCCGGGCGAGCGCGTGCTGACCATCGAGGACGCGGCGGAACTACGCCTGCAGCAGCCGCACTGGCTGCCGCTGGAAACCCGCCCCCCGAACCTGGAGGGGCAGGGCGCGATCACCATCGGCGATCTGGTCAAGAACGCCCTGCGTATGCGTCCCGACCGCATCATCCTGGGCGAAATTCGCGGCGCGGAATGTTTCGACCTGCTCGCCGCGATGAACACGGGCCATGACGGCTCCATGTGCACGCTCCACAGCAACTCGCCCCGCGAGTGCCTGGGCCGTATGGAGAATATGATCCTGATGGGCGACATCAAGATCCCCAAGGAAGCGATTTCCAAGCAGATCGCCGATTCGGTCGACCTGATCGTGCAGGTGAAGCGCCTGCGCGACGGTTCGCGCCGCGTCACCAACATCACCGAGGTCATCGGCATGGAGGGCGAGGTCATCGTCACCCAGGAATTGTTCAAGTTCGAATATCATGACGAGGACGAAAGTGGGAAGATCGTCGGCGAATATCGGTCCATGGGCCTGCGTCCCTATACACTCGACAAGGCGCGCCTGTTCGGCTTCGACCAACCCTTTCTGGAAGCCTGCCTCTGAGGGAATAAAGTCCCGCCGCCCTGCGTAGATGGTCAGTTTATCCGTCCATTCAGGGAGATAGCATTGTTTCGACGAACCACACGCCATCCCGTCCGCCACGGGGTGGCGTTTCTTTTTATCGGCCTCTGGACACCGGCCGAAGCCGAAACCGACTATCCGCGCGTCCCGGAGCCGATGGTCTTCGACATGATGCGACCGCTCGGCGCGAAGCGGGGCGAGTTGGAGGTCAACACGCTGGCCACGACATCCCTGTCCGGTCCCGACAAGACGATCCAATGGGCGCCCGAAGTCGAATATGCGCTGACCGACGGCTTCGCGATCGAAGGGGAGCTGCCCTTCGTGGATGGGAGGCTGGTCGAACTGAAACTGGGGTTGCAGGCCGCGTTCGGCGCGTTCAACGGCGGCAGGAGCGCGCATGGCGTGCAATATCTGGGCATTTACGATCGCGACGCCCGCCATTACCGCAACAGCTTCGCCTATATGCTGGCGCACCGCTATAATGGCCGCTGGAGCAGCATTTCCATGGCGGGCCTGGGCGATGTTTCCTTTTCCGGCGGGCACGGACGCAACGCCGCCATCGTCAACCATTCCTTCTTCTACGACAGCATGGAGGGACAGGTTCTGGGCCTGGAACTCAATTATCGCGGCGGGACGGACGGCTATGTGCTGGCCATGCCGCAGATCCACCAGCGGCTGGCCGCCAAGATCAACGTCCAGGCCGGCATCGGCGCGGAGCGACCGCGTGGCGAGGTTTTCCGCCCCAAGGCAGGGGTGCGATTGGTCCGCGAATTCTAGGGCGGGATGGGGCACGGAAATGCGACTGTGCCGAAGTTCACAGTGTCGTGGAGCAAATTTGTCCGTTTTTACGTCAGTTGCGCCAGTTTTGCGCCAGTGACGCGCCAACCCCGCGCCACTGGCGCAACGGCTGCGCACCACCGACGCGCCGGGTATGCGACACCGATGCACCACCCATGCGCCCGCGACGCGGCGGAGGGAGGATGCGAGCAGGAAAGACGGCGACTGTTCCATCGCAGAGGATAGACCAAAGAAAATCCAACATTGGAAGCGGCAGTCGAGCTTTCGCCAGCGAGGGTGTTTGCCAAGCTGGCGGAAAGGCGGATTGGGTGGAACCTAGACATTCCCCTCCCTTTCAAGGGAGGGGAGAAAGTAGGGCCGCTCATGGTCGCCGCCGGACTGTTGGAATTTGTCCGCGCTGCCAAGGCAGGCGCCCCTTGTCAGGCCGATGGAGAGCGGGCACACCGTCGCGCAATCATCACGACAAGAGGATTGCCCGATGCGCCTTCCCCTCCTGCTAGCCGCTGCCGCGCTCCTGCCCCTCGGCGCGGCGGTCGCTCAACATGCCGGTCATCGTCAGGCTGCCGATCCGATCGCGGCCGCGATCGCGGCGCCCAGCCGCACGCCGGCCAACACCGTCCGCGACACATATCGCCACCCGGCCGGAACGCTCGCCTTCTTCGGCGTCACGCCGGGCCAGACGGTGGTCGAATATGCGCCGAGCGGCGGCTGGTACACGGAAATCCTGGCGCCGCTACTGCGCGAGCATGGCACTTTCTACGCGCTCCAGCCCACCGGCCGTTATCTGGATGCCTACAGGAATTTCCTCGCCGCCAAGCCGGATGTCTATGACAAGGTGAAGCTGGTCGCCTATCCGGAGGAGACCGCGAGCATCCCGGCCAACAGCGTCGACACGGTGCTGACCTTCCGCAACGTCCATAACATGGTGATGGCCGGAACCGAGGCGGCGACCTTCAAGGCCTTTTTCGACATGCTGAAGCCCGGCGGCACGCTGGGCGTGGTCGATCATCGCCTGCCGGAGAGTCGCGACACGGCGCTGGAAAAGAGCAGCGGCTACCTGAAAGTATCCACCATCCGCCGCATCGCGGAAGCTGCCGGCTTCGAATATGTCGGCGCATCCGAAGTGAACGCCAATCCCAAGGATACGGCCGACTGGCCCAAGGGCGTATGGACGCTGCCCCCGACGCTGAGCCAGAAGGAAGTCGACCGGGACAAATATCTCGCCATCGGCGAGAGTGACCGGATGACGCTCAAATTCCGCAAGCCGAAGGGTTAAAGCCCCAATTCGCCGTCATGCTGACGACAATCAGGATGACGGCGAATGGAACGCCCTGAACGCCCTTTGTCTTGCGCGTGCACGCAACCGGGCTAAGGCGGAGGCGTGACCGTTGCCGATCGCCCCCATCGCCCGCTTTTCGCGATCGCGCTGCGCCTGACCGCCGTCTTCTGCCTGTCGGTCATGTTCGTCACCGTCCGGCTTGCGAGCGAGCATGGCGTGCATGTGGTCGAATCGCTCTTCTACCGGCAGGCCCTCGCGCTGCCGGTCGTGCTGATATGGGTCGCGATGGCCGGCGGCCTCCAGACCATCCGCACACGCCGCATCCGCGTCCATGCCAGCCGCATGATGCTGGGCCTGACCGGCATGTTGCTCAATTTCCTGTCCTATATCCTGCTGCCCCCCGCGGAAGCCGCCACCATCGGGTTCACCATGCCGATTTTCGGCACGATCCTGTCGGCCCTGATCCTGCGCGAGGCGACGGGCATCCACCGCTGGAGCGCGGTGCTGATCGGCTTCGTCGGGGTGCTGGTGATGATCCGGCCCGATGCGGGGCATTTCCCGCTACAGGGCGTCGCCGTCGCCATCGCCGCCGCGCTCGTCACCGCCAGCGTCAGCCTGGTGCTGCGGGAACTGGGCCGTACCGAGGCGGCGGGCGTCGTCGTCTTCTGGTTCACCGCCCTGTCGATGATCCCGCTGGGCGTGGCCATGCCCTTCGTCGCGCAGATGCATGACGCGACGACCTGGGGCTTGTTGCTGATGATCGGCCTGTTCGGCGGCATCGCGCAACTGTGCCTGACCACTGCGCTGCGCTGGGGACCGGTGTCGGTGGTGCTGCCGATGGATTATAGCGCGATCATCTGGACCACATTGCTGGGCGTCGCGATCGGCGAGGATTGGCCGATGGCGACGACCTGGATCGGCGCGACCCTGATCGTCGCCAGCGGCCTTTATATCGCCTGGCGCGAACATGTCCGCGCCAGGCAGAGCCGCATCGGGCAGGGCCGCGTCAGCCCAGCAGTTCCGCTTCCAGACTGATTTCGGTCTTCAGCAGCTTGGAAATGGGGCAGTTCGCCTTCGCCTTGGCCGCCAATTCCTGAAAGGTCGTATCGTCCGCGCCGGGAATCGTGGCCTTGAGCGACAAGCGACTCGCGGTGACGGCAAAGCCGCCATCCTGCTGCTCCAGCGTCACGACGGCATTGGTCTCCATCTTCTCCGCCGTCAGCCCCGCCTCGCTCAGGATGAGCGAGAGCGCCATGGTGAAGCAGGAGGCATGGGCGGCCGCGATCAGTTCCTCCGGGTTGCTGCCCGGCACCCCTTCAAAACGGGACGCAAAGCCATAGGGATAGGCGGTGAGCGCGCCACTCTGGGTCGAGATCGCGCCCTTTCCGTCCTTCAGGCCGCCACTCCATACTGCCGAACCGCTGCGATTGATCTTCATGCCGATGCTCCTTGTGGTGAAGCGGAGGAACCCCTGCGGCCCCCCTTGGTTGCTATAGATAATGAATTTCATGCAGGAGAGTGACAATGACTGACCCGACGATGGAAAATCGTGGCGACCTGATCGCATCCGATCGGGTCGAAGGCACGGCCGTCTACAACCGCGAGGGCGAACGACTGGGCAAGATTTCCAACTTCATGGTGGAAAAGCAAAGCGGGCAGGTGCGCTATGCGGCGCTGTCCTTCGGCGGCTTCCTGGGGATAGGCAATGATGAATATCCCCTGCCCTGGTCGATGCTGCGCTATGATGTCGACAAGGGCGGCTATGTGGTCGACCTGGACAAGCAGCAGCTTGACGACGCGCCGCGCCATACCGCCGACCAGCGCCCCGATTATGACGAGGATTATGGCCGCAACGTCTACCGCTATTATGGGCTGATCTATCCCTGGTGAGCGGCTTTTTTGAGGATGCGCCTTTCGGCGCATAGCGGCACCTGCCCTCTCCCCCACCCGGCCACCCATATGATACTGCCGTCGGGTGGCCGGGCGGGGATGAGGGCAGGTGCGGTCTTAAAAATGCGCTCTCCCGCGCATTTTTAAGCAAACTCCAGGCATCCCCATGGCGTCTGAACGAGAAGGCGTCTGGTCGAAGGATCGGACTCCTTTTCCCTCTTTGCCGGCCCGCCACCGGCTGCCCAAATTCAGACACATTTTGTCGCTTGCCAATTGTCTACTTCAAAAATAGAGTTTTATATATATCCTCGAAAGGAAGAATGAGGAGAGCTTCATGGACCGATTCGGAAGTGCGGGCAGGACGCGCCAACCGGTCATTTTGACCGTCCCAGGCCTCAACAATAGCGGTCCCGGACATTGGCAGACGCATTGGGAACAAAGCCGCGGCGATTGTCAACGGGTTGAACTGGGGCGCTGGTCCAGTCCCAATCGCAATGCATGGGTCACGCGACTCGATGCCGCAATCCGGGAGATTGACGGGCCGGTCATTCTTGCCGCCCATAGCCTGGGCTGCATCACCGTCGCCTGGTGGGGTGCGTTGCAGAGCCAGGCCTATGGCTGGCCGGTGATCGGCGCACTGCTGGTGGCCCCGCCCGACTGCGACCGGGTGGAAACGCCGGATACGATCGGCAATTTCGGCCCCGTGCCGCGTTCGCAGCTTCCCTTCCCCTCCATTCTCGTGGCGAGCCGGGACGATCCCTATATCTTCTTCGAACGCGCCCACAGCATGGGCAAATATTGGGGTAGCCAGTTCGTCGATGCAGGTCATTGCGGCCACATCAATGCCGATTCGCATCTGGATGACTGGCAATTCGGGCAAAATCTGCTCGAACGGCTGATCGACGGTGCGCAAGCCCCTGCGTCAGGCGGCGATCCCGCCCTGTCGGCAATTGGCCGGACAGCATCCCACTCCACCCCGCCGGGCGTGTCCGTGCAAGGCTGATCCATCGGGCCGAACCAGCCGGGCGGACAAGACAAACTTGTCCGCCCCTTATTTTTCTTTTTTTGTCTACTTTAGAAGTTGAGATAATAAGGTCTCAAGAGGTGCTCATGACTGACCAAAGACCGATAGATTTTCGCAACGGACGCAGCGATCCACAGCGTATCGATATCGTCGCCAGCATCGAAAAGGTGCGTGACGTGCTGCAGGACCTGCGCTTCGGTTCCATCACGCTGACGATCCATGACGCCCGCGTCGTGCAGATCGACGTAACCGAAAAGACGCGCCTGACCGCCTGAAGGCCGGCAGCGAGCCATTATTTCCGGGTCGCGGCAACGCAGCCCATGCGGTTTGGGGGTGAGCCGCAACAAGCGATCATCATGCCCAATATGTTGGTCCTGACCGGAACACCGGCGGAGCCGCGATCATCAATCACCGGACAGCCGGATAAAAGGGGAATATCATGATTGCGCGTTTCCTGTTGCTCGCCAGCGTGGCGGGCGCTTCCATTATCGTGCCTGGCGCTCATGCGCAGGAGGGCGCGCCCGAACCCGCCGTGGAGGGCGCCGAGCAGACCAATGTTCGCGGCGACGTGATCGTCGTCACCGCCCGCCGACGGCAGGAAACCGCACAGGAAGTGCCGCTCGCCATTTCCGTCGTCAAGGGCGACAGCATCGAGGCCACCGGCAATTTCAACATCGTGAAGCTCCAGCAGCTTGCCCCAACGCTTCAGGTCTACACGACCAATCCGCGCAACACATCGGTCAACATCCGCGGCCTTGGCGTGCCGTTCGGCCTGACCAGCGACGGCTTCGAACAGGGCGTCGGCATCTATGTCGACGATGTCTATAACAGCCGTGTCGCCGCCGCGACCTTCGACTTTCTCGACGTCGCCCAGGTCGAAGTACTGCGCGGCCCGCAAGGCACGCTCTACGGCAAGAACACCACCGCCGGCGCGATCAACATCACGACCAACCAGCCGACCTTCGATTTCGAAGGCCGCGCCGAACTGACCGTCGGCAACCTCAACTACAAGCAGGCCAAGGCCGCCGTGTCCGGTCCGCTGACCGACACGATCGCCGCCCGCATCGCGGTCGCCGCGACCAGTCGCCGCGGCACGCTCTATAATGTGACGAGCCAGCGCTGGATCAACGAGCAGGACAATCTGGGCATTCGCGGCCAATTGCTGTTCAAGCCCAGCGAGGACTTCAGCCTCACGCTGTCGGGCGATTACAGCAAGCAGGACCCCGAATGCTGCGGCACCGTCTATGTCCGCGTCGGCAAGACCCAGCGCGCGCTCACCCGCCAATATGACGCGCTGGTCGCCGCGATCAACGCCGCCAATCCCGGCCGCAACTATGCCGTGCCCAGCACCAATCCCTATGACCGCCTGACCGACCTCGATTCGAACCTGAATGCGGGCAACAAGATCGGCGGCGTGTCGGCCAAGGCCGTCTGGAATGTCGGCCCCGGCACGCTGACGTCGGTCACGGCCTGGCGCTTCTGGGACTGGAAGCCGGAAAATGACCGCGACTTCACCGGCCTGTCGATCGTCGCCAAGTCGCAGAACCCGTCGCAGCAGGACCAGTATAGCCAGGAATTCCGCTATAATTACGAGAGCCAGAAGATCGACTTCGTCGTCGGCCTGTTCGGCTTCAAGCAGCGGATCGACACGCAGGGCACCGAGCAGCAGGGCGCCGACGCCAGCCGCTGGAGCCTGACCGGCACGCAGGCCGCCACGCCCAGCATCCTCGAAGGCCTGACCGCCAGCAACACGCAATGGCTGAAAGCCGACAGCGCGGCGCTGTTCGGCCAGTTGAGCTGGAAGGTGACGGACGCGCTGACCATCCAGCCGGGCGCGCGCATCAACTATGACAAGAAGTCGGGCTTCTACCAGCGTGTCGTGACCAATGGCGCAGGTCAGGTCATCAGTTGCACCCCGACCCCGGCCGCAGGTTCGGCACTGGCGGCGCAGTGCGGCGTCTACCAGCCGCAGGTCAGTTCGCCGTCCGACAGCGCGTGGAACTTCACCTACGACTTCAACGTCAATTACAAGGTCGCCCGCGACGTCCTAGCCTATGCGACCTATGCCAAGAGCTTCAAGACGCTGGGCATCAACCAGAACGGCTTGCCGCTCAATGCCGACAATACGGTGAATTACGACGCCGGCACGGTGAAGCCGGAATCGGTCAACCATTTCGAACTGGGCCTGAAGACGCAGTTCTGGGATCGCCGGGCAACCTTCAACCTGTCCGCCTTCCGCACCGACATCAAGAATTTCCAGGCGACGGTGAATGGCGGCCAGTTCGGCACCGTGCGCGGCTATCTCGCCAACGCGGAGAAGGTCCGGTCGCAGGGCATCGAGGCGGACTTCAAGGTCGTCGCAAGCGATCGCTTCACCGCCTATGCCAACGGCGCCTATACCGACGCCAAATATAAGAAGTTCACCAACGCCCCCTGCCCGCCCGAACTGTCCGGCGGCACGTTGCAGCCGGCCAGCGCCACGCCGGACTATTCGCAGCCGGGCGTTCCGGGCGCGCTCAGCCCGCGCCAGTGCGACATTTCCGGACAAGGCCTGCCGGGCGTGTCCAAATGGGCCTTCTCCTACGGCGCCGAATATAACATCCCGGTCACGCTGCTGGCGAAGGAAGGCCAGGTCTATCTGGGCGTCGACGGCAATTACCGTTCGCACTGGAATTCGAACGCATCCCCGTCGATCTACACGGAGGTGAAGGGCTATGCCCTGACCAACTTCCGTGCCGGCTTCCGCGGCGAAGGCTTCGACGTCTTCGGTTGGGTCCGCAACGCCTTCGACGTGAACTATATCGAGAATCTCCAGGTCGCGCCCGGCAACACCGGTCTGATCGCCGGTCAGCCCGGCGACCCGCAGACCTGGGGCGGCACGATCAAATTCTCGTTCTGATCCCTCCCACGATGTTCACCCCTGCGGGAGCGACACAGCCCTGTCGCTCCCGCATTTTTCATCTTGGTCCTCTTTCTAAATATTTTCGTCATCCCCGCGCAGGCGGGGATCCTATCTCCTGACGTCGCACCAAGCACATTCTTGTGGGAGATGGGTTCCCGCTTTCGCGGGAATGACGGTTGAGCTTGATGAGACACGCGATTTGCGCCCCGCCCGTGGCTGCGGTAGAGCGCCACCATGTCCACGACCTTCACGATCGACACCGCCACCAGCCGCGCCAACCCCACGCCAGCGCCGATGAAGCGCCTGACCGTGCCCGCCATTCAGCGGCGCAAGTTCGAGGGGAAGACCGACGAACCGCTGGTAATGCTGACCGCCTATACGGCGCGGCAGGCGCAGTTGCTCGATCCCCATTGCGACATGCTGCTGGTCGGCGATTCGCTGGGCCAGGTGATCTACGGCCTGCCCTCCACCCTGGCCGTCACACTCGACATCATGATCGCCCATGGCGCGGCGGTGGTGCGCGGCAGCTATCACAGCGTCGTGCTGGTCGACATGCCGTTCGGCAGCTACGAGGCTTCCCCCCAGCAGGCCTTTGCCAGCGCCAGCCGGGTCATGGCGGAAACCGGCGCTGCCGGGGTCAAGCTGGAGGGCGGCGAAGCGATGGCCGAAACCATCCGCTTCCTGACCCGGCGCGGCATCCCGGTGATGGCGCATATCGGCCTGACGCCCCAGGCGGTGAACGCATTGGGCGGCTATGGCGCACGGGGCAAGAGCCAGGAGGAACATGCGAAGATCATGGCCGACGCGCGGGCCGTGGCGGAAGCCGGCGCTTTTTCCATGGTTCTCGAAGGCGTGATGGAGGAACTGGGCGATGCCGTCACCGCCAGCGTCGATGTGCCGGTGATCGGCATCGGCGCTTCGGCCCGTTGTGACGGGCAAGTGCTGGTGACGGAGGATATGCTGGGCATGTTCGAACGTGTCCCGCGCTTCGTGAAGCGCTATGACAATATCGCCGAAACGATCGGCAATGCCGCCGAACGCTATGCCGCCGACGTGCGCAGCCGGGCCTTTCCGACCGACGATCAGGTCTATCGGCCCAAAAATTGATTTGCCTGTGGCATAAGCGCCGCTATTGATCGCGCCTTCCGGCAGATATTTCGGACTCATTTCTCGGAGATTCCCGTGGCCCTCACGCCGCAAAACAGCGAAGCCTTCATGCGCGAAGTCGACGAAGCCGTCCGTCAGGATCAGCTTCTCACCTTTTGGGAACGGTATGGTCGCGCCCTGCTGGTCGTCGTCGTCCTTGGCCTCGCCGCTTTTGGCGGCTGGCTCTACTGGCAGCATTACAGCAAGACGCAGTCCGAAGTCGTGTCCGAAAAGATGGATACGGTGCTGGACGCCGCCGTGGGCGGCGGCACGCCCGACGCCAAACAGCTTGACGCCCTCACCAAGGCGAGCCAGCCCGGCTATCGCGCATCCGCCCTGCTGATCAAGGCGGGCGCCGCAGCACGCAAGGGCGACGCCAAGGGGGCGATCGCCGTCTACAGCGCGATGGCGGCGGACACCGGCCTCGATCAGCCCTATCGCGACCTGGCGCTCATCCGCCAGACGGCGCTGGAGTTTGACGGCCTCAAGCCCCAGCAGGTGGTGGATCGCCTCAAGCCCCTCGCCATCGAGGGCGCCCCCTGGTTCGGCAGCGCCGGCGAACTGGTCGCCGTCGCCTATATGAAGATGGGCAAGAATGATCTGGCCGGGCCGATGTTCGCGGCCATGGCCAAGGACGTCAATGTGCCGCAATCGATCCGTTCACGCGCCCGTCAGATGGCAGGTGTCATGGGAATCGACGCGGTTGAGATTCCGGCCGAGCCGAGCGAAGGATAAGCGAACGGATGGTGAGCATGAAGAGCCTGGCGCCGATCGGGCGTACCGTGACCGTGGCGGCGATGATCGCGCTGCTCGCGGGTTGCGGCATCGTCGGCGGCAAGAAGGGCGGCCCCAAGACTCCGGTCGTCGGCAATCGCGTATCGATCCTGACCAACGAGCAGGGAGTCGAAGTCGATCCGTCGCTGGCCGACGTCCCCGTCAGCCTGCCCGCGCCCTATGTCAACGACAGTTGGTCGCAGCCGGGCGGTGATCCGTCCAAGGCGATGGGCCATGTCTCGCTGGGCGGATCGCCTAGCCAGGTCTGGACCGCCTCCATCCGGGGCAGTTCGCCCCAGGCGCGGCTCGCGGCATCGCCGGTCGTGGCGGGCGGCAAGCTGTTCGTCACCGACGCCGGCGCGCATGTCATCGCCTTCGACGCGGCCACCGGCGCCAGACTGTGGCAGACCAACCTCCCCGCCGAGGGCAAGGGCACCGGCAGCGCGCTCTTCGGCGGCGGCGTCAGCGTCCTGGGCGACCATATCTATGCCAGCACCGGCCTGGGCGACGTGTTCGCCCTCAACGTGGCCGACGGCAAGATCCTGTGGAAGAAGCATCCGGGCGGCCCGCTGCGCGGTGCGCCGACGCTGGAAAACGGCCATGTCTATGTGATGGGCCAGGACAACCAGATTTTCGCGCTCAACCAGACCGACGGCGAAACCCAGTGGACCGACAGCGGCACGCTGCAAGTCACCGGCATTTTCGGCGTCGCCGCCCCCGCCGCCGCGCAGGGCACGGTGGTTGCCGGCTATAGCTCGGGTGAAATCACCGCCTATCGCTATGAAAATGGCCGCGACCTGTGGGGCGATGCGCTGTCGCGCACCAGCATCTCGACGGCGGTGGCGTCGCTGACCGACATCGACGCCGACCCGGTGATCGATCGTGGCCGCGTCTTCGCCATCGGTCAGGGCGGGCGCATGGCCAGCTATGAATTGACCAGCGGCCAGCGCCTCTGGGAAATCAACATCGCCGGTATCTCCACCCCCGCAGTCGTGGGCGAATGGGTGTTCGCCGTCACTAGCGACGCCAAGCTGCTCTGCGTCGCCCGCGCGACCGGCAAGATCCGGTGGATCAGCCAGCTTCGCCGCTGGCAGAAGGAAAAGAAGAAGGACAAGGCGATCCGCTGGACCGGTCCGGTGCTGGCCGGCGGGCGCCTGATCGTGGTGTCCACGCGCGGCCAGATGGTCTATGTCGATCCGGCGACCGGTAATACCCAATCGACGGTGGACCTGGGCAAGTCCATGTCGCTGTCCCCCATCGTCGCCAACAACATGCTCTATCTGCTGGCGGATGATGGAAAATTGACGGCTTTTCGGTAAAAGCCGATTCCAGAAAAAGCTTGTGCTCCTGCGAAAGCGGGAGCCTAGGGTGAGGCAAGTGCCCATGAACCCTAGGCTCCCGCTTTCGCAGGAGCACGACGTTTGTGACAAGCGCATTATTTAACTCGGAAGGAAGTGCGGGCATGCTGCCCACGGTAGCCATCGTCGGACGCCCCAATGTGGGCAAGTCCACCCTGTTCAATCGCCTGGTCGGCAAGAAGCTGGCGCTGGTCGATGACCAGCCCGGCGTCACCCGCGACCGGCGCGAGGGCGAGGCGCATCTGCTGGGCCTCGACTTCACGATCGTCGACACCGCCGGTTATGAGGATGAGGACGCGCAGTCCCTGCCCGGCCGGATGCGGATGCAGACCGAAGCGGCGGTGGACAATTGCGACGTCGCGCTGTTCATGATCGACGCGCGCGCAGGCATCACCCCGCTGGACGAGGAAATCGCCCGCTGGCTGCGCGCCAACGACGCGCCCGTGGTGCTGGTTGCCAACAAGGCAGAAGGCAAGGCGGCGGATGACGGCGTGATGGAATCCTTCAGCCTGGGCCTGGGCGAACCCATCCCCTTTTCCGCCGAACATGGCCAAGGAATGGCCGACCTGTTCCAGGCGCTGCTTCCCCATCTGGAGCGTGAAGAGTTTCAGCATGAGAAGGAGTTCTACGAGGATGACGAGAGCGCACCGCTCAAGCTCGCCATCGTCGGCCGGCCCAATGCGGGCAAGTCCACGCTCATCAACCGGCTGCTGGGGGAAAACCGCCTGCTGACCGGGCCGGAAGCCGGGATCACCCGCGACAGCATCGCCGTCGAATGGAACTGGACCAATCGCGAAGGGCTGGAGCGTCCCGTCCGCCTGATCGACACAGCGGGGATGCGCAAACGCGCCAAGGTGCAGGACAAGCTGGAAAAGCTGGCGGTGTCTGACGGTCTGAACGCCGTGAACTTCGCCGAGGTCGTCGTGCTGATGATCGATTCTACCCGTGGCCTGGAGGCGCAGGATCTGCGCATCGCCGACAGGGTGCTGGAGGAGGGCCGCGCGCTTGTCGTGGCGCTCAACAAATGGGACACGGTCGAACATGGATCGGCCCTGTACCAGGGGATCAAGAAAGCGCTGGACGAGGGGCTGGCGCAGGTGCGCGGCGTGCCGATCATGACCATTTCCGGGGCCACCGGAAAGGGTCTGGACGACCTGATCCACGTCGCTTTCGAAACCCGCACCGCCTGGTCGCAGCGCGTCTCTACCGGCGTGCTCAATCGCTGGTTCGAAACCGCGCTGGAAGCTAATCCGCCGCCCGCGCCGGGTGGCAAGCGGATCAAGCTGCGCTACATCACCCAGAACAAGACCCGCCCGCCGACCTTCGTCCTGTTCGGCACGCGGCTGGACGAACTGCCCGAAAGCTATCGCCGCTATCTGGTAAACGGCATCCGCAGGGAACTGGGTTTCGGCGCGGTGCCGGTGCGGCTGACGCTGCGGAGCCAGAAGAACCCGTTCGCGACCAAGTAAAGCGATGGCCGCCGATCCGGTCCCGATAAACGCCAGGGGCATGAAATGTCCCTGGCCAGCCCTGCGCGCGGCGCGTGCGATGCGGGAAGCGGACGCCATCATCATCGAGGCGGACGACCCGAACGCCGCCACGGAGCTGGAGGCGATGGCCCGGCAGCAGCAATGGGCCTTTGCCGTCCTGGGCCAGCATCGTTTCTCGCTGCGACGCACCTGAGGCGCGGCGCACTCCTCATTGTCCCGCCCCGCTTTAACCCGCCGTTTACGCGCAAGACCTATCTTCGCGTTACAAGGAAAGGAGCGGTGGGGTGTCTCATCTACAGACTGAGTTGGTCAACTGGACCGAGTTTGCGCGGACCCGGAGCGAGCTGGGCGCGGCCTTTCTACGCATCCTGGGCTATTTCCGCGACGATGGCGTCCAGTCGATCAACGCGATCGAGGAGGCGTTCCGCGCCCGCAATGCGGCTGCCCTGGTCCCGCCGGCCCATCGGCTGAAGGGCGAAGCCGCCCAGTTCGGCGCCTTCCGCCTGAGCGTGATGGCGGAAGAAATCGAGATGACCGCCCGCCGCTGCGTGGAAACGCATGAAGGGCCGGAAGAGTTGATCGAGACCGTTGTGGCGCTGCGCCCCTGCTTCACCGAGACGATGACGTTGCTCGACCGCGATGCGAACCCGCTGGTGGCGCGCCGTCCGACCAGCTTCGGCCGCCGGACCGAAGCGCCCGCACCGGGTTTCGGCCGGGGCGTCTAATCTTCGTATTGAAATGAAACCCATCATGCCCCCATATGGCGGGCATGACGCATTTTTCCCTGCTCGACCTGGTCCCCGTCCGTGAGGGCGATGATGCCGCCACCGCGCTCGCCAACGCCGCGGACCTCGCCGCTTATGCCGAAACGCTTGGCTATCACCGTTTCTGGGTCGCCGAACATCATGGGATGCCGGGCATCGCATCGGCCGCGACATCGGTCGTCCTCGCGCATATCGGGCATGCCACCTCCACCATCCGCATCGGCGCGGGCGGCATCATGCTGCCCAATCATGCGCCGCTGCTGATCGCCGAACAGTTCGGCACGCTGGACGCCCTGTTCCCCGGCCGCGTCGACCTGGGCCTGGGCCGCGCGCCTGGTTCGGACCAGCGGGTCGCGCAGGCCATCCGGCGCAATCTGGCAGGCGGGGCGGACCAGTTTCCACGCGATGTCATGGAACTTCAGGCCTTTTTCGCGGACGACGAGCGGCTGGGCATTCAGGCGACGCCGGGCGCGGGCGCGCAGGTGCCGATCTGGATATTGGGTTCCAGCCTTTATGGCGCGCAGTTCGCCGCCGCGCTCGGCCTGCCCTATGCCTTCGCCTCCCACTTCGCGCCTTCCGCGCTGGACGAGGCAATCGCGATCTATCGGCGCGATTTCCGTCCGTCGGCGCAGCTCAAATATCCCTATGTGATGGCGGGCTATAATGTCTTCGCTGCCGATGACGCGGCGGAGGCACAACTGCTGGCCAGTTCGATGCAACAGGCCTTCGTCCGCCTGCGCACCGGGCAGCCCGGTAAGCTCCAGCCACCCGTCCCCGGCTATTATGACAGCCTGCCCGGCCAGGCGCAGGCGATGCTGGCCGATGTGCTCAGTGTTTCCAGCATTGGTACGCAGGCCGATGTCGAACGCGACATCGCCGCCTTCCTGCGCCGCACCCAGGCGGACGAACTGATCGTGACCGGCCAGATTTTCGATCCCGTCGCGCGCAAGCGCAGCTTTGCGATCGCCATGGCGGCGGCGCAGGCGGTGACGGCGGGCGAACCGGCGCTCAACGCGCCCTGAGCCGTCCGCCGCTGAGGATGGACGCGGCGCCGGGTGCGATCCGCTGCAATGCCAGACCGGCGGGGATCACCGCCGCCAGAATGACGAAGGGCTGGGCGATCAGATAGATCGGGTAGAGCGACGATCCCATCGGTCCGAATATCGCCCCCAGCACCGGCCCGCCCAGCCAGATCAGGATGAGATGGGCGCAGAAAAAGAAGAAGGCGAAAGGCTCCAGCCGCAGCAACAGGCCACGCACGACGCTTCCAGCCAGCGCCCAGGCCAAGCGCCAGAAGGCGATGGCCGCGCTGACGCGGACGGCGAGGTCCAGACTGCGCTGGAAGGACAGCCATTCCCCGTCCCCCAGCCTGATCGTTCGATAAAGCTGCGCCGCCATGAGCAGGGCAAAGGGCAGAAGCGCTAGCGGCAGCGGAAGGCGCGCGATCCACTCCTCCCCCGCATGGCGGCGGGTGAGGATGCCGAGGACGAAGAAGAAGAGGATCGACACCCGCATCAGCACGGGCGGCCCCAGCCCCGCGATATGCGCCGCTCCCGCCAGGATCACGATCAGGCCCAGCGTCCAGTCCGGCAGACGCACCAGCAATGGGGCCGCGACCATGCAGAGGAACAGATCGCGCAGGAACGGCATCTGGACATTGATGTCGGGATTGCGGGTCAGGATGAGGACTTCATCCACGACCCACCAGAGTGATCGGGGCTGTGGCGCCGACAGGCCGAACAACCAGGCCGCGCCCGATACAAACAGGATCGCCAGCATGTTCCACAGGATCATCGGCAGAAGGATCGTCCGCGCCTTGCGCGCGATATGGCCGGTCCAGTCGCGCGTGCGCCCCGAAGCCGCCACCAGCCATCCCGAAATCAGGCCCAGCAGCGGCACGGCGCTCCGCCCGAATATCTCCATCAATGTCCAGCGCAGATCATCCTGCGTACTACCGCGAAGCGAGGCCAGCATCTCCCCGTTGAGACCCGTCCAGGCGTGGACATAGATCACTCCCAGGATGCAGATGACACGGGCTATGGAAATCGCGTCGGAGCGGCGCGCTCCATGGACCGGTAGGGTTTCAGGCAAGAAAATATCCTGGTTGTGACGCTTATGGAATGCCGGAACTGGCTCCACGTTCCATGGGACGGGACGATCCGTGGCGGAGCTGCGGGCAAAAGCCGCACTGTTCGAAGGACATAGACAATATGGGCGACCGGCTCAACCATCCCGGCATAAGCCAATATTTACCTATCTCCCCTATCTCCTCCCCCGACAATCGGAAGTCGTTCCGGTTGCAGGGGCGATCACAGACTCATGACCCAAATGCCGAGCGCACATCAACTCTCCGCCGCCGCCGCGCCGTCGGCGGTGAACCAGTCCATGGGCATGGTGTTCCAGATTGCCGGTTCCAGTTCCAAGATATTGATCGATGCGCCGCAACTGGCTGTGCTCGGCCATGATCCCGACCCCTGCATCGCCATGGCCGGACAGGTAGGCAGCCAGGTCAAGATGCGGGTCGGCCATAGCTGGCTGGTGGCCAGCGTGCGGGCGATGACGCTGGACCAGGCGAGCAAGGGCATCGTCGCCGATATCGATTTCCTGGGTGAAGGCGACGAAGAGGCGCCGACGGGGCGCATCTGCCGCTTCCGCCGCGGCGTGACGCGCTATCCCACGCCGGGCACCGACATCTTCCCGGTATCGAGCCAGGACATGGATCAAATCTACGCCGCCGACGATCGGCCGCATGTCCAGATCGGCACCGTCTATCCGACCAGCGGCACACGCGCCGCGCTCTATGTGGATTCCATGCTGGGCAAGCATTTCGCATTGCTGGGTTCGACCGGCACGGGCAAGTCGACCAGCGCAGCGCTGATCCTGCACCGCATCTGCGACCTGTCGCCGCAGGGGCATATCGTGATGATAGACCCGCATGGCGAATATGGCGCCGCCTTTGCGCAGAATGGCGCGGTCTATGACGTCAGCAACCTCGCTCTGCCCTATTGGCTGATGAATTTCGAGGAGCATTGCGAGGTGTTCGTCACCTCCTCCGGGTCCGACCGGACCGTGGACTGCGACATATTGGCCAAATGCCTGCTCGCTGCTCGATCGAAGAACCGGCTGGCGGAGAGCATTGGCCGCCTGACCGTCGATTCCCCCATCCCCTATCTGCTGTCCGACCTGACCACCATCCTCCAGAATGAGATGGGGAAGCTGGACAAGGGGACGGGTTCGCTGCCCTATATGCGGCTCAAGACCAAGATCGACGAGATCAAGGCCGATCCCCGCTACAGCTTCATGTTCTCCGGCATGTTGGTCGCGGACACGATGCAGGCCTTTCTGGCGAAGATCTTCCGCCTGCCCGCGAACGGCAAGCCGATCTCGATCATCGACGTGTCCGCCATGCCGTCCGACATCACGTCCGTGGTCGTGTCAGTGCTGTCGCGTCTGGTGTTCGACTACGCCATCTGGGCGCGCGACGAACCGCAGCGCCCCATCCTCCTCGTCTGCGAGGAAGCGCATCGCTATATTCCCAGTTCGACGACCGGTTCGGGTCAGGCGGTGCGCAAGATATTGGAGAGGATCGCCAAGGAAGGCCGTAAATATGGCGTGTCGCTGGGCCTTATCACCCAGCGCCCTTCTGACCTGGCCGAAGGCGTGCTGTCGCAATGCGGCACGATCATCTCGATGCGCCTCAACAACGATCGCGACCAGGCATTTGTGAAGGCGGCCATGCCCGAAGGCTCACGCGGTTTCCTCGATTCAATCCCCGCGCTCCGCAACCGGGAGGCGATCATCTGCGGCGAGGGTGTCGCCGTGCCGATCCGCGTCTCGCTCGACAATCTGGAGGAAAGCCGCCGGCCGGCATCGGGCGATCCCAGCTTCACCGAACTCTGGCGGCAATCGGGCAGCGAACCGGACATCCTGGATCGCACCATCACCCGCTGGCGTAACCAGGGGCGCTAGGGCCGATCGCCATTCAGCCCTAACGGGCTGCAAATGGCGGCTTTCCGCGCTTCCGGTGCTCACGTACTTTTAGTACGCTGCGCTCCGGGTCGCGAAAAGCCGCCATTTTCGCCACGTCATCATCTGAATGGCGATCGGCCCTAGCCTACCGGCGCGATCCGTCCGGCGGGTTCGGTTTCGCTGTTCACCGATTCGCGGCACTCCTCCTCATGGGGCTGGACCATCAGCTTCGCCTTGCGCCAGCCGCCCTGCGCATAGACCGCCCAGGCGAGCAGGAACGCCGCCAAGGATCCGGCCGGGAAGCTGAGCCACAAGGCATTGGCGCCCAGCGTCGGATAGCCCAGTTCGTAGAAGCCCAGCCGCACCCCGAACAGGGTGAAGGTCAGGATGACGAGCGGCGCCACCACCACGCCGTTGGCGCGCATCACGCCGAACAGGATCATGGTGCAGCCGAACAGCAGGAAGCTCCAACTCGCCAGCAATTGCATGTTCCAGGCGGCATCGATCGCCGCCTGGTTGGTTCCCAGGAACAGCGACAGCAACGGCGCATGGAACAGCAGGATCACGACGATCATCGCGCTGGTGATCGCGAACAGATAGCCCATGCCATAGCCGGTGATGCGGCTGATCCGGTCCCACCGGCCCGCGCCGACATTCTGCGCCGCCATGGCGCTGACCGCAGCGCCCATCGCCATCGCGGGCATCTGGAGATAGGTCCATATCTGCTGCGCGGCGCCATAGGCGGCCGTCACCAGCAATCCTTCGCGATTGACCAGCCCGATCATGACGAGGCCAGAAACCGACATGACGATCATCTGCAGGCCCATCGGCAATCCCTTGCCCACCAGCACGCGCATCTGGTCGGCAGCGGGCCAGAGATAGGCCATTTCCCTGCCCCGCAAGCGCAGGGACAGATCCTTGGCATAGGTAAAGGCGACCAGGCCGATCAGGCTGACGAAACCCGCCACAGCCGTCGCCGCGGCCGACCCCGCAATGCCGAAGGCGGGGATCGGCCCCAGCCCCAGGATCAGCACCGGATTGAGGATCAGGTCGATGGCGACGCTGACGATCATGAAGATGAGCGGCGTGCGCGCATCGCCCGCGCCGCGCAGGCCCATCATCATCATGACGCTGAGCAATGTCGCGGGCATGGCGATAAAGATGACGCGCAGATAGGTGAGCGCCAGGTCGAACGCCTCCGCCGGTGTCGCCAGCAGGCGCAGCAGCGCCGGCGCGCCGATCCACCCCACGATGGCGACGCCCAGCCCCATGATGGAGCAGAAGCCGACCGCCGATCCGAAGGCGCGCCGCGCCGCGTCCACGTCCCGCGCGCCGATCGCCTGCGCGATCATCACGGTCGACGCCATGCCGAAACCGAACACGACCGAGAACATCAGGAACATGATGATGTTGGCGTTGGCGGTCGCCGCCAGCGCCTGCGCGCCCAGGAAGCGGCCGACCCAGATGGCGTTGATCGAACCGTTGAGCGACTGGAGAATGTTGGACGCCAGGGTTGGGATAGCAAAAAGCAGCAGGGTCGACGCGATCGGCCCCTGCGTCAGGTCTTTTGCACCCTTGCCCTCTCCACTCACGCCCGGCCCTCCTTGTAAGTGCTCCTGCGAAAGCAGGAGCCCAGGGCGAACCGGCATTAGCTGGCATCCTGGGCTCCTGCTTTCGCAGGAGCGCATCCTTCTTTAGCGGCTTATCCCAACCGGTCCAGCGCCGCCTTCAGACGATCCGCCTCGGCGGTTTTTTCGGCATGATCCTCGCGCGCCTTGGCGACGGCTTCGGGCTTGGCCTTTTCGACGAAGCTCGGATTCGAGAGGCGACCGCCCAGCGAATCCCGCTCCTTCTCCGCCGCGGCCAGCGCTTTGGCGAGGCGGGTCTTTTCCGCCGCGATGTCGATCACGCCTTCCAGCGGCAGGATGAAGGTCGCTTCGTCCACCACGATCTGCGCCGCCCCGCCCGCAGGCGGCTCGCCGAAGCTCAGGCTTTCGACGCGACCCAGGCGTGCGAGGGCCACACCCTGCCGGTCGAGCCGGCGCTGCGTTTCTTCCGACCCGTCGCGCACCACCATGGGCAGCTTCGCGCCCGGCGGCACGTTGAGTTCGGTCCGCGCGGTGCGGATCGCGCTCACCAGCCGGATCAGCCAGTCGATTTCCGCCTGCGCATCGGTATCGACGGCGGCCAGCCCCTGCGGCCAGCGGGCGACGATCAGCTCGCTCTCGCGCTCACCGGTCAGATGCCACAGCTCTTCGGTGATGAAGGGCATGAAGGGATGCAGCATCACCAATATCTGGTCGAACGCCCAGCCCGCGACGGCGCGCGTCTCATCGTCCATCGCGCCCTTGGTGAGTTCGATATACCAGTCGCAAAACTGGTCCCAGACGAAATGATAGATGGCGTTGGCCGCCGCGTCGAAGCGCAAATCCGCCAGCGCCGTGTCGATCGCCTGCACCGTCGCCACCGTCTCCGCGATGATCCAGCGGTTGACCGGAGCCTGCGCGGCGGGCGCTTCGTGCGTGGTCGAGGCGGTGACGCCATTGGATTGTAGGAAGCGCGCCGCGTTCCACAGCTTGGTCGCGAAGTTGCGATAGCCCTCGACCCGCTTCTCATCCATCTTCACGTCGCGGCCCTGGCTTTCCATCGCCGCCATGAAGAAGCGCAGCGCGTCCGCGCCGAACCGGTCGATCAGGCCGAGCGGATCGACCACATTGCCCTTGGACTTGGACATTTTCTGCCCGTCCGCCGCGCGCACCAACCCGTGGAGATAGAGCTTGCGCCACGGCACGTCGCCCATGAACTCCATCCCCTGCATCGCCATCCGCGCGTCCCAGAAGAACAGGATGTCGAAGCCGCTGATGAGCAGATCGTTGGGGTAGTGCCTTGACAGCTTCTCGCTCTGCTCGGGCCAGCCCAGCGTTCCGAACGGCCAGAGCGCCGAGGAGAACCATGTGTCGAGGACGTCGGGGTCGCGCACCAGCTTCTTGTTGCCAGCCAGAGCCTGCGCCTCCGCTTCGCTCTCCGCGACATAGGGATTGCCGTCCTCGTCATACCAAGCCGGAATCTGGTGCCCCCACCAAAGTTGACGACTCACGCACCAGGGCTGGATATTCTCCATCCAATTGAAGAAGGTCTTTTCCCACGTTTTCGGCACGATCTCGATCGCGCCGTCGTGCACGGCCTGCATCGGGGCCACGGCCAGCTTCTCCGCATCGACATACCATTGGTCGGTCAGCCAGGGTTCGATCACCACATTGGAGCGATCGCCGAACGGGGTCTGGATCGTGCGCGGCTCGAAATCGGCGGAGACCTCCTCCCCTTCCTTGTCCTTGGTGACGTGCGGGACCAGCAGGCCCAGCGCCTTCATCTCCGCGACGACAGCCTCGCGCGCGCCATCGACGCCATCATGGCGGAAGCGGTGGAGGCCCAGGAAGCGATCGGGGATCAGGTCGTCGGCGGTCTGGACGACATTGGCGTCGGCATCGAACATGTTGAGCATCTCGCCAGCCTTGAAGCCCGCGCGCTTGCCCACTTCGAAATCGTTGAAGTCATGCCCCGGCGTGATCTTGACCGCGCCCGATCCCAGTTCCGGGTCGGCATGATCATCCGCCACCACCTTGAAGCGGCGGCCGGTGATCGGCTGGAGGATGTCCTTGCCGATCACATCCTTGTAGCGCGGGTCTTCGGGATGGACCGCGACCGCCATGTCGGCCAGCATGGTTTCGGGGCGCGTCGTGGCGACGACAATATGGTCGCTGCCGTCGGCCAGCGTCACGCCGTCCGCCAGCGGGTAGCGGAAGCGCCAGAAGCCGCCCTTGGTCTCGATCGTCTCGACCTCCAGGTCCGAAATGGCCGAGCGGAAATGCGGGTCCCAGTTCACCAACCGCTTGTCGCGATAGAGCAGGCCGCGCTTGTGCAGTTCCACGAAGGTCTTGACGACCGCCTTCGAGAACCCCTCGTCCATGGTGAAACGTTCGTTCGCCCAGTCCATGGAACAGCCCAGCCGCCGCAACTGGCCGGTGATGGTGCCGCCGCTCTCCGCCTTCCATTCCCAGACCTTCTCGACGAACTGGTCGCGGGTGTAGTTGCTGCGCTTGTCCTGGCGCGCCTCCATCTGACGCTCGACCACCATCTGGGTCGCGATGCCGGCATGGTCGGTGCCGACCACCCAGAGCGCATCCTTGCCGCGCAGTCGCTCGTAGCGGATGACGATATCCTGCAAGGTGTTGTCGAGCGCATGGCCAATATGCAGGCTGCCCGTGACGTTCGGCGGCGGGTTCACGATGGTGAAGGGCGTCGCGTCCGGGCGATCGGGGCGGAACAGGCCCTTCTCCTCCCAATGGGCGTACCAGCGGGATTCGATATCGGCGGGGTCGAAGGTTTTGGGCAGTTCGGTCATGATCGCGCTTTAGCGGGAACGTCGAGAACGTCAATTAAACCGCATCATTCGATCACAAGATTGGCCTGTAAAACGGCTCGTAGATCGGACGGCAAGGCACCTACCACCGACAACGGTCTTTTATATTTCTTGATGGCAACCAACTTCGGATCACCACGACTATTATCGAAAATCGCCAAATAATCGAGATGTTTGGCAAAAATTGCAAGCTGCTCGAAAGAACGGGCGCGACGCGCAATGATTTTGTCGGCCGGCACGTCATGTCCGCCCTCGGAAACCCTCAATCTCACGCGCTGGATCTGGAGGTCGGCCGATTCCAAGACCACATAAAGCATTCGGACATCGAAACCTCGCGCTTTGGCGCGATCAATCAACTCTCGATATTTGGAGGTGGAAAGCACGGTTTCCACACCAATCGTCTGATGAACTTCGATGGATGCATCCAGCCAGTTCTGGATACGATCGAGCGCCGCCCGATTTGCATCATTCTGGGCCAAACCTTCCTGCTCCATCAAGCGGAGGGTGAGAAGATCAGGATTGATAATCCAGATAGAACCGCCCCACCCGTCGATATCCGTGCGATTGTAGAGCGTGCTTTTGCCGGACCCGTTGGGTCCAGCAATAATCCATAGGGAAGGTTTCTCCGCCTTACGCGGCGATATCTGCATCTTTGGCCCGCTCACGGCGCTCGCGCTTCAACCTACGCACATTGGATCGAAATGCCGCGAGCAAATCATATTCCAATGTTTCGCTTTCGGACTGCACAACCTTGACGGCGATCATCTCACCGTTCGGCGCACGCTTCCATTTGGTTGGCAGATCACTGGGGCGTTTATCAGTCATGTCGTTACCTCTACCACAGAGATAATAGCGGTGGATAGGTTAGGAAAGACCTATTTCCCCGTCCACTTGTCCAGCCAGCCCAGCGCTTCGCCATACCATTGCAGCGAGTTGCGGGGCTTCAGGACCCAGTGGTTCTCGTCGGGGAAGACCAGCAGCTTCGACGGCACGTTCCGCCGCTGGAGCGCGGTGAAGGCGGCCAGTCCCTGGGTATAGGGAATGCGGAAATCCTTCTCGCTCGTCACCACCAGCATCGGCGTCTTCCACGCGGTTACATGGTTGACCGGGTTCCATTTCTCGAACTCTTGCGGCTTCTCATAATAGGGGCCGCCATGTTCCCATTCGTCGAACCACAATTCCTCGGTCTCATAGGCCATGGCGCGCGCGTCGAACACGCCGTCATGCTGGACGATGCACTTGAAGCCGTCGGCCCATAGCCCTTCGATCCAGTTCATCATATAGCCGCCATAGCTGGCGCCCAGCGCGCAGGCGTTGCCCGCATCGACCTGCGCGTCCTTCGCCGCGGCGGCGGCAAGGCCCAGCTTCAGGTCTTCGAGCGGCTTGCCGCCCCAATCTTTGTTGATGCTGTCGGTGAAGGCTTGACCATAGCCGGTGCTGCCATGGAAATCGACGATCACGGCGGCATAGCCATGGGCGGCGAAGGCCTTCGGGTTCCAGCGATAGGACCATGAATCGTTGAAGCTGCCCTGCGGCCCGCCATGGACCAGGAAGGCGACCGGCAGCTTGCCCGTCACGCCGCGCGGCTTCACGATCTGGCCCCAGACGGTGTCGCCATTGGCGCCCTTGAAGCTGTAGCGTTCGACCGACACGTCATCGACGCCGGCCAGCTTCTGCGCATTGACGCTGGTCAGGCGCACCGGCTTGCCTGTTGCAGGCATCTTCCAGAAATCGGCGGGCGACTGGATGCTGTCGAGCGCATAGACGAAACCGCCCTGGGGCAGCGGTACGACGCTGCCGGCATGCCCTTTCTCCGTCAACCGCGTGACCTTGCCCGACACTGCATCGACACGGAACACCGGATTGTCGAGCACGTCATTGGCGGTGACGAGCAGGCCCTTGCCGTTCGCCTCCCAGGCGATCGAGGCCACCGAGCGATCCCAGCCCTCGGTCAGCGGCTTGGTCTCGCCCGTCGCGATGTTGCGCAGCATCAGCACCAGCCGGTCGGCCTCATAACCCGGCCGCTTCATCGCCGCATAGGCGAGCCACTTCCCGTCGGGCGACACCGCCGGCATGGTGTCGGTCGCCTCGTTGGCGGCGGTCAGGTTGACCGGCGCGGCGCTGCCGTCTGCCGGAGCCGAGAAGATGTCGAGGTTGGTCGACAGCGGCTCGATCCGCCCCGCCTGACGCAGCGCGAAGAAGAGCGTCCTGCCCTCCGCATCCCATGCGATTTCCTCCGCGCCGCCGAACGGCTTGGAGGGACTGTCGCCGACCAGACCGCCCATCACCGACACGGCCGGGCCGCCCGAAACGGGCATGACGAAAATCTGCGAGCGCTGGCCGTCCGCCCATGTGTCCCAATGGCGCACGAACAATTGGTCATAGACGCGGCCACTGCCTGCGTCGGCAGGAGCATCCGGCTTCACATCGTCGATCGTCCGCGCGCCGACCGGGCGGTCTGCCCAGAGCGCGACCTTCGCCCCGTCAGGGCTGAGCAGGAAACCGGAAATGCCGCCCGGCGCCTTGCTGATCTGGACCGGATCGCCGCCCGCAAGCAGCACGCGCCAGAGCTGATCGTCACCGCTCGCGTTGGACTGGAAATAGAGCGCCGTCCCGTCAGGCGAAAAGACCGGCGACGTCTCATTCTTGTCAGGCTTCGACGCGATCAGGCGCGGTGTCTGGCCCGGCTTGCCGATGTCGAGCAGATAGAGGTCCATCCGCCCGCGATTACCGGCCAGGTCGGTGCTGCGCAGTTGATAGGCCAGCCATTTGCCGTCCGGCGACACGGCCGGCGCGGCAATACGGTCCAGCGCCACCATATCGGCCGGCGTGAACGGCCGGGCGAGCGCGGGCGCGGTTGCCAGGGCCATCATACCAAGCCCGGCAAGCAAAAATATCTTCATGAAATCACCCTCGGATCGGATCGCGACGCACAGGGCATCCGCCAAGGCGTCGTCAGGATGCGAGGGGTCTAAGCCTCCACAGAAATCATCGCAAGGGCGCTCAACGGCCTGTGATGCGCGCGATTTCCTTGGCGACCATATCCTCGACCAGCGCCGGCAGGCGCGCGTCGAGCCAATCCTTGAGCATGGGCTTCAACATCGAGCGGACCAGCCCATCGAGCGTGTTGTCCTGGCCGTCCTGCGGCGCGACCAGCATCGAGGACAGGGTGGACAGCGAATGGCGCGCCGCGACTTCGCTTTCAACCGAGAGGATGGAATCTTTACCGGATGCGGGCGCAGCAGGCGTTTTAGCGGCAGCTTTGGGAGCGGGCATCACGTCCTCCTCCATGACCTCCTCGGTCAGTTCCAGCACTTCTTCGACCGCCGGTTCGATCAAGGCGGCCTTCGCCGCCTCGGCACGAGCGCGGCGAGGCGTAGCCTGCACCGCCGCCTCGCCCTCCTCGGCGATGATCCGCTTGATGGAAGAAAGTATCTCTTCCATCGAGGGTTCCTTGGTCATGTCACCCATGGATAGTCCCCGTCCGAAACGCATTACGCATCCTTAGGCTTTAGAATTACCCGACCGGGTTAACAAGCAATTAAGGCTGCTGCGAAGAAGCGGCGTCGACATTGGCATTTTGCGCGGGCGTATCAACGGTGCGCGTCGCCACGGGCGTGGGCTTCGAATCGAAGCTCCAGTCCAGCCACTTGCCCTTCACCCGCTCATAATTGACCATCGGGTCGTAAAGCGTACCGCTTTCCAGCCCCAGATCGTCGGCTTCCGCATGCCCCATCGCGGCGAGCAAGCTGAAACCGGCAACATAGGCATTACGCTGCGCCGTCACCAACTGGACCTTGGCGTTGAGCGCCTCCTGCTCGGCATTGAGGATGTCGAGGATGGTACGGCTGCCCACCGAATTTTCGGCGCGTACGCCTTCCAGCGACAGATTGGCGGCGTCGACCGCCTTCTTGTTCGATTCGATGCTCTCCAGCGACGCCTGCCAGCTCGCATAGGCGGCGCGCGTCTGCGAAATGACGCTGCGTTCCACTTCGATCTCGCGTTCGATCGCCTGCGATTCGAGCGCTTGATTCTGGCGGACCTGCGCGGCCGGGCGACCACCCTGATAAAGGGGGATGGTCAACTGGACGCCGGCGGCGGCCTGCTTGTTGATCTGCGGGCCCTCTTCAGCAGCCTGACCTGCCTGGTCAAGTGTATGGAGATAATTGGTATAGCCCGCCGTGGTGAAGCCCGAAACCGTCGGCAGGCGACCGGCGCGGGCCACCTTCACATCATAGCCGGCGGCGATCCGGCTCTTCTTGGCGGCCAATATGTCCGGATTGTCGTTCAGTGCGACCTGCACCGCCACGACCGGCGTGGCCGGCAGGCCGGGCAGCGCCGGCGGCGCATCCAGCGCATTGGGCGCATCGCCCACCAGCGCGATGTAATTTTCGCGGCTCGTGATCAGATTGGCTTCCGCCGTCTGCAAATCCGATCGCGCCAGCGCCAGTCGCGATTCGGACTGGGCGACATCGGTCCGCGTGACATCGCCAACCTCGAAGCGATCATTGGTCGCCTGGAGATTGACCTCCAACGCCTTCACGTTCGACTGGTTGAGCGACACCACGGCATTGTCGCGGATCACGTCCATATAGGCGGCCACGGTTTGCGAAAAGATGCTGGCTTCCGTCCCGCGCAAATTGGCCTGTCCCGCCTCGACCCGAATCTTGGCGGCCTTGACATTGTTGCGCACGGCGCCGCCCGAATAGACCGGCACGCTCAGTTGCGCCTGAGCGTTCACCGTCCGCTGGGGCGAGGTGAAGCTGATCGTCGGCTTGAGGATGCTCTCGCTAAAGCTGCCCGTGACATCGACCGCCGGCCGACCGCTGGCCTTCTGGATCGGCACATTTTCGTCGGTCGCCCGTTGACCGGCGCGAGCGCCGGTCAGTGTCGGATTTGAGGCATAGGCCTTGGCCAGCGCCCCCTGCAGCGTTTCGGCCTGGGCTGGGGCGACCATGGCGCCAGCCAGAGCAGAGGTCAGCAACAGCAATGCGACCGCGGCACGATGCCGTTCATATATGCGCTTCGCTGTCATCGCCCTCCGCCCATCCTTTTTCAGAACACAAAAGCCTGAGCCGCGCCAAAACCAGGCAGCACGACCATTTCCATATCGATCAAACTGTTCAGCCCCAGCGAGCCGCCGACCGCCCGGCCGCTGCACAGGCGCGTGACGCCGCGATCGGCGACACCCGTCACGACGCGCGCGCCATCGGCAAGCTGCTGAACGAGCGCGGCGGGAACTTCCTCCACCGCACCGTCGATGAAAAGAACGTCATAGGGCGCGCCGGACAGCGCGCCGGCATGGAGCGCCCCGCGCACCACGGTCGCGCCGGGCACGGCGATCTCCGCCCCGCCCTCTTCCTCGACCGCCGTCACCTGGGCACCAAGCGCGACCAACAGCGCAGCGGCATAGCCGGTCGCCGCTCCGATCAGCAGCACCTTGTCGCCTTCGGCGATCTGCGCTTCCTTGAGCAGCCGACCCGTGACCAGCGGCGGATTCAGCGCACGACCGCCATCCAGCGGAATCGGACGATCGACATAGGTCATGGCGCGGCGATCGGCAGGGACGAAGTCCTCCCGCGGCACCTTGGCCATCACGGCGATCACGCGCTGGTCGTCCACGTCGCTGGTGCGCAACTGGCTGTCGACCATGGCGTTCCGCATCGAAGAATAGTTCTGCTCGGTCACGATAGTTCCTCGCTTGGCACAACTGTATTGGCAATGCAATACACTAAGGAGATCATCGGACCTCTAAATCAGCAAAGCCCCCGCGCCAAGCGGCTTTGCATGGCGGCCACCAAGATTCTTGCGCGCTTCGGGCCGGACCCCGCTTGACTTTGCCGCCAAAGCCGCACATCTGCGGCCACCCACATGCCGAGGCCCGATGGCGGAGTGGTTACGCAGAGGACTGCAAATCCTTGCACGCCGGTTCGATTCCGGCTCGGGCCTCCATCACAGCCTCCGGCTTGAGCATAGAAAAATCCCATTTTTTAATAGCTTGCCTACTCCAGGGCAGAGCCATCCGCGCGACATCGACTGGAAAGCCCGCAAGGCCCGACTCTCCGTCGCGCAGACCAGGCGACAATTTCCCATGACATCGTCTTCCACCCTTTCCACTCGATCATAGTCGGAAGAGACGACTCCACTTTGGACCGACAGCAGCCGTAAAGGCTATAGACATTGATTCTTGGTCAAATGTTCTGATGAAAAGTTGATCCAGAATAAATATTGTGCAATGTTGATGGAAAGGAAAATTCTGTACCTTGCCGTACCTTAGCATGGCGGGACAGAAGAAGTCAGATTGATAGAATTCGGGGGCCGGCATGTGTTGATGTGGGAGGATGGACTATGGGTAAACCAGCCTTTATATTGGCTGCGCTCTGCGCTGCGGCATTTTCGATGCCGGCTCATGCCGACATTACCGGTACTATAGACGCCACGATCACATTGACGACGGCTTGCCGGATCAACAATGCGGTTGTTCCCGACACCACCACCGGCGTCGATTTCGGGACGATCGATTTCGGCACCCAAAATAGCTATTTCACCACGGCGGACGCCCAGCTTGTCGGCACGGTCGGCAATGGCATCGCCATCCAGTGCAGCGACGGCATCGAACCGACGATCGCTTTTTCGGGCGGCAGCTTCGCCGGATTGGGCAGCAGCAACACGGGCACCACCGGCGCGCGCGCGATGAAGCATACGGCCGACGCGAACTATGTGACCTATAATCTGTATGAGGATGTGGCCGGCGGCACCGCGATCCCCGTGGACGGCACCATCGTCCTGGCGTCGGACGGCAGTGTCCAGACGGTGCCCATATTCGGGCGCGCTTTTGGCGCCAACAGCCTGGTCACTGGCACCTATAGCGACGTCGTCGTGGTAACAGTCTCCTTCAATCCCTAGGCCGCGGCGGTTGCCAGCGGGCGCGGGCCGTCCGGCCATGCGATGGTGCCCCCGATATGCCGTGGCTGCGATCCTGCCGATCGCGATCGGTGGCCCCGTCCAGGCGGAAACCAGCAAGAGCTTCGGCGTGTCAGCCACCATCCAGGCAGGCTGCGCGATCGATGGCCTGGGCATGAGCGGCAACGCCGGATCGATGGGAACGCTGACCTTCGCGCCCCAACCGTCGGTCGCCACCACGACGGTGCACGCCAGCCTGACGGGATCGCAGGCCGTCACCCTGCGCTGCTCGCCGGGCGTGCAACTGTCCATGACGATCAACGGCGGCCTGCACCAGGCATCGTCGAACCGCAACCTGCAACTCGCCAGCACGACCGAGCGGCTGGTCTACAGCCTATGCGCTGACGCCGGATGCACGCAGGCGATCGGGATCAATCAGGGCGTCGCCATCGGCGTCACGACCGCCAACATGAATGATGTCCACCTGCCGATCTTCAGCAGCCTGACGTTACCGGGGGACACGCCGCCGGGCACCTATACCGATACGTTGACCATTACCTTGAGCTGGTAGGATGCAAATGGAGGCCCCCATGCCGCTTTCCCCCCTTCGTTCAGGCATGATCGCCATTGCCGTCTGGACGATCCTGTCCGGCCTCGCTCATGCACAGACGACCAACAGCGTGGTGATCTGGCCGATCAATCCGGTCATCGAGAGTGGAGAACGGGCGACGGCATTGCGACTGGAAAATCCGGGGAAACGCCCGATCCTGATGCAGATTCGGGTCTTCGGCTGGCAACAGGCGGAGGGCGAGGACCGATATGGCGAGCAGAAGGATGTGACCGGAACGCCGCCCATGGTGCGGATCGAGCCAGGCCAGCGGCAACTGATCCGCCTGACCCGGATCACGCCGCCGCCCGCGGGCCGGGAACAGGCCTATCGCATCATCATCGATGAAATCCCGCTGGCGGACACCCCGGTCGAGACAGCCAAGACGTCCGGCACGGGCGGACAGGCCGGCGCCGCGATCCAGTTCCGGATGCGCTATTCCCTGCCCCTGTTCCTCTATGGCGACGGGATCGGCAGCCGCCCCCCCAAGGGCCAGGTCGCCGCGAAGGCGGCGCTGCAATGGCGCGTGATCGACGCGAACGGGAAAAGCGTGCTGGAAATCCGCAACGGCAACACCACCCATAGCCGGCTGAGCCAGGTGAGTCTGAAACGAGCCGACGGAACCCTGTCAAAGCTGGATGGCGTCCACGGCTATATTCTGCCCGATGCGGTCATGCGCTGGCCCATCGGACTGAGCATCTCCCCCCGCGCCACCCTGGTAGCTGCCAATGGCGACCAACCCGTCAGCCTGACCCCCTGGGACCCGTAACATGATCGACCCGGCGCTCCCTTCCACCGCCAAGAGAGAGGATGGACCTTGCCGTTTGCCGCCATTCCTCGCCGGCTAGGGTGGACAATCCCCTCAGGACTATGCGCGGTGCTCACCATGGCTCCCTGTACGGCGGCGGTCAAATATGACGACATCCCTGCGGCGGCAGCTTCCAGCGATGTGGCGGGGGCAGTCACGGCCACCCCGTTGCAACTGGAAATCGTCATCAATGGCGTACCAAGCGGCGTCATCGTACCGGTGCAGGCCGATGGCGGCCATTTCCACATGACCGCCGGCGACCTGCGCGCGCTGGCCTTGCCTGCCGAGGGCGATGCGGCGACGCCGATCGCCGTCGATCAGTTGCCGGGGGTCATCGTGGACTATGATATTCCCAATCAGCGCCTGAAACTGCAGGTGCCGGCGCACTGGCTGCATAACCAGCAGATCGGTTTCGGCCCGCGCCAGAACCAGGGGCCGGCGCGCAGCAGCTTCGGCATCATGCTGAACTATGATCTTTATGCGGTGGACGGCGAAGGGGCACCTCCCTCCGCTTCCTTGTGGACCGACCTGCGCGCCTTCGGGCCGGCCGGACTGTTGTCCACCACCGGCGTAGCGCGCACAGATGGCACCGGCACGTCCTACCGGCGCTATGATACGCGCTGGATCCGGTCGGACGAAGCCAGCATGACCACCTATGAGGTCGGCGACCTGGTGACACGCACCCTGCCATGGAGCGGCGCGATCCGTCTGGGCGGTGTCCAGATTTCCCGCGATTTCGCCGTGCGGCCCGATGTCGTCACCTATCCCATGCCGAATTTCGCGGGCGAAGCGGCGCTGCCCTCTTCCGTCGACCTGTTCATTGACAATCACCAGGCATTTGGCGGCCAGGTGCAGCCCGGCCCGTTCGTGATGAATACCCTGCCGCAAATCAATGGGGCGGGTCAGGCGAGCATCGTCGTCACCGATGCGCTGGGTCGGCAGGTCAGCACGACGATCCCTTTCTACGTCGCCTCCACGCTGCTGCGCCCCGGCCTGACCGACTATGCGGTCGCGGCCGGAGCGGTACGCCAGCATTATGGGCAGCGCAGTTTCGACTATGGCGAACTGGCCGCCAGCGCATCGATCCGCCACGGCTTGACCGACATGCTGACGATCGAGGGGCATGGCGAGGCCAGCCGGGATGGCGCCGTCGCCGGCATCGGCACCGTTTTCCGGATCAGCACGCTGGGCGTGGTCAACGCCGCCTATAGCCGCAGCCGGCACGCCGGACGCGATGGCGCGCAAATCGCCCTGGGCTATCAATATCAGCGGCGCAATTTCACCTTTTCCGTCAATCATCTCCAGCAGGATGCCGGCTATTTCGATCTCGCCACGCTGCATCGCGACCGCCGCCGATCGATGCGGTTGACTTCGGTCAGCACGAGCGTTGCGCTCAGTCGTTTCGGGTCGTTCGGTCTGGGCTATATCGACAGCCGGACACGCGGCGAAGGCGGGACACGCCTGCTCAACGCCAGTTGGTCGATACCGCTGCGGGGGGCGACCAGCCTGTTCGCTTCGGCAACGCGCGACCTTCGCGCGGGCGACCTGACCGCTTCGCTGAACGTCCAGATACCGCTGGGCGGTCGACGCGGCACGCTCAGCAGCAATATAGTGCGCGAACAGGATGGCCGGTATAGCAGCCGGATCGACTATAACCGGGCGGCGCCGACCCAAGGCGGACTGGGCTGGAACGCCGGGCTGGCGCGGCTGGGCAATGGCGATATCTACGGCAATGGCGACATGACCTGGCGCACCCGCGATGCCGAATTGCGCGGCGGCGCCTATGGCAGCGCGGGCAATGTCACCGGCTGGTTCGGCGCGTCAGGATCATTGATATGGATGGACGATTCGCTGTTCACGGCCAACCGGGTCGCCGATGCCTTCGCGCTCGTCTCGACCCGCGGCCATGCTGGCGTCCCGGTCTATTATGAAAACCAGTTGGTCGGCCGCACCGATACCTCCGGCCATATCCTTATTCCCTGGGCCACGGCTTATTATCCGGGCAGCTATATGATCGATCCGCTGGAATTGTCGGATGACATGACGGCCGACATCGTCGAGCAGCGCGTCGCGGTGGCGCGCGGCAGCGGCTATCTGCTCGATTTCCCCGTCCGGCGGATGATCGCGGCGCGAATGGTCCTGGTCGACAAGGCGGGAACGCTGCTGCCGGTCGGCGCCGTCGCGCGCATCAACGGCAACAGCATGGCCTATGTCGGCTGGGATGGGCTGGTCTTCGCCGAAGACCTCGGCCCACACAATGACCTGACCGTCGATCTGCCGGAGGGCCAACGCTGCCGGACTTCCTTTACAATCGACGTCAACGCCGGGGGAATTGCCGATATGGGAACACTGACATGCCAATGATCCGGCACGCCATGGCCGCAGCCGCCCTGCTGCTTGGCCTGACGTTGCGCGGCACGCCCGCCATGGCCCAGACCTACGGCACCTGCACCGTGGCGGCATCCACCATCGACCTGGGCGATACCGGCTCCTTTACCGTCGGGAGCCAGAGCCAGACCGGCAGCGGCGCCAGCGGTCTGTCCTGCACCACTCTGCTCTCGCTGCTGGCCACGTCCTATGTCAAGGTGCATCTGGACAGTTCCACCTTCCTGCTGACCGGACCCACCGACCAGACCATCCCCTTCACCTTGTCAACCACAGCAGGCGGCCCGCCGATCCCGGTCGGGGCAGAGGCGGATCTTTCGACCACGGCGTTGCTCACCCTGTTCAGCGGGCCGAACAACAGCATCCCCCTCTTTATCCGCACATCCCCGACAACGGGCCTGACCGCCGGCACCTATACCGGCACGGTCACGATACGCTGGTATTTCTCCGTATGTACGGTAGCGCTCACCGTCGTATGCCTGGGATCGTCGAACAGTCCGGGTTTCAACCGCGGCACGACGCCCATAACCTGGGGCACGGGCGCGCCCGTGACGGTCACGGTGACGCTCGACGTGCTGCCCGATTGCCAGATCACGGCGCCCGACCTTGCCTTCGGCGCGGCGCCGCTGGTCGGCAGTTTCCGTGCGGTGACGCGCACCATTTCGGTGCGTTGCAGCCGGGGGGCTGCCTATAGCGTGGGCCTGGGCGACGGCCAGAATTTTTCGGGAACCCGGCGTATGCGCCGGGCTGCTACGAGTGATTATCTGAAATATGAAATCTATCGCGGCGCTTCGGTCAGCGCGGGGCGCTGGGGCAGCGCGATCGCGGGAGAACGGCGCAGCAGCGCGACGGCCGACAGCAATCCCGGCATCCACGACAGCAGCACTTTGCAGGGTTTCACCTACAGCGCTGTGATCGACCCAACCCAGCCGACACCGACAGCGGGCGATTATGCCGACACCATCATCGTCGACATCGCCTTTTAGACCGAAAGACGAATGGATTATCTTTTCATGTCCCAGCGTCATCACCGCTCGACACCGGCTTCCCCTGCCGTCTAAGAAGGCTCACATGATGAAGCTGTTCATTGGCAACAAAGCCTATTCAAGCTGGTCCCTGCGCGGCTGGCTGGCGTGCAAGCAGTCCGGCCTCCCCTTCGAAGAGGTGGTCGTTCCCCTCTATGACGAGGAATGGGAAAAGCGACGCGAGGGTGACGAGTTTGCTCCCTCGTCCGGCAAAGTGCCTATCTTGTGGGACGGCGATGATGTCGTCGTCTGGGACAGTCTGGCCATCGTCGAATATCTCAATGAGAAGACCGGCGGCGACATGTTCTGGCCGGCCGATCCCGCCGCGCGGGCCATGGCCCGCTCGATGGCGGCGGAAATGCACAGCAGCTTCGCGGCACTCCGTCGCGAGCACAGCATGAACATCCGGCAAATCTATGCACCCGTTCCGCCATCCGAAGCGACCGCGCAGGACATTGCCCGCATCATGCAACTGTGGGCGGAAGCCCGCGCCCGCTATGGCGGCGACGGTGATTTCCTGTTCGGGGCGTTCGGCGCCGCCGACCTGATGTTCGCGCCGGTCGTCACCCGCTTCATCACCTATCAACTCCCCGTCGCCCGCTTCGCCGATGCCTATATGCGCGCGGTCATCGCCCATCCCTGGATGCAGGAATGGATCGGCGGCGCGCAGGCCGAGGAATGGGTGATCGACAAGTTCGAAGTGCCCCACCAGACGGCCTGATCCGGATGAACGACGCGCCCGAAAATCCCAAGGAAGCGCGCGCGGCGGAGGCGGCCGCGATCCGTCGGCGCTGGATCAGCCTGGGCGAAGGCGTGGCGGTGCTGGCGGTGCTGATCTCCGCCCTCACCCTCTATCTCAACTGGTCCAACAAGCAGGATGAACGCGCCGACAAGGCTGCGGAAGGCCGCAAGGCCTCCGCCCGCGCCGCCAGACTGGTGCTGCACGCCGACTCCGTGAAGAACGACCGGATATTGCTGAAGTCGGCCGATCCCAGTCAGGTCATCCAGAGCCAGACAATCCTCTTTCCCAGGGCGTTGGGCGTCGCCGCCGTCGACACCACCGGCGATCCCCGGATCGAAGCAGGCTGGTTTGATGCAGCGCTCAAGCACGCACGCAAGAAAGCAAGCCTGCCGGATGACAGCGTCGGCGACGAAAAACTGCCGGTCGCCATCACGACCCGCTTCGTCGTCGGCGGCGACGCATATGAAAGCGTGGCGCTCTACGACATAGGCTATGGCATTTCGGGCCGCTGGATCACCGGGCACAGCCTGGCCTTACGTGGCCTGTCGCATGTAGAGTCTCTGAAAGCGGATAGCGCCCAGGCGACCGTCGACGCCCGATGGGCGCGGGTGACGAAACGCTAGGAACAGCAGAGCAAATAAAACCCGGCCACTCCCAAGGGAGCACCGGGCTTCACTTTGCACAAAGGCGGTCAGCGATCAGCCGACAATTTCTTCCGGCTTGAAGAAATAGGCGATCTCGATCGCGGCATTTTCCTCGCTGTCCGAACCATGGACCGAATTGGCTTCGATCGATTCGGCGAACAGCTTGCGGATGGTGCCTTCGTCGGCATTAGCCGGATTTGTCGCGCCCATGATGTCCCGGTTGCGCTTCACGGCGTCTTCGCCTTCCAGCACCTGGACGACGACCGGGCCAGAGATCATGAAGGCGACCAGGTCGGCGAAGAAGGGACGTTCCTTGTGGACCGCGTAGAAGCCTTCGGCCTGCTCGCGGCTCATGCGGATGCGCCTGGAAGCGACGACGCGCAGGCCGGCTTCCTCCAGCTTCGCGGTGACGACGCCGGTCAGGTTACGACGGGTGGCGTCGGGCTTGATGATCGAAAAGGTGCGCGTGACGGCCATAGCCCTCGTAACTCCAGATGGTGGGGAATAAAGTTGCGCGCCCTTTAGACGGGGCCGCCCAGCACCGCAAGAGTCTTAAAGCCACGCGCGACGGCGCTATGGTCCCTGCACCCATTTGCGGCCCTCCTGCCGCCAGAAACGGGGGGCGACATCGTCCGCGTTGGACAATAACCGCCAACTTGCGCGCGCACCGTCGATCGTCTCTGCGTCGAAAAAATAGAAAGCCCGTTCGAATCCGAGCGCTTCCTCACGCCAGATTCCATCCGCCAGCGCGATATTCCGCGCGCCGTTCAACGCCGCGCAATCGCCGCTCAACAGGATCGGCTGCTGCGCTTCACCCTCTTCACCCGCCCGGCCATGCGCCAGAAAACTTTCAGGCGGCCCGGCCCACAGCCCTGTGGAAATCCGCTCCAGCCGTTCGGCTTCCTGCGCCACCACCAGCAGCCGCGCGCCCATGCCCAGGATGCGCCCGGCAATGGCGGGCAGCACCTGGTCCACGGGATCGCGGCTGAGCTGGTAGAAATCGACCTGCATGGGCTTATCCCCTATTCGGGTTGCATCAGGCCTCGAACTTGTCCGCCACCAGCCGGTCGATCAGGCGCACGCCATAGCCGGTCGCCCCCTTGTCCCAGGTTCCACCCGGCTTATCGGCCCAGACCATGCCGGCAATATCGAGATGCGCCCATTTGACGCCTTCATCGACGAAACGCTTGAGGAACTGCGCCGCGGTGATCGACCCTGCATAGCGCGGCCCGATATTTTTCATGTCGGCGATCGGGCTGTCGATCAGCTTGTCATAAGCGGCCGACAATGGGAAACGCCACAGCGGATCGCCCACCGCCTGGCCCGCCACGGTAAGATCGGTGGCAAGGCCGTCGTCATTGGAGAAGAGGCCGCCATATTCATTGCCGAGCGCCACGATCATCGCGCCGGTCAATGTGGCGAGATCAACGACGACTTCGGGCGAATAGGTTCGTTGCGCCCAGGTGAGCGCATCGCACAGCACCAGGCGACCTTCCGCATCGGTATTGAGCACCTCGATCGTCTGACCCGACATGGAGGTGACGATGTCGCCCGGACGCTGGGCATTGCCGTCGGGCATATTCTCGACCAGGCCGCAAATGCCGACGACCCGCGCCTTGGCCTTGCGCCCGGCCAGCGCCTTCATCGCCCCGGCGACTGCGCCCGCGCCGCCCATGTCCCACTTCATGTCCTCCATGCCCGGTCCAGGCTTCAGCGAAATGCCGCCGGTGTCGAAGGTCACGCCCTTGCCGATGAAGACGACGGGCTTTTCGGCCGCACCATTGGTGCCGTCCCATTCCATCGCCAGCAGCCGCGCCTCGCGCACAGACCCTTGCGCCACGCCCAGCAGCGAGCCCATGCCCAAGTCTTCCATCGCCGCCTTGTCGAGAACGGTGATCTTGACGCCCAGCCCCTCCAGGTGACGGCAGCGCTCCACAAAACTTTCCGGATAAAGGATGTTCGCCGGCTCCGACACCAGTTCGCGGGTGAAAGCGACACCTTCGGCCACAGCCGATAATTTTTCCCAGGCGGCGTCCGCGCCGGTCGCGACCAGGGTCACGGCCTTGAGCGTCGGCTTGCTCTTCTCACTCTGGCGCGTGCGATAGGTGTCGATCCGCCAGCCGCGCAGCAGCGCGCCAAACGCCAGATGAGCGGCCAGTTCGCCGCTTGCACCACCGACGAACTCGACCGCCGCGTGAATCGCGCCGCTGGTCGACAGCTTGGCGGTCAGGGCCACGCCGGCCTTCTCATAATCCTGCTCGCTCCCAGCGCCCACGCCCAACAGCAGCACGCGCACCGTCTTGCCGCCTTCGTCCGCGAAACTCTCAAAGCTCGTACCCGCCTCGCCAACGAAGCGCGCCGCGCCCGCACCCGCCACCAGCGTCGCGGATGCGGCCAGCGGCAGCGTGTCGAAGCCGCCCTTGGGCACAGCGAAGGCCAAAGTATCGGCATCGGGCCGGGTCGGGCTGAACTGGATATCCATCTAGGCTCTACTTCCTCTTATGACGATCGGCGGCAAAAACCGCGCTCTTGTCTGCCAGATAGTGCGGCTTTCCCTGTCTGGCAAAGCCGTTCGACCGATTTTGGTGGCGAAGATGCGCCACGAAAGATTGCCGACAGGCCATCTGTGCGATAGGCGGAATGCCTGATGCGCCTGTTGATGAGGCCCTAACGCTTGCAAAACGCCATATTCTCTCTTTCCTTCCGCGCCGTCTTGCTGGGCGGTGTCGCGCTTGCCACCAGTCCGGCAGCGCTGGCGCAGCAGCTTAACGAGCCGCAGGCCCCGGTCAGCGCGCCCGATGCGCCCGTGCCGGACAATACGGACCAGATCGGCTTTGCCGCAGACACACTCCAATATGACCGCAACACCGAAATCGTCACCGCCAACGGCAATGTGCAGTTGCTGCGCGACGGCAATCGCCTGCGCGCCGACACGGTCGTATGGAACCGCAATACGGGCAAGGTGGAGGCGCAAGGCAATGTTTCCGTCACCGATCCGGAAGGCAACATCGCTTATGGTGATCGCTTCGACGTCACCGACACGCTGAAAGACGGCGCAGTCGATAATATGCTGCTGGCGCTCCAGTCCGGCGGCCGCCTCGCCGCCGCCAAGGGAGAGCGCGTCAACGGTATCTATACGCTCCACCACGCCGCCTACACCGGGTGTGTGGTCGAGGATAACGACGGCTGTCCCAAGAATCCGACCTGGCAGATCGACGCGGTCAGGGTCATCTACGATCCGACTCGCCAGCGGGTGACGTACAAGGACGCGAAAGTCGAATTATTCGGCCTGCCGCTCATTCCGCTACCGGGCCTCAGCCATCCGGTGGGTGACAATGGCGCCAGCGGTTTGTTGGTGCCGAACCTGCGCTACGACCGCAATAACGGCTTCGAGATTGCGCAGCCTTATTATTTCAAGCTGGCGCCCAACCGCGACCTCACCATCACCCCGCATGTCTACACCGAAACGCTGCCGATGCTGGAAACCAATTACCGGCATCTCTGGGATCGCGGCGCATATCAGATCACCGGGTTCGTCACCCATGGCCGGCGCGTCGGCATCGGCGATGCGGCAGGTACGACGCCAGCTGACGCCCAGAAGGATTTCCGCGGCTATCTCGATGCCAGCGGGGCGATGCAGCTCAGTCCCGAATGGAGCGTGGACGGGTCCGTCCGCGTCACCACCGACCGCACTTTCCTGCGCCGCTACGACATCAGCCGCGAAGACCGGCTGCGTTCGACCATCGGCGCACAGCGAATCGGCGACGACAGCTATTTCTCGATTCGCGGCTGGGCGGTGCAGACCCTGCGCCAGGGCGATTCGCAGGGGCAGACGCCGATCGCCCTGCCCGTCATCGACTATCGGTTGCGGATGAAGGACCCGTGGCTGGGCGGCGTGCTTCAGTTTCAGGCGAATACGCTGGCGATCACCCGCACTCAGGGACAGGACACGCAGCGCGCCTTTGCCGCGGCCGAATGGAATCTTCGCACGCTGACCGGCATGGGACAGGAAGTGACCTTCACCGGCTATCTGCGCGGCGACGTCTATCATAGCAGCGACAATCTCCTGACATCGGTCGTCAGCTATGCCGGCGATCCCGGCTGGCAGGCGCGCGGCATCGCCGCCGCCGCCGTCGATGTGCGCTGGCCCTTCGTCGGTGAGGCCTTTGGCGGCGTCCAGCGAATCGCACCGCGCGTGCAGATCGTCGCCGCCCCCCATCTCGCCAACCTGTCGCTGCCCAACGAGGATGCGCGGGCCGTCGACCTGGAAGACAGCAACCTCTTCGCGCTCAACCGCTTTGCCGGTTATGACCGGTTCGAGGATAGCTCGCGCATCACCTATGGCCTCGAATATGGCCTGGATCTGCCCAATTTCTCGCTCCAGAGCATCATCGGGCAAAGCTATCGCCTCAACAGCCGGGAAAGCATCCTGCCCGATGGCACGGGCCTGTCCGACCGCTTGTCGGACATCGTCGGCCGCACCACGATCCGTTACAAGGACTTCATCGCCTTCACCCACCGCTTCCGGCTGGACAAGGATAGTCTAGCTGTCCGCCGAAACGAGATCGACGCCACCATCGGCAGCAAGAAAACCTATGCCATGGTCGGCTATCTGAGGCTAAACCGCAATGCGTTGGCGAGCCTGGAGGATTTGCAGGACCGCGAGGAGCTTCGCCTGGGCGGCCGTGTCCAGTTCGCGCGCTACTGGTCGGTCTTCGGTTCGACCGTGATCGACCTGACCGATGCGAAGGAAGATCCAGGCAGCGTCTCCGACGGCTTCGAACCGGTTCGCCACCGCCTGGGCATCGCTTATGAAGATGATTGCCTGACGCTCGGCTTCACCTGGCGGCGCGACTATCAGACCAATGGTGACGCCCGAAAGGGCAATGGCTTCGCGCTACGGCTAGCTTTCCGCAATATTGGCATATAAGGATCACGCTTCCCGCGTTCCCGTCAGGGCTGGTTAAGGCGGATCGGTGCATCACGCGCCGTACCGTATTGGAGATTATTGCCGACGATGCTGCCTGTCGTTTCCACGCCCAACCGCATGATCCACGGCGTTCGTTCCGGTTTGCGAGCCTTGCTCCTCTCCTCTGCGCTGCTCGGCGCCGGCATCCAGCCGGTCGCCGCACAGGCGGTCGATGACGCGAACGACATCGCTTCCCAGCTTAACCTGCCCAAAGACCTCACAGTCTTCGGCAAGAGCGACCCCAATGTCCGCAAGGCGACCGCCATCGTCAACGGCCGCATCATCACCGGCACCGACATTGACCAGCGCCTCGCACTCATCATCACCGCCAATGGCGGCAAGGTGGAAGAGGAGGAGAAGGAACGCCTGCGTGTCCAGGTGCTGCGCAACCTGATCGACGAAACGTTGCAGATCCAGGAAGCTGCGGCCAACGACATCAAGGTCGACCCGGCCGAAATCAACCAGAGCTATGAACGTGTCGCGGCCAATTTCCGCCAGTCGCCTACCCAGTTCGACGGCTATCTGCGCGAAAAGGGTAGCTCTGCCGCCAGCATAAAGCGCCAGATCGAGGGCGAACTCGCCTGGAGCCGCCTGCTCCGCCGCAATATCCAGCCTTTCGTCAACGTGTCCGAGGATGAAGTGAAGTCGGTGGTCGATCGTCTCAACGCCGCCAAGGGCAGCGAAGAGTTTCGCATCGGCGAAATCTATCTGTCCGCGACCCCGGAAAATCACGAACAGATCATGGCCAACGCCCGCAATATCATCCAGCAGATCCAGCAGGGTGGCAGCTTCCAGGCCTATGCCCGGCAATTCTCCGAAGCATCAACCGCGGCGGTTGGCGGCGACCTGGGCTGGATTCGCCCGGCGCAGCTTCCGCCCGAACTGGCGCAGGCCGCCACGGGAATGCAGGTCGGCCAGATCGCCGGGCCGATCGAGACGGTGGGCGGCGTGTCCCTCATCTACGTGATGGACAAGCGCAAGGTGCTGACCGCCGATCCACGCGATTCGCTGCTCAGCCTCAAGCAATTGTCCGTCGTCTTCCCGCAGGGTACGACCAAGGAGCAGGCGAGCGCCAAGGCGGCCAGCTTTGCCGCCGCCATCAAGGAGATCAAGGGTTGCGGGCAGGCCAATGAGGTCGGCGCCAAGATCGGCGCCGACGTTGTGGACAATGACAATGTGAAGGTCCGCGACCTGCCGCCGCAATTGCAGGACATCCTCATGAACCTCCAGGTTGGCGAGGCCACCCCGCCCTTCGGCTCCATCACCGATGGCGTGCGTGTCCTTGTGGTCTGCGGCCGCGACGATCCGGCATCCGCCAACGCTCCCAACGCCGACCAGATCATGGCGCAACTGGAGGAAGAACGGGTCAACAAGCGCGCGCGCATCTATCTGCGCGACCTCCGCCGCGATGCCGTCATCGAATATAACTGACATCCCGCCCGCTTCGTCGGAATTGGCGCCCTTCGCCGTGTCGCTCGGCGATCCGGCGGGGATTGGACCGGAAATCGTCGCCAAGAGCTGGGTCATGCGCGAAGCCCGCGGATTGCTGCCCTTCTTCGCCGTGGGCGATGCTGCGTCCCTGCGCGCGGTGTGGCTCGGCCCGATCGCGACGATCAGCGCCCCCGAAGAAGCCGCCGCCATCTTCGATTCGGCGCTGCCCTGTCTCCAGGTCGCCGAGGCGGGCGACATCGTGCCGGGCAGTCCGAGCATCGACGGCGCCCGCACCGCTTTCCAGGCGCTCGAAGTCGCGGTCGGCCTGGCCCGGTCGGGATCGGCGGCGGGTATCGTCACCGCGCCCGTGGGCAAGGAACAGCTTTATGGCGTCGGCTTCACCCATCCGGGCCAGACCGAATTCGTCGCGGAGCGCTGCGGCGTTGCGCCGCATAATGCGGTCATGATGCTGGCCGGTCCCTCGTTGAAAGTCGTGCCGATCACGATCCACATCCCGCTGGGGGACGTAGCTTCGACGCTGACCATCGACCTGATCCGCGCCCGCGCGCTGACCACCGTCAAGGGGTTGCAGCGCAATTTCGGCATCGGCCGCCCGCGCCTCGCGGTTGCCGGCCTGAATCCCCATGCGGGGGAAAATGGTGCTTTGGGCCGCGAAGAAATAGACGTGATCCGTCCCGCCATCGAATCGCTGCGCCAGGAAGGCATCGATATTGTCGGCCCGCTCGCGGCCGATGGCATGTTCCATACTCGCGCGCGCGAAACCTATGACGCAGCACTTTGCATGTATCATGACCAGGCACTGATCCCGATCAAGACGCTGAATTTCGACGAAGGCGTCAACATTACACTTGGCCTGCCGATCGTGCGGACATCGCCCGACCATGGCACCGCCTTCGGCATCGCCGGCACCGACAGCGCCAATCCCGGCGCGATGATCGCTGCGCTCAGGATGGCGGCCGAAGCCGCCCGCGCCCGCATCGCCCATGGCTGAGTCCCCCGCGGCGCTCCCGCCGCTCCGAGATGTGATCGCGCGCCATGGTCTCGCCGCCAGCAAGGCGCTGGGTCAGAATTTCCTGTTCGACGAGCAATTGCTCGACCGCATCGCCGCCATTCCCGGCCCGCTGAAGGGCGCGCACGCCTTCGAGGTCGGCCCAGGCCCCGGCGGCCTGACCCGCGCTATCCTGCGCGCCGGCGCGCAACTGGTCGCCGTGGAGCGCGACGATCGCTGTCTTCCCGCCCTCGCCGAATTGCAGGAAGCCTTTCCCGGCCAGCTTCGCGTCATTTCCGGCGACGCCATGCAGGTCGATGCCCGCACCGAAGTGGGCGAAAGCGCGCATGTCATCGCCAATCTGCCCTATAATGTCGGTACGCCCCTGCTGGTCGGCTGGCTGTCGGTGGACTGGTCGCCCTTGCCCTGGTGGCAGAGCCTGACGCTGATGTTCCAGATGGAAGTGGCCGAACGGATCGTCGCCAAGCCCGGCACCGATCATTATGGCCGCCTGGCCGTCCTGTCGCAGTGGCGCAGCGACGCGCGGATCGCGATGAAGGTCCATCGCAGCGCGTTCACCCCGCCACCCAAGGTCATGTCGGCGGTGGTTCACCTGACGCCCAAGGCGGCACCGGAGGGCGTGCAGCTCAAATATCTGGAACGCCTGACCGCCGCCGCCTTCGGCCAGCGGCGCAAGATGCTGCGCCAGAGCCTCAAAGGACTGCCTGGCGCGCTGGAGGCGCTGGAGGCGGAAGGGATCGAACCACAGCGGCGCGCGGAGACGGTCAGCGTCGAGGAGTTTGTCGCGGTCGCCCGTCGACTGACCAACGGCTGAGACGCAGAGTCTGTTTGGATATGCGCCCTCCGGCGCATTGCGGCACCAGCGACCTACTCCGCCGCCCGCCGCTTCTGCGCCCGGCGGGTGAAGATGTTGAGACATTCGACCAGCGTCGAAAAGGCCATGGCCGCGTAGATATACCCCTTGGGCACATGCACGCCGAAGCCGTCGGCGATCAGCACCGCGCCGATCATCAGCAGGAAACCCAGCGCCAGCATCACTACCGTCGGGTTGCGGGCAATGAAGTTGGCAAGCGGGTCGGCGGCGATCAGCATCACCGTCACCGCCACGATCACCGCGATATACATGACCGCCAGATTGTCCGTCATGCCAACCGCCGTCAGGATCGAATCGAGCGAGAAGATCATGTCGAGCAGGATGATCTGCACGATCGCCGCGCCGAAGGTCATGGTCGCCACGCCCTTCTTGTCCAGCACGCCCTCGCCCGGCGTCGGGTCGACATTATGATGGATTTCCTTGGTCGCCTTCCAGATCAGAAACAGGCCGCCGCCGATCAGGATCATGTCGCGCCAGGAAAATTGGGTTTCGAATGTGGGCGCGCCATGGGCATCGAGCGGCCCGCGCAGCCCCAGGTCGAACACCGGCTGCGTCAGCCCGACGATCCAGGCGATCATCGACAGCAGCACCAGTCGCATCGCCAGCGCCAAACCGATGCCGATCTTTCGCGCCCTGGGCCGTTGTGCGTCGGGCAGCTTGTTGGTCAGGATGGAGATGAAGACGAGATTGTCGATGCCCAGCACCACCTCCATCACCACCAGCGCGATGAGCGCGGCAAGGGCCGTGGGGTCGGTAAAGGCGGTAATCAGGCTGTCCATGATGCTCCTCTTATGACGCCGTTCGGCGCGGTTTCGCAACGGGAAGCGGAGACGCGGGGTCCGCCATACATGCTTTGTAACATGACAACGCTAACAAGGGCACGGGACGTCGCGTCCGGCTGGACTAGGCCTTTCCTGTCCCCTAGCGAGGGCGCGTCATCTTTTTCTGATCCGGTTCCGGCCGCGATCTTCCGACCCTTTCACGAAAGGCGTTTCATGGCTCGAACCACCCTCACCCGCTTCCTGATCGAACAACAGCGCCAGGCCAACGTGCTGCCCGGCGAATTGCGCCTGCTGATCGAAACCGTCGCCCGCGCCTGCAAGACCATCAGCTATTCGGTCAGCAAGGGCGCGCTGGGCGAGGTGCTGGGTAGCCTGGACAGCGAGAATGTACAGGGTGAGGTGCAGAAGAAACTGGACGTGATCGCCAACGAACTGCTGCTCGACGCCAATGAGTGGGGCGGGCATCTGGCGGCGATGGCGTCGGAGGAGATGGAGACCATCTATCCCATCCCCAACCGCTATCCCAAGGGCGAATATCTGATGCTGTTCGATCCGATCGACGGGTCCAGCAACATCGACGTCGGCCTGTCGGTCGGTACTATCTTTTCGGTGCTGAAGGCGCCCGAAGGCTGCGCCGGACGCGACGTGACGGAGGAGGATTTCCTCCAGGACGGCCGGCATCAGGTCGCGGCAGGCTATGCCATATACGGGCCGCAGACCCTCCTTGTGCTAAGCGTGGGCACCGGCGTCTATGAATTCACGCTGGACCGCGAAGTCGGCAGTTGGATCATGACCGATGCTGATATGAAGATGCCACAGGGCAAGTGCGAATTTGCCATCAACATGTCGAACCGCCGCCAATGGTCGCCCGCCATCACCCGTTATGTCGACGAGCGGGTGACGGGTGCGGTCGGGCCGTGCGGCAAGGATTACAACATGCGCTGGACCGCTTCGATGGTCGCGGACGTGCATCGCATCCTCAAGCGCGGCGGCGTCTTCCTCTACCCCTATGACCACCGCACCCCCGGCAAGGCCAAGTTGCGCCTGATGTATGAAGCCAACCCGATGAGCTATCTGATCGAGCAGGCAGGCGGCGCATCGAGCGACGGCTTCATGCCGATCATGGACGTGCCGGCCAAGGGCCTGCACCAGCGCGTCGGCGTGGTGCTGGGCGACAAGGCGGAGGTGGAAGCCGTCGTCGCCTATGGCCGGGAAGCGCAGGTCGCGGCCTGACGCCAACGCACTCCCTCCGTTCGCCCGGAGCGAACGGAGGCCCCTACCCCTCGATCAGGTCGAGATAGGCGACCACGTCATTGTCGGTCGCCAGGAACAGCCCGTCCTGCACCTCCGCCGGTTGCTGCTCCGCGACGTGCAGCGCTTCGCTCAGCGGGCCGTACATGATGGTCGTCGTCCCGCCATCATCGCCCAGATGGTAGAGGCGGACGGTCGCATTGTCATAGGTGGTTCGCATCCCCTGATCCTACCTTCTTCCCTCCGCCGAGTCAGCGCCGGTCCCTGACCTTCATCGACGGCGCCAGTTCGTTGGCGCCGATCCGCACGGGATCGTCGGTGAAGTTGGCGACGAAGGTCGATCCCCGCTCCAGCCCCGGCACGAAGCCTGCCTTGTTGCCCTCGATCACCAGCCCGGCGCTGCCATGTTCGCGGCCTTCCGGCGCCACGGTGATGAAGGCGGACCAGTTGTCCTTGTCCCTGCCCTGCACCATTTCATTGCCGCTGATGACGCCGCTCGCGCCGTTCGACAGGTCGATCATATAGTTGGTGAGATGCCCGCCGCTGTCGTCGAAACTGTTGCCGGTGATGGTGACGCGCGCCGTGCGGGTCTTGAGATAATGGCCGCCCTCGCCCTGGTCGAAGCGGCTGTTGGTGACGCTCAGGCTGGCGAGGCGGCCGATATAGATGCCGTGCGCACAGTCGAGATCGCGGTCGCAGCGGCCAAGTTTGCGGAAGGTCGACTTGTCGATCACCACCTGCCCGCCATCATAATCGCCGGTAAGTATGCCTTCCTCGCTGTTGCGGAACAGGCTGTTGCTGACGGTGAGGTTGCCGCTTTCCAGCCGGATGCCCGCGCCATTGCCGTCAGGCACGCGGATATTCTGGAAGATGACGCCCTCCACCCGGCTGGACCGGCCGCGCAGCACCAGCGCCGCCTTGCCCTCGCACGCCGCGCCGTCGAAGATCACCGTGCCGGGGGTCGCGGCGCGGATGGTGACATCGCCGCCCTGCTGCACCGCGCATTGCCGATAGCTGCCCGGCGCCACCACCACCGTCCCGCGCCCGTCGCCGATCGCGCCAAGCGCATCGCCCAGCGTGCCATAGGGGCGCCCGGTTTCGGCGACGGTGAAGGCGGCGGGCGTCCCTTGCGCCAGCGCGGCGGCGCTGATCGCGATGGAGGTGAGGAGACTGGTGGAGATCAGGCGCATGGCCGGACCTTAAGGGGCCGCGCCATGGGGGCCAAGGGCCGTGACAGGCCGAAAAAGGCGGCACATGCCCCGTTACGAGACAGGCCATGACGGCAAAAGGGGGCGCCGCATCCCATGCAACGCCCCTTTTTGGACTTCAGCAGCGCCGCTTCACTTGGCGCATTTGATGAACTTGCCCTTGGCATCCTTGCATGGCGCTTTCTTGACCATGGCCGTTTTGGTTGTCGCGCATTTGATGAATTTGCCATGGGCGTCACGACAGGGCGCGGCCATGGCGGGCGTGGCGACCAGCGCAACGGCCGCGATCAAAGCAGGAAAAATACGCATTGCAGGCTCTCCTTCCGATTGATGCCTGCACCATGCCACCCTCCATATGTCCGGCAGATGGGCGGAACATGAACAATCGGTAGGGAAAGATCGCAGCGCATGGCCGATTGGAGGGCGACAGGGTCACAACCGCGTCACGGCGGCGAAGTTCACACCGTTGCAGGGCCGTGTTTCCGGGCGAAAACAAGGCATAATGCGCCGGTAAAGCGCCGCTGCGGCGACAGGCACGCGCCGGTCGGGTCACAGCGACGCGCCGGAGACGCGACAGGTATGCGACTGCCACGCGCCACCCGCGCATCAGCGACGCGCCGGTTGGGTCACTGTCTGGGCGGGATCGGCGGCGAAGGGATCGGCAAGGCGTTGCGCATGGAGCGCGAGCGCCCCGGCCCATGTCCGGTCGAACGGCGTGCCCACCAGGCGGCGGCGCAGGCGATGCGCGCTGGCGCGCGACATGCCGGCGGCGCGGGCGGCCTGCGTGACATTGCCGGTGGCGAGCAGCGTGGCGAGAAAGAGCCGCTGCCTGTCCGGCGTCCAGCGGGCACGATCGGTGAAGGCAGGCGCGTCGGGCGCGGGCGGATTGGGGGTGGGGTGCTGGTCCATCTATGAGGATAGATCAGAGGAAATCCTATTTTGGAAGGGAATAGGATTTGGGGGTTGGGGTGGGGGAGGTGCGCCGTTAGGTGTTTGATCCCACAGTTTGATGGTGCGATCCTTTCGTTGGAATGGAAGGAAGCATTATGGGGCAAGTACGTCACGGGAGCGCCACGACCACGCACGCCGTCCGAGCAGCAATACAGCGATCGCAGGCTTCGCTCGCGACGCTGAGCCGGGAGCTTGGGATCAACCCCAAGACGGTGGCGAAGTGGCGCAAGCGGACGACGGTCAATGATCTGAAGACCGGGCCGAAGGCCCCTCATTCCACAACCATGACCGAGGCGGAGGAGGCGATGGTTGTCGCATTCCGGCGACACACGCTGCTGCCGCTGGACGACTGTCTCTATGCGTTGCAGCCATCGATCCCGCATCTGACCCGCTCAGCGCTGCATCGGTGCCTGCAGCGACACGGCATCTCTCGTCTGCCCGACATCGAGGGCGACAAGCCCAAACGTCAACGCTTCAAACGCTATCCAATCGGGTTCTTCCACATCGATATTGCCGAGGTGCAAACTGCCAAGGCAGGGACTGTCAGGAATTCCGTGTGTGGGCGGGCATAATGGGTAAGAAGGAGACCCTGTATGCCTCGACGCAAGGAGCCGGCGATCCCGGCTGATTTACTCGATCAACTCTTGGCCGGCAGCGATGCCGCCAGTGCGCTCCAGCAGGGCGGCCTGCTGGATTCATTGAAGAAGGCGCTGGCCGAACGGGCGCTCAACGCCGAGATGGATTACCACCTTGGCGATGCCCCGCAGGTCGGGAACAGCCGCAATGGCTATGGCCGCAAGACGGTGGTGACGGACACCGGCAAGATCGAGATCGAGGTGCCGCGCGATCGTCATGCCAGCTTTGATCCGCAACTGATCGCCAAGTACCAGCGCCGGTTTCCGGGCTTCGACGACAAGATCGTCTCGATGTATGCGCGCGGCATGAGCACACGGGAGATCGTCGGGCACTTGCGCGATCTGTACGGTATCGACGTCTCGCCGGACCTGATCTCGACGGTGACCGACGCCGTGCTCGAAGAGGTCGCCGCCTGGCAGGCCCGACCGCTCGATCCGGCCTATCCGCTGGTTTTCTTCGACGCGATCCGGGTCAAGATCCGTGACGAAGGTCTGGTCCGCAACAAGGCTATCCACATCGCGCTGGGCGTGCGTGCCGATGGCGGCAAGGTCGTCCTGGGCCTGTGGATCGAGCAGAACGAGGGCGCCAAATTCTGGCTGCGGGTGATGAACGAGCTGAGGAACCGCGGTGTTGAGGACATCATGCTGGCCGTCGTAGACGGCCTGAAGGGCTTTCCAGAGGCCATCACCGCCGTGTTCCCCGAGGCGATCGTCCAAACCTGCATCGTCCACCTGCTGCGCAACTCGATGGACTTCGTGTCGTGGAAGGATCGCAAGGCGCTCGCTGGTGCACTGAAGACCGTCTACCGCGCCACCGATGCCATCGCTGCCGAGGAGGCCCTGACAGCCTTCGAGGCCGGCGAATGGGGTCGGCGCTATCCTGCGATCGGCCAGAGCTGGCGCCGTGCATGGGCCGAGGTTATCCCGTTCTTTGCCTTCCCCGACGAGGTCCGCCGCATCGTTTATACGACAAACGCCATCGAGGCGTTGAATGCCCAGCTTCGACGGGCGGTCAGGGCCAGGGGGCACTTTCCCAGCGACGATTCAGCGACCAAGCTGCTCTATCTGATCTTGAACCGATCCGAGAAAGAGTGGAAAATGCCGCCACGTGAGTGGTCCATGGCCAAGGCCCAGTTCGCCGTGCTGTTCGGAGAACGCTTCATCAAGGCCATGGCAGCGTAATGTTCAACCGCCCGCCCACACACGGAATTCCTGACAGTCCCCCGAAGGCAAGCTCTACCTGTTCGTCGGCATCGACCGCACCAGCAAGTTCGCGGTCACTCAACTCGTCGAGAAGGCCGACAGGCGAACGGCCTGGGAGTTTCTCGAACATCTGCTGAAAGCCGTGCCCTATCGCATCCACACCATCCTGACCGACAACGGCATCCAGTTCGCCGACCAGCCGCGCAATCGGAACACCGCCTTCTCGCGCCAGATGCGCTTCGACATGATCTGCGAGGCGAACGATATCGAGCATCGCCTCACCAAGCCGAACCACCCATGGACCAACGGGCAGGTCGAACGGATGAACCGCACCATCAAGGACGCAACCGTCAAACGCTTCCACTACGAGAGCCACGAGCAGCTACGCACACACCTCGCCGACTTCATCGCTGCCTACAATTTCGCCCGCAGGCTCAAGACCCTCAGCGGCCTCACTCCCTACGAATATATCGCCAAGATATGGACTTCAGAGCCAGATCGATTCATCCTCAATCCGATCCACCAGATGCCGGGACTGAACACCTAGCCAGCGGCAGTCGGCGCACAAATAGCAACTTTGCCACCCCGAAACAGTCCGCAATCGGCCAGTAGCGCCCATAGCAATAACCTGCCCCCCTTGCTCATCCCCCCTTCTCCGAAAGAAAAGGGTAAGCCGTATCATTAATCCAGATTCGGCCGCAAATAGCGCTCCGCCGTGTCCAGATCGATCCCCCGCCGCTGGGCATAATCTTCCAACTGATCGCGCCCGACCCGCGCCACGCCGAAATATTCCGCCTGGGCGTGGCCGAAATAGAAGCCGCTGACCGCCGCCGTCGGCAGCATGGCGAAACTCTCGGTCAGGGTCGCGCCGGTGGCGTGATGCGCGTCCAGCATGTCGAACAGGATGGGTTTCAGGCTATGTTCCGGGCAGGCCGGATAGCCCGGCGCCGGACGGATGCCGCGATATTGCTCGCGGATCAGCGCCTCGTTGGTGAGTTGCTCGCCCTCCGCATAGCCCCACAAGGCCGTGCGGACATAATGGTGCAGCCGCTCGGCGAAGGCTTCGGCGAGGCGGTCGGCCAGCGCCTTGAGCAATATGTCCGAATAATCGTCGATGGCGTTCTTGAAGCGGGCCAGATGCGGTTCGATGCCGTGGATCGACACGGCGAAACCGCCCATCCAGTCGCCGTCATGGCTGATGAAGTCGGCGAGGCACATATTGGCCCGGCCTTCCCGCTTCTGGATCTGCTGGCGCAGCATCGGCAGGGTATAGTGCTTCTCGTCCTCGACATGGACGATGATGTCGTCGCCTTCGCGGCGGCAGGGCCACAGGCCTGCGACGCCGCGCGCGGTCAGCCATTTGTCGTTGACGATCTTGTCGAGCATCTTCTGCGCGTCGGCGAAGAGGCTGGTCGCGCTTTCGCCCACGATGTCGTCCTCCAAGATCGCGGGATAATTGCCCGCTAGTTCCCAGGCGCGGAAGAAGGGCGTCCAGTCGATAAACTGGACCAGATCGTTCAAGTCCCAGTCGGGAAAGCGATGGACGCCGGGCAGGCGCGGGCGCGGGGCCTTGAGACTCTCATCGATCTCGAAGCCGTTGGCGCGGGCATCCGCGATCGGCACCAGCGCGCTTTGCCCCTTATTGGCGCGGGCGACGCGGACATGCTCATAATCATCCTTGGTCTTTTGGACGAAATCGGTCTTCTGCGTTTCGGAAACCAGCGCGGTCGCCACGCCCACGGCGCGGCTGGCGTCCAGCACATGGACCACCGGCCCGGTGAAGGCCGGGTCGATGCGCAGCGCGGTATGGACGCGCGAGGTGGTCGCCCCGCCGATCAGCAGCGGCATGGTCATGTTGGCGCGCTGCATTTCGACGGCCACCGTCACCATCTCATCCAGCGAGGGGGTGATGAGGCCGGACAGGCCGATCATGTCGGCGTCATTCTCGTTCGCGGCCTTGATGATGTCCTGCCAGGGCACCATCACGCCCATGTCGATCACCTCGAAGCCGTTGCACTGAAGCACGACGCCGACGATATTCTTGCCGATGTCATGGACGTCGCCCTTGACCGTGGCCATGATGATCTTGCCCTTGCCCTTGGCGCCGGGTTCCTTGGCGGCCTCGATATAGGGGAGGAGATGGGCGACCGCCTTCTTCATGACGCGGGCGGATTTGACGACCTGGGGCAGGAACATCTTGCCCGCGCCGAACAGGTCGCCGACGACATTCATGCCGTCCATCAACGGCCCTTCGATCACCTGGATCGGCTTTTCGGCGGCGAGGCGGCATTCCTCCGTATCCTCGACCACATACATGTCGATGCCCTTGACCAGCGCATGTTCCAGCCGCTTGGCGACCGGCCAGCCGCGCCATTCCTGCGCCGCCTTTTCCGATACCGCATCCTTGCCGCGATAGCTTTCGGCCAGCGTGACGAGACGGTCGCCCGCTTCGGGATCGCGGTTCAGCAGCACATCCTCGCACGCGGTGCGCAGCGCGGGGTCGATCGCGTCATAGACGTCGAGCTGGCCCGCATTGACGATCGCCATGTCGAGGCCGGCGGGGATGGCGTGATAGAGGAAGACCGAGTGCATCGCGCGGCGCACCGGCTCGTTGCCGCGGAAGGAGAAGGAGAAGTTCGACAGGCCGCCCGAGATATGGACGTGCGGGCAGCGCTTCTTGATCTCCCGGCACGCCTCTATGAAGTCGACGCCGTAATTATTGTGCTCCTCGATCCCCGTCGCCACCGCGAAGATATTGGGGTCGAAGATGATGTCCTCAGGCGGGAAACCGATCGTCATCAGCAGCTTGTAGGCGCGCTCGCAAATCTCGACCTTGCGGGCCTGGGTGTCGGCCTGCCCGGTCTCGTCAAAGGCCATGATGACCGCCGCCGCGCCATAGGCCATGCAGAGCCTGGCATGATGCAGGAAGGCCTCCTCGCCCTCCTTCATGCTGATCGAGTTCACGATCGGCTTGCCCGACACGCATTTCAGGCCGGCTTCGATGACTTCCCATTTGGAGCTGTCGATCATCACCGGCACGCGGCTGATGTCCGGTTCCGACGTCATCAGCTTGAGGAAGGTGGTCATCGCCTCGACCGCGTCGAGCAGCCCCTCGTCCATGTTGACGTCGACGATCTGCGCGCCATTCTCCACCTGCTCACGCGCGATGTCGATCGCGGCGGCATAGTCACCCGCCATGATGAGCTTCTTGAACTTGGCCGAACCGGTGACGTTGGTGCGCTCGCCGATATTGACGAAGGTGGCGGTGGTTTGGGTGGTCATCGATCTCTTCCAAAAATCCTCCCCCTTAGGGGGAGGGGGACCATGCCGCAGGCATGGTGGAGGGGTATCACGCTATCGAGGGGGCGACACCCCTCCGTCTGGCTTCGCCAGCCACCTCCCCTTCCAGGGGAGGATGAACCTAGGCCGCGATGTGCATCGGTTCGAGACCCGCGAGGCGCGTCACGACCTGCAGCTCCGGCACCACACGCGGCTTGTGGCCGTCGAGCGCCTTCGCCACCGCGCCGATATGCGCGGGGGTGGTGCCGCAGCAGCCCCCGACCATGTTGACCAGCCCTTCATCGACCCATTGGCGGATCAGGCGCGCCGTGGTTTCGGGCAGCTCGTCATATTGGCCGAGTTCATTGGGCAACCCCGCATTGGGATAGGCCAGGATCAGCGTGTCGGCATTCTTCGACAATTCGCTGAGATACGGCCGCAGCAGGTCCGCGCCAAAAGCGCAGTTCACGCCGATAGTCAGCGGCTTGAGGTGCCGCAGGGAGTACCAGAAGGCGTTGATCGTATGGCCCGACAGGTTGCGGCCCGACATGTCGGTGATGGTGAAGCTCAGCATCAGCGGCACCGAGCGGCCCGCCGCTTCCTCCGCCTCACGCGCGGCCATGCCCGCGGCCTTGGCGTTGAGCGTGTCGAAGCAGGTCTCGATCAGCAGGAAATCCACGCCTCCCGCGATAAGGGCCTCGCACTGCTCGCGATAATCGGCCTTGAGCGTGTCATAATCGACCTCGCGATAGGCGGGATCGTTGACGTCGGGGGAGATGGACAGAGTCTTGTTCGTCGGCCCGATCGATCCGCAGACGAAGCGGGGCTTGCCGTCCTTCGCGGTGGCTTTCTCGCACGCGCTGCGGGCCAGCTTTGCCGCCGCGATGTTGATGTCCCACACCAGATGCTCGCAGCCATAGTCGGCCATGGCGATCTTGGTCGAGCTGAAGGTGTTGGTCTCGATCATGTCCGCGCCCGCCTCCAGATAGGCGGCATGGATGCCCTCGACGATGTCCGGGCGGGTCAGGCAGAGCAGGTCGTTATTGCCCTTCTGGTCCTTCGCCAGGTCCAGGTCGCCGCGATAATCGGCTTCGGTCAGGCCATGTTTCTGGATCGACGTGCCATATCCGCCGTCGAAGATCAGGATCTTTTCGGCAGCGAGTTTGCGGAGTTGTTCTTCGGCGGTCATTTGCTCCCTCTCCCCGTTCGGTTCGAGCTTGTCGAGAACCCTCGCGCAACCGGTTCTCGACAAGCTCGAACCGAACGGAGGGGGGTGATCCGTATCAGGCGTCCACCGCTACCTTGGGCCTTAAACCCAGCAGATGGCATATCGCATAGCTATGTTCCGCCCGGTTGAGCGTATAGAAATGGAAGTCGCGCACGCCGCCTTCATAGAGTTTGCGGCACAGTTCGGCCGCAACGGTCGCTGATACGAGCTGGCGCGTGGCGGGATGATCGTCCAGTCCTTCGAACAGGCGCGCCATCCATTGCGGCACATCGGTATTGCACATGGCGGCCATGCGCTGGGTCGCGGCGAAATTGCCGACCGGCATGATGCCCGGCACGATGTCGGCGCTGATCCCCGCCGCCGCCGTCTTGTCGAGAAAGCGGAAATAGGCTTCGGGCGAGAAGAAGAATTGCGTGATCGCGCGGGTCGCCCCGGCGTCCAGCTTGCGCTTGAGGTTATCGAGATCGCTCTGCGCGCTCGCCGCTTCGGGATGCACTTCGGGATAGGCGGACACCGAAATCTCGAACGGGTGACGCTTCATCAACCCGTCGACCAGATCGGCCGCGCCGCTATAGCCTTGCGGATGTGGCTCGAAATGGCCGCCTGCTTCGGGCGGATCGCCGCGCAGCGCGACGATATGACGCACGCCCGCCTCCCAATAGGCGTCTGCTATCTCCGCTATCTCATCCTTGCTCGCGGCAACACAGGTCAGGTGCGCGGCGGCGGCGAGCGGCGTTTCCCGCGCAATCCGGGCGACCGTGGCATGGGTGCGTTCGCGCGTGGAGCCGCCAGCGCCATAGGTGACGGACACGAATTTCGGCGCCAGTGGCGTCAGCGTCTCGATCGCCGACCAGAGCTGCGCTTCCATCTTCTCCGTCTTGGGCGGGAAAAATTCGAAGCTGACATGGCAGTCGCCCGCAAGATCCGCATAGAGCGGTGCGGCGGGATCATTCAGGGTCATGCGGAAATCCGTCCTTCGATAGGCAGGATGCGCGCGCCCCGGCGCCGTCCCAGCCAGAGTTGCACCGTCAGTTCCTGGCCGGGCAGCGTTTCCACCCCCTCCAGGTCGAGGCCCGCGGCCGCGAACCAGCTTTCGATCTGCTCATCGGCAAAGCCCAGGCGCGCATGTTGGTCGCGTGTCCGCAGCTCTTCCCGTTCATGCGCCGCGAAATCGGCGATCAGCACCCGCCCATTGACCGCCGTCACCCGCGCGGCCTCCGCGATCACCGCGCCGGGCGCCTGCGCATAATGCAGCACTTGATGCAGCACCACCGTATCGACGCTGCCCGGCTCCAGCGGCAGATCCAGGAAATCGCCCAGCAACAGCGCATATTTGTCGCCGCCAGCCTGCGGCAACTTGGCGCGGGCGAGGCGCAGCATATCGGGGCTGCGATCAAGAGCGGTCACTTGATCGGCATCATCGCCGAACAATTCGATCATCCGGCCGGTGCCGGTGCCGATGTCGAGCAGATGGCCGATCGGCTCGCGCGCCAGCAGCGCCCGCATGGCCCCCTCCACCTGCGCTTCGGGCACATGGAGCGATCGGATCGCGTCCCATTCCTCGGCATGTTCGGCAAAATAGGCCTCGGCCGCGCTGGCGCGATCGGCCCGCACCGCCGCCAGCCGCGCCAGGTCCGCCGCCTGCCACAATTTTTCGCTGTCGGACGGGGTCAGACGATCGAACAGGTCCAGGAAGGGGACGACCTCCGCCCCCTTGCCCAGGCGCAGGAAGACCCAGTTGCCCTCTTTGCGCCGTTCGACCAGTCCGGCCTCGGCCAGGATGCGGACATGGCGCGACACGCGCGGTTGGCTCTGCCCCACGACCTGCGCAATCTCGCCCACGGCCAGTTCCATCGCCCGCAGCAAATGGACGATCCGCAGGCGCGTCGGATCTCCCAATGCGCGAAAAATATCGAGGGCGGACAACATGGAACAATCATATAAAGAAATCTTTATATGCGTCAATGCTCCTCATTTCTGTCATCGGAAAGGCTAAACTGATAGCCTAACCGCCCGCTTTTGCACGATTGGGATTGCCTTGCTCATTCCAAAGCATTACGAATCGCGACGCAGGCGCAATAGGGGGTGAGCTTTTCTCCGAGAGTGGTCTGCATCTTTTTTTTCTCAGAGAGGGGTTGTTGCCCATGTCCAAGTCGATTGCTCTTTCGCTCGTTCTCGCTGCTTCGCTCGGCCTGGCCGCTTGCACGGGTGGCCATGAAAATGCTGCGAACAACGCCGCCAACGTGGCCGAGAACGCTTCGAACGCTGCCGACAACGCCATGAACGCCGCGCTGAACGCTGCCGACAACGCCGCGAACGCTGCTTCGAACGTGACCAACAACGCGACGAACGCGCTGTAAGTCCCGTTTCAGGGAAGATTTCGGGAAAGGGCCGCACCGGCAACGGTGCGGCCCTTTTTCATTGGGAGATGGTGGATAGGCCTGAATATCCTCCCCGAGGGGATTATTGCGAAATTCACCGATCGGCAAAAAGCCATCGTCATTCCCGCGCAGGCAGGAATCCATCTCCCAACCGATCCCGTTGATGCAAGGCCGGGGGATGGATCCCCGCCTGCGCGGGGATGACGAAAGAAATAGGTAGAGCCGATTTTTGCAACGATCTCCTGCAAGGGGAGGATTTTACGGGAGGCGTGGATGAAAGCGCAGATGCTATGGCTTCCAGTCCTGCTCAGCCTGACGGGTTGCGGATCGGGATCGGACGATGGTGTCGGCGGCGTTCGTGCCGGCGAAGCGCGCGCCCTGAATGAAGCCGCCGCCATGCTCGACGCGCAGGCCGGAACCGCGCTGGGCAGCAATGCGGGGTTGAATCCGGCCGCCAGGGCCGCGGCAGCCGCCAATCGCGGGCGCATCATGCCCGCCTCCCCCGCAAACGAAACGGACGCACGATAAAGGGCCGCCTCTTTCGGGGCGGCCCTTCATGTCCTGGTCCAGCCGTTGGGGCTTAGCAGTTGCGATCGATCGCCCGGCCAGCCAGGGCGCCGACACCCGCGCCGAGGATGGCGCCGGTGGTGCCATCGCCACGGCCGTAACGGCCCGAACCCTTGCCGACTTCGTTACCGAGCAGACCACCGGCGATAGCGCCGATGATGGTGCCGCCGGTGCCGTTATCCCGGCAGCGATAGCCGCCGCGATAGCCGCCGCGATAGCCGCCACGATAGCCGCGATAATAACCATCGCCGCGATAGCCACGATCCCCGCGCCAGCCGCGATCGCCACGGTAGCCGCGATCACCACGATAATAATCGCCACGGTCATAACCGCGATAATAGCCGTCACGGGCCATGGCCGGGGTTGCGGTCACGGCAAGGGAGGCTGCGCCCATCGCCAGAGCGGCTCCCATATTCACAAGAAACTTCATCTTCATGGCGTTGCTCCTCCAAAAGCCATCATCATGGGCGAAGGTCCGAACAAGACGGGATTCGCCATCGATTGACGTCCTTATGAGCGATTCGCCTTGAGCTAAGGCTGAATGGGCCTGTCAGCCGCCGTTCACCTGCGAACGGCTGGCCACTGCTTTGCTGCGCCCTGCCGGATTATCCCTTATGGCGGGCGGCAATGACGCGAATCCTGATCGTGCTGGCGCTTGCCATCCTGCTGCTGCCGGCCCCGCCCTCGAGCAAACCGGAAACCGTACACCCCGGCGCCTTGCTGGTAACGGCGCGGCCGCTGGCGCTCAGCAGCATCGATCCTGCGCTGCGCCACGCGGGCGACCTTTCCTATCTGGGCGGCTGGGAATTGCGCAGCAACAACTCCGGCTTCGGCGGCATTTCCGCCCTGCTCGCCTCCGCTTCCGGCGACATTCTGGGCCTCAGCGATTCCGGCATATTGATGGGCTTCCACGTCGGGGACGGTCAGGCGCAGCGGCGTCCGTTCATCGCGCCGTTGCCCGTGCGCCCGCAGGACCGCCATCGGCCCTGGTGGGCCTGGGATTCCGAATCCATCGCCCACGACCCGGCAAGCGACCGTTATTGGGTGGGGTTCGAACTGCAGCAGGCCATCTGCCGCTATTCCCCCGGCTTCGCGCATGTCGAGGGCTGCCGGACCTGGCCGGAAATCGCCGCCTGGCCCAAGACCGGTTCGATCGAATCCCTGGCGCGCCTGCCCGACGGGCGATTCCTGGCGATCGGGGAAATGGGAATGACGCCGGATGGCCGGCATGAGGTGCTGCTCTTCCCCGGCGACCCGGCCGACCATGATACGGCCAATCCCATCCATCTGCGCTATGCGCCGCCCCAAGGCTATCGGCCCACCGATGCGGTGATGCTGGATGCGCGGCACCTGCTGGTGCTCAACCGGCGGCTAACATTGCAGGAACTGTTCACCGCGACCATCGCCATTGTCGATCTGCCGGATCGGCTGGAACCCGGCACCCTGCTCAAGGCCCGCACCCTCGCCCGGCTCGCGCCGCCTCTGCTGGCCGACAATTTCGAGGGGATGGCCGTCACCCACGAGAAGGGACGGCCGATCATCTGGATCATATCCGACGACAATCACGAATTTTTCCAGCGCACCCTGCTGCTGAAATTCGGATTGCCGGGCTGACCCCACTCCGTTCGTGCTGCGTGGTCGCAATGGACCGATGCTTCGATACGGGCCTTCGACTTCGCTCAGTCCCTACTCAGCACGAACGGAGGGGGAGTGATATAAAGGCATGACGCAAAAAAGCGGCCCGGTTAGGGGCCGCTTCTAATGCCGAAACGAATCGAAGAGAATCAGGCTGCGACGGCAGCCTTCTTCTTGGTGATGTCGCGCTTCAGGCGACGCGCCTTCAGCGACAGCTTGTCGTCGCTGGTCTTCAGCAGCCAGTTGTCCAGGCCGCCATTATGCTCGACCGAGCGCAGACCATGGGTCGACACGCGCAGCTTGACGGTGGTCTCCAGCGATTCAGAGATCAGCGACACGTTCTGCAGGTTGGGCAGGAACACACGCTTGGTCTTGTTATTGGCGTGGGAAACATTGTGACCCACCTGGCGGCCCTTGCCGGTCAGCTCGCAAATGCGCGACATAGTCAATCAACCTTTGAATTCGGGTTCGTTCGGAAAGCCGCGCCGATAGCGGGATTCCCCTGGGCCGTCAACCCACCGCGAGGCAGAGTCACAACCCGTTATCGGCATGGCATGTTGAGACGCTGCCTAACCCAAAGCCGATGGAAATGCGAATCATTGACGAGCTGCGGGTGATGATCCTGATCCTTTCGCCTTCGCGCGCCATCCTGTAACGGCAGGACATGGCCCCGCCCTTTCCCCTGCCCGCCCCCATGCGCCGCGCGCTCGACCTGGCCCGCGCGGCCGAGTCGGCGGGCGAAGTGCCGATCGGCGCGGTGGTGACGAAGGACGGCGCCATCATCGGCGAGGGCGAGAATCGCAACCGGCGTGACAATGATCCCACCGCCCATGCCGAAATCGTGGCGATGCGCGCGGCGGCGGCCCATCTGGGCGACTTCCGCCTCACCGGCTGCGACCTGTGGGTCACGCTGGAACCCTGCCCCATGTGCGCGGGCGCCATCTCCCACGCGCGCATCGCGCGCCTCTATTATGCCGCGGCCGATCCCAAGGGCGGCGCGGTCGAGCAAGGGCCGCGCCTCTTCACCCAGCCGCAATGCCTGCACCGGCCGGAGGTTTATGGCGGCATCGCCGAGGCCGAAGCCTCAGCGCTGTTGCGCGATTTTTTCCTGGCCCGGCGCTGAATAGGCAATCCGGTAGAGCTGATAGGGCAAGGTCATGCCGGTTTTGAGCGGGACCGGGACCAGCCAGGCGGGCCGATCGCCCCGCATCAGGTCGGCATAGAAACCGTCGGGGCTGCGCGACTGATAGATAGTGCCTTCGGGGAAATTGGGACAGACCAGCAGATAGGTGGCGTGATGCTTCGCCGCGATCGCGCGGAAACCGCTCGCCGGGCCGTCAAAGGCATGGTGGATATCCAGGATCGTCGCGCCGTTGCGATGATAGGGACCGGCCAGCGCGCTATGATGCGTGGTAGCCAGGATGCGCGGCCCCAGATCGACCATGGTGAAGATGGTTGCAGCGGGCAGTTGGTCCAACTGCTCCAGCGCCGGCAGCGTGCGGCAACGGCCATTGGCTTTCTTGATCGCATCGTTGCGCGCAATGGCGGACGGCCGCCACGGCTTGGGCCTGGTGCCGGTCGCCTGCTGATAGAGAGTCACCACCTGCGGATAGAGCGGATAGGCGAAGGCGGTAGCCGCCAGCAGCGCCACGCCCGCCCCCGCCGCGATCCGCACCCGGCGCGTGCCCGTCAGCACCGCCGCGACCAGCCGATGCGCGGCCCAGGCGGCGGGTGGGATCGCCAGCAATTGCGCCGCCGGCCCGGCGCGGAGCTGCCAGAACAGCAGGGCGGTGGAAAAGAGCATCATCAGCCCCACCGTCGCCCAGGCCCAGAGCCGTTCCGTATCGCGCCGCGAATCCCACAGCGCCCAGAGAAGGCCGACCAGCCCCGCCACCGGCAGCGCCAGCAACGGCACCACCATGCTCTGCGCTTGCGCGGTGATGGGCTTTGCCTCACGGATATTGGCGAGCCAGAGCCGCTGCAATTCAGGCGAGATCTGATAGGGGCTGAGGCATTGGGGCCAGTGCAGCCAGAAGAAGAGCGCGACCGCGCCCCCCATCACGGCGCCCGCCGCCAGCCGCGCCGGCCAGCCGCGCAGGGGAAGCAGCGACAGGATCACCATGCCCGCGCCCGCCGCGCCGAACACCGACACCCAGATGGGCGACAGCGCGTCACAGACCATGGCCCGGTTGGCATAGCTAGCGAAGAGCAGGTAGAGGAGCGAGGTCGCCCCCGCCAGGCTAAGCGCATAGGGCAGCATCCGCCGCTCCGCGCCCGGACGGAACACCCAGCGCAGCGCGATCAGGCCGCCGCCCGCCGCCAGATAGACGATCATCTCCATGCCGATCGCGATGGAGAGTGCGCTGCTGATCCCGGCCATCAGCCCGCCGCGCAGCCGGTTGGTGTCGATCACCCCCGCCAGCGTGGTCAGCGCCAGCGCCAGTTGCCAGCCATGATGGTCGATCCGCATCGGCGCATACATGCCCAGCCCCATCTGCGCGACGAGTGGCGCGAGCGCGGCGAAGAACCAGCCGTTCGGCCCAGCCAACCGTCGCCCGATGAAACCCAAGCTCAGCATCAGCAGCAAGAGTGGCAACAGCGGCGCGATGCCGCAGGCCAGCCGGTCCGCCAGCCCCTGATCCACGAAGGCACGGAAGAAGAGCATCAGCCCGGCGATCGGCAGGTCGACGATACGCGACCAGTGAATGTCCGCCCCGCCCGGCGGGTCGAGCCGATATTGGCGCAGGTCGTACCAGCCCTGCCCCGCCAGCCAGTCCTTCACCTGGACATAGCGGATATTATCGTCGGTATCGCTCAGCACCAGCCAGTGGATGGCGGGCCAGCGCGTCACCACGAAACTGACGACGATGATGATCCAGAGGAGGAAGGTGAGCCATTTCCAGTGCCGCGCTGCGTGGACGGACAGGAAGGTTGCCCATCGGCAGGCGCTGGCGCGCAGGGTTTCGCCGCTATGCAAGGTCATGGGCGTGGATTAGACGCTCCACATCAAAGCGCAACGGGGCCTTATGAAAATCCTCTCTCGCCTTTCGCCGGAACATCGGGCGCTGTTCTGGCAGATCGTCCGCTATGGCCTGACCGGCCTGTTCGTCACCGCCTGCCAGGCGGCGATCTACTGGTGCCTTGCCGCGCTGGCGGGGCTGCATGTCCAACTCGCCAATCTGATCGGTTATGGCGCAGCGGTCTGTATCGGCTATGTCTCGCACAGCGCCTTCACCTTCCGCGATCAGGCGCAGGGCGACGGCCATGCCGCGCGCGGCGCGAAATTCGTCGCGGTGTCGCTGGTCAGCTATGCGCTCAATGCCCTGTGGGTCTGGCTGTGCGTCACCCATATCGGCTGGCCCGCATGGTCGCCTATCCCGGCGATGCTGTTCGTCACGCCGGCGATCGTCTTCCTGCTCAACCGGAAATGGGTGTTTCGGTGAGATCAGAAAATCCTCCCCTGTAAGGGGAGGGGGACCAGCGAAGCTGGTGGAGGGGTGTTCCGCCATCGTGAGGGCACACCCCTCCGTCAGGCGCTACGCGCCTGCCACCTCCCCTTACAGGGGAGGATTATCGTGACTGTGCGCCAGCAGCGCGTCCGGGCGCGCCAGCACCACCAACGGCAAACCGGCCTCCGCCGCGCGCTCGGCCGCCAGCCGCGTGGGCGCGGAAATGGTGACGAGCAGCGGGCAATCGGCCAGCACCGCCTTCTCCACCAACTCATAGGAGCAGCGGGAAGACAGCAGCGCGAAGCCGCCGTCCCAGCCCGCCCCCATCCGCCGCATCGCGCCGATCAGCTTGTCGAAAGCGTTGTGCCGCCCGACATCCTCGCGCGCCAGACGGATCGCCCCGTCCGCGTCCACCCAGGCGGCGGCATGGGCAGCGCCGGTGGCGGCATTCAAGGGTTGATGATCGCGCAATTCGTCCAGCGCCCGGAAGATCGCCACCCGGTCCGCCCGCGACATGGCCCTGACGCGCGGCAGAGGCCGAATCGCCTGCTCCAGATTCTCGATCCCGCACAGGCCGCAGGAGGAATCCGACGCCCGATGCCGCACCCGATCCAGCAAGGCGTCGCTGCGATGCGGCGGCAGCGTGGCGCGGGCGACGATCCCCGCGCCCGTATCATGCACATCGATGTCGAGCAATGCATCCTCGCGCGTCACCAGCCGCTCGGCCAGGCTGAAGCCCTGCACCAGGTCGCTCATGTCGGTCGGCGTCGCCATCAGCACGGCATAGCCCGCGCCATTATATTCGATCGCGACCGGCACCTCTTCCGCCAGCGGGCGATCGACCGTCTCCGCCCCGCCGTCGGGCGTCAGGCGGGTGAAGCGCAGCGTGGCGCTGCCTTTGCTCAAGCCGCGATCCGGCGGACGGCGGCGGCGGCGATGGGGGACAGGGCATCGGGTCTTTCCACCGCCAGCGCCACGATGCGCGCGCGCATATGCGGGTCCCAGAAGCTGGCGATATGGTCGGCGGTGGCGGCCACCGCCTCACCCTCGCCCTGGGCCGCCAGGTTCCGTGCAATCTGGTTCGCCATGTAGATCAGCCGATCGCCGGTCGACATGACTTCATTCTCATTGCTCATGCCCGCAATCCTATTCGGCTGCTTCCAGCGGCGCAATGCGTCGGCTCCGGCGCGCCTGGCTGGCATAATCCTGCTGCCAGTCGCTGGGACCGTTCGACGCCATCACCTGCACCGCCGTCACCTTATATTCCGGGCAATTGGTGGCCCAGTCCGAATAGTCGGTGGTGATGACGTTGGCCTGCGTTTCGGGATGGTGGAAGGTCGTGTAGACCACGCCAGGCGCCACCCGCTCGGTAATCGACGCGCGCAGCGTCGTCTCCCCCGCCCGGCTGCGCAGCGTCACCCAGTCGCCATCCTTGAGGCCGCGATTTTCCGCGTCGCTCGGATGAATCTCCAGCCGATCCTCCGGATGCCAGGCGGTGTTGGCCGTCCGCCGGGTCTGCGCGCCGACATTATAATGGGACAGGATACGCCCCGTAGTCAGCAGCAGCGGGAAGCGCGGCCCGGTCTTCTCGTCGGTGGGCACATAGTCGGTGACGACGAACTTGCCCTTCCCCCGCACGAAACCGTCGATATGCATGGTCGGCGTGCCGTCGGGCGCGGCGGCGTTGGCCGGCCATTGCAGTGACCCTTCCGCCTCCAGCCGGTCATAATGGACGCCCGCGAAAGTCGGGGTGAGCGCCGCGATCTCGTCCATGATTTCGGACGGATGGCTGTAGGTCCAGTTGAGGCCCATGGCGTTCGCCACCAGTTGCACGATCTCCCAATCGGCATGGCCATTGAGCGGGGCCATCACCTTGCGCACGCGCTGAATGCGGCGTTCGGCATTGGTGAAGGTGCCGTCCTTCTCCAGGAAGGTCGAACCGGGCAGGAAGATATGCGCGTAATTGGCGGTTTCGTTGAGGAACAGGTCCTGCACCACCACGCATTCCATCGCGGCGAGGCCCGCCGCGACATGATGGGTATTGGGATCGGACTGGAGGATATCCTCCCCCTGCACGAACAGCCCCTTGAACGTGCCGTCGGTCGCCGCGTCGAGCATGTTGGGAATGCGCAGGCCCGGCTCGGCGTCCAGCGTCACGCCCCATTCCCGCTCGAACAGGGCGCGGGTGGCGTCGTCCGATACATGGCGATAGCCTGAAAATTCATGCGGGAAGCTGCCCATGTCGCAGGCACCCTGGACATTATTCTGGCCCCGCAGCGGGTTCACGCCCACACCCTCACGCCCGATATTGCCGGTCGCCATGGCGAGGTTGGCGATCGCCATGACGGTCGAGGAGCCTTGCGAATGCTCGGTGACGCCGAGGCCATAGTAGATCGCCGCGTTGCCGCCGGTGGCGTAGAGCCGGGCGGCGGCGCGGACGTCATCCGCCCTCACGCCCGTAAGCGGCTCGATCGCTTCGGGCGAGCGTGCAGGTTCCGACACGAAATCGGCCCAGTCCATGAACTCATCCCAGTCGCAGCGTTCGCGAATGAAAGTCTCGTCATAGAGCTTCTCGGTCACGATCACATGGGCGAAGGCGGTCAGCATCGCGACGTTGGTGCCGGGCCGCAACGGCAGATGATGCTCCGCCTCGACATGGGGCGATTTCACCAGATCGGTCCGGCGCGGGTCCATGACGATCAGCTTCGCCCCCTCCCGCAGCCGCCGCTTCATTCGCGACGCGAAGACCGGATGGCCGTCGGTCGGGTTGGCGCCGATGACGAGGATCACGTCCGACTGCATCACGCTGTCGAAATCCTGCGTGCCCGCGGAGGTGCCGAAAGTCGTCTTCAGCCCATAGCCGGTCGGCGAGTGGCAGACGCGCGCGCAGGTATCGACATTATTATTGCCGAAGCCCTGCCGGATCAGCTTCTGGACCAGGAACGTCTCCTCATTGGTGCAGCGGCTGGAGGTGATGCCACCGATGCTGCGCGTCCCATATGTCGCCTGGATACGGCGGAACTCGGACGCGGTGTAGGCGATCGCCTCCTCCCACGACACTTCGCGCCACGGTTCGCTGACCGAGGCGCGGATCATGGGATTGAGGATGCGGTCCTGATGCTGGGCATAGCCCCAGGCGAAGCGGCCCTTGACGCAGCTATGGCCGCGATTGGCCTTGCCTTCCTTCCACGGCACCATGCGCACCAGTTCCTCGCCGCGCATTTCCGCGCGGAAGGTGCAACCGACGCCGCAATAGGCGCAGGTGGTGACAATGGCGCGGTCGGGCGTGCCGGTTTCGACGACCTTCTTTTCGATCAGGCTGGCGGTCGGGCAGGCCTGCACGCACGCGCCGCAGGACACGCATTCGGACCCCAGGAAATCCTCGCCCTGCGACGGCGAGACTTTCGATTCGAAGCCCTTATTCTCGATCGTCAGCGCGAAGGTGCCCTGCACTTCCTCGCAGGCGCGCACGCAGCGCGAACAGACAATGCACTTGCTGGGATCGAAGTCGAAATAGGGGTTCGACTGGTCTTTCGCCTGCCCCATATTGGTCGCGCCGTCATAGCCGTAGCGGACATCGCGCAGGCCCACTGCGCCTGCCTGATCCTGTAATTCGCAATCACCATTGGCGGCGCAGGTCAGGCAGTCGAGCGGATGGTCGGAGATATAGAGTTCCATCACCCCGCGCCGCAATTGTTTGAGGCGATCAGTCTGGGTGCGGACCACCATGCCTTCGGCCACCGGCGTGGTGCAGGAGGCGGGATAGCCGTTGCGCCCCTCCACCTCGACCAGGCAGAGGCGGCACGACCCGAAACTTTCCACGCTGTCGGTGGCGCACAGCTTCGGGATGGACCCGCCCGTCAGCGACGCGGCGCGCATGATGCTGGTGCCTTCGGGCAAAGTGACGCTCTGGCCGTCGATGGTGAGGGTGACGGACTTGCCGGTGGTGATGGCCGGCGGCGTGCCATGATCGGTTTCGCGGGAGAAGCTCATGCCGCAGCCTCCTTGATGGGCGCATTCGCGCCGAAATCCTCTGGAAAATAGTCGAGCGCGCTCAGCACCGGATAGGGGGTGAAGCCCCCCAGCGCACAGAGAGAGCCATATTTCATCGTATCGGCGAGGTCGCGCAGGAGCGTGGTCTGCGCCTCGATCGACACGTCGATCCGGTCGGGCGCGCGGGAGTAGAGTGCCTTATCGAGATAGCTTCCCTGCCCGTCATGCTGACGAAAGTCAGCATCCAGGGCGGCACCATCCAACATTGCGCCAAGGGACTCTGGATCCTGACTTTCGTCAGGATGACGAAGGGGAATGGCCGGCCGCGCCGATATGATCCGGTCCATGATCTCCACCCCGCGCGTCGATCCGATACGGCAAGGCGTACACTTGCCGCAGCTTTCCGCCGCGCAGAATTCCATGGCGAAACGCGCCATATGCGCCATGTCGACGCTATCGTCGAAGACGGTGATCCCGGCATGGCCGATGAGGCCGCCCGCCTGCGCGAAGGCTTCATAGTCGAACGGTAGATGGAACATCGACGGCGGGAAATAGGCGCCCAGCGGCCCGCCCACCTGCACTGCCCGCACCGGCCGCCCGTTGGCGGTGCCGCCGCCGATTTCGTTCACCAGTTCGCCCAGCGTGATGCCGAAGCCGATCTCGTACAGTCCGCCATGCTTGACGTTGCCCGCCAGTTGCACCGGCATCGTCCCGCGCGACCGGCCGAAACCGACCGCCGCATAAGCCTCCGCCCCCTCGGCAAGAATGAACGGCACGGCGGCCAGCGACAGCACATTGTTGATGACGGTCGGTCGGCCGAACAGCCCTTGCAACGCGGGCAAAGGCGGCTTGGCGCGCACCTGCCCGCGCTTGCCCTCGATACTGTCGAGCAGCGCCGTTTCCTCGCCACAGACATAGGCACCTGCGCCCTCTCGCACCTCCAGCGTGAAGGGCGCGATCCGATGCGCCGACGCCTCGATCGCGGCGCGCATGGTCGCGATCGCAAAGGGATATTCGGAGCGGACATAGATATAGCCATGGCCCGCGCCGACCGCATGGGCCGCGATCGCCATCCCCTCGATCAGGCAAAAGGGATCGCCCTCCATCAGCATCCGGTCGGCGAAGGTGCCGCTGTCGCCCTCATCGGCGTTGCAGACGATGAACTTGTCTCCGGCCGGCGCATCCAGCACCGTCTGCCATTTGATCCCGGTCGGGAAGCCCGCCCCACCGCGCCCGCGCAAGCCCGACGCCTTGACCGCATCGACCACCTGCTGCGGGACAAGCGCCCGTGCCGTCTCCAGTCCCTTCCAGCCACCATGCGCCGTATAGTCGGCGAGGTTGAGTGGATCGATAACGCCGCAACGCGCGAAGGTGAAACGTTGCTGGCTGGCGAAGAAGGACAGATCCTCGATCCGGCCCAGCCGATGCGGGTGGGTGCCGTCCAGCACCGCCGCGACATCGCCCGACCCGACCGGCCCGAAGCCGATCCGGCCGTCCGCCGTCTCCACCTCGACCAGCGGCTCGATGCTGAACAGCCCGCGCGATCCGGTGCGGACCACATCGCACCCCGCCGCCGCAAAGGCGCGCGCCACATCGTCCGCGCCCAGCGCGACCGACGCCATGTCGCGGCTGATGAACACCCGACTCATGCCGCCACCTCCAGCGCGATCCGATCCAGCGCGGCGCTGTCGATCCGCGCCACCGGCCGCCCGTCGACCAGAGCATTGGGGCCGATCGCGCACAGGCCAAGGCAATAGACCGGCTCCAGCGCCACCTGTCCGTCGGCGCGCGTCTCACCCATCGCCACGCCCAGCCGCCGCGCTGCCGCAGCCTCGATCGCCGCGCTGCCCCGCGCCTGGCAGCTTTCCGCGCGGCACAGCTTCACTACATGGCGGCCCGGCGGGACGCGGCGGAAGTCGTGATAGAAGGTGATGACGCCATGCACATCCGCGCGGCTGAGGTTCAGCGCCCTGGCAATCGCGGCCACCCACGCATCGTCGATATAGCCCGCCTCTTCCTGCATCGCATGGAGCAGCGGCAACAGCCGGTCCCGCGTCGCGCCGTGGCGTGCGGTCCAGGCGACAATAAACTCTTCCATTCTACCCTGCCTTTTGGCCTGCCTTATTTGGCCGATTTTATAGGCGATCCTGCGCCTGCACCGTCGCACGGTCAAATCGAAGCCGACGATGTTTGATAGACATATCCTATCAACTTGTCCGAAAACCGGGTGGAAGGCGCAACTCGCGCGCTACGCCCAGCACCGCCTGCGCCAGTGGTCCCATCGGCGCGCTGTCGGACACGATCACGCCGACCCGGCTGCCCTCCTCCATCTCCGGCAAGGGGCATGTCCGCGCCCAGGCCAGCCCCTTCAGCAAGGTCGCATGACTGTCCGGAATGATCGAGCAGAGCCGCCCCTGCTGCACCAACCCCAGCAGCGCGACATAGCTGTCCGCCGTCACCAGCGGCCGCAGCGCAAGCCCCCGCTCGGCCATTCGCGCGTCAAGGATACGCCGGTTCTGCATTCCCTGATGCAGCAGGCAGAGCGGCAATCGCGCGAGGTCCGTCCAGTCCAGCGGATCGGGGATCGGCACGCCGTCTATGGCGCTCACCAGCATCGTCCGCTCGACATAAAGAGGGACGGACAGCGCGTGAGCGGGCGGTTCGAAATCCAGATAGGTGAGGCCCGCGTCCAGCTCGAACGCCGCCAGTTCGCGTTCGATCTGGCGCGAGGTGAGCGCGCGCACGGACATATTGAGACCCGGATGCCGCTCCAGCATCGCTTCGGCCAGACACCCGATCGCGGGCATCGCCGCCGGGATCGCACCCAGCCGCAACTCGCCCTTTAGCGGCCCGCGCGCCGTTTCCGCCGCCTGCCCCAGCGCCTCGGCCGCTGCGACGAGCTGCCGCGCCCAGGGCAGGATCGCCTCTCCTTCCGCCGTCAGCCCGGCATATTTCCGGTCGCGCCGGATGAGCCGCTTGCCAAGCTGCGCCTCCAGCGTTGCGATGCCCGCCGACAGGGTAGGTTGCGACACATGGCAATGCGCCGCCGCCCGCGCGAAATGGCCTTCGCGTTCCAGCGCCAGGAAATATTCGACAAGGCGTGTCTGCATCGAAGCTGCTATAGTGCAGGCAGCCCCTTCTTTATAGAGGAGAGCTATCAAGGAGGCGCTTATGCGCAACGGACCGATATTGGGCGCGGTGCTGGCCGGGGGACGTTCCAGCCGCTTCGGCAGCGACAAGGCGCTGGCGCGCATGGCCGATGGGCGGACGTTGCTCGACCATGCGGTTGCGGGGCTGTCACCCCATGTGGCGGAGGTCGTGATCTGCGGACGCGAAGGCGGGCTGGCGGATCGGCCAGGGCCGGACCTGGGGCCATTGGGCGGCCTCAACGCCGCGCTACATCATGCGCTGCGCCACGATTTCGTCGGCGTGCTGACCACGGGCTGCGACATGCCCTTCTATCCGGCCGACCTGCCCGCCGCGCTGATCGGCGACGGCGCCGCGACAATCCTGCAAGGGCAGCAATTGCTCGGCTGGTGGCCGGCTGCATTGGCTGGTGAATTGGATGCCCATTTGGCCGAAGAGAATAGCCGGTCCATCTATGGCTGGATCGAACGGGTGAATGCGCGGGTGGTGGAGGTGCCGGGGCTGGTCCTGCCCAATATCAACCGGCCGGAGGATCTGGTGGATTTGCCAATATAACCCTTTTCCGAACGGACGTGGCTGGACCAAGCTGCAATGTCTATGACTTATCGCAATAAGCTCGTAGTTCCCCGGCGCAGGCCGGGGAACATGTAGCTTCTCTTCGATGCACCTTGTTGTCAGACCGTCAGCGCCACGCTCTCCACCCGGTCCATCTCCACCGATGTCCCCGCCACCGCTTCACCGATCAGCAGCAAGGTCGGATCATCATCGCTGATCGTCGCCACGAGGAAAGCGAGCGCCGACAACTTGCCCCGGATCAACCGCTCATCGGGCAGCGAGACATTGACCGCGACCATCACCGGTGTTTCGGGATCGCGCCCGGCAGCGATCAGGGAACGACTGATCTCCCCCGCGGCGGCGCGGCCCATATAGATGCCGAGCGTGCTGCCGGGGCTGGCCAGCGCATCCCAATCCAGTTTCAACGGCTCGCCCGCTTTCAGATGCGCCGTCACCAGCGTCAGGCCGCGCGCTACCCCACGCAGCGTGAGCGAGGCATGGCCGCTCGCCGCAGCAGCGCTGGCGGTGGTGATGCCGGGACAGATGTTGAAGCGAATGCCGTCAGCGGCGAGATGCGCCATCTCCTCCGCCGAACGGCCGAAGACCGAAGGGTCGCCGCCCTTCAGACGCACCACGCGCTTGCCCGCCTTAGCCGCCGCGAGCAGCAGGTCGTTGATGCTCTCCTGCGCTTTCGAGTGACGGCCCGACCGTTTGCCCACGCTCACCCGCTCAATCCCTTGCGGAATCAGGTCCAGCACGCCCGACCCGACCAGCGCATCATAAAACACGATGTCGGCAGCCCCGATCAGCTTTTCCGCCTTGCGGGTCAGCAGGTCCGGGTCGCCCGGCCCTGCGCCCACCAGCCAGACTCCCCCGGCGGCGATCAAGTCATTCGGCTGCATGGAGCGTCTCCTGCGATGTTTGAGCGAGGATGTTGGCGAGCGCCGGGCGGCACGATCCGCAATTGGTGCCCGCGCCCAGCGCCTTGCCGATAGCGGGCACATCGACCAGTTGTTGTTCGCGGATGGCGGCGACGATCTGGTTCAACCCGATGTCGAAGCAGACGCAGATGGTCGCGCCCCTATCTCCAGAAGCGCCCGGCTGGCTGCCGGGACCGCGCGCCGCGAGGACGGAGCCGCCCACGCCTTCCACTTCCAGTTGCCGGATCAGCCAGTCGCGCGAAGGCAGGATGCCGGTGCGGGTGACGAACAGTATGGCGCAGAGCCTGCCCTCGCTGATGGTCGCGACGCGGCGGGTGCCGCGCGTGACGTCCATGGCCTCCGCGCGGTCGCCCTTCGGCAGGAAGGCGTCGAGCCGCGCGGGATCGCCATTGCCGGCGATCTCGTAAAGCGCGCCGCCCGGCACGGTGATCCGCGTCGACCAGAGGCAGGGCAGCTTCACCGGCTGCCCCATTCCCGGCCGGTCGCGCAGGATGAGGAAGCCCTTCCATTCGGTGGCGACCCTCTCGACGCTGGCCGGGGTCGATTTGAAACCCGGCTGGCCCGAATGCGGATCGACCAGCGGGCGGGGCAGCAGGCCGGTGCGGCCGCCGCTGGAAATCTGGTCGGTCCAGTGGATCGGCGTGAAGATTTCGCCGACACGCTGGCCTTCGCTGATCGCCACGCGGAACAGGCTGTTGCCCTGCGCGGTCTGCACGCGGGCCAGGTCGCGATCGGCGATGCCCAGCGCCTCGGCGTCTTGCGGATGGATCTCGACCAGCGGTTCCTCGCGATGGCGGGCGAGTTTGGGCGCCAGGCCAGTGCGGGTCATCGTGTGCCATTGGTCGCGATAGCGGCCGGTGTTGAGCGTCATCGGCCAGTCGCGCAGCGGCGACTGGATGTCCATCTGCTTCGCCAGCACCAGCCGCGCCTTGCCGTCCGGGGTCGGGAAGCGGCCATCGGCGAAGGGCGTGCCGCCCCAGCGGAAAGGCTCCATGGCGTCATAGGCGTCGTTGCCGATAGTGGCATGGCTGCGCAGGTTGAGCAGGCGCGCGCCATCATTCTGATAGGCGGTCAGGCGCGCATGTTCGCGCCAGATGTCGGCCGGCCGGTCATAGGCGAAGGCGTTGCGCCAGCCCATGCGGCGGGCGACTTCCTTGACGATCCACCAGTCGGGCTTCGCCTCACCGGGCAGCGACATGAAGGGGCGCTGGCGGCTGACGGTGCGGTCCGAATTGGTGACGGTGCCATCCTTTTCGCCCCAGCCTGCGGCGGGTAGGCGGACATCGGCATGAACGCTGGTGTCCGTGTCGGCGATGATGTCCGACACGACGACGAAGGGGCAGGTTTCCAGCGCTTCCCGCACGCGACCGGCGTCGGGCAGCGAGACGGCGGGATTGGTCGCCATCACCCATAGCGCCTTGATCCGCCCCTCACCGATGGCGCGGAACAGGTCGACGGCTTTCAGGCCCGGCTTGGTCGCCATGGCGGGCGCGGCCCAGAAGCGGCCGACGCGGGCGACATTGTCCGGCACGAAGTCCATATGCGCGGCCAGCGTCGAAGCCAGCCCGCCGACTTCGCGACCACCCATCGCATTGGGCTGGCCGGTGATCGAGAAGGGCGCGGCGCCCGGCTTGCCGATGCGGCCGGCGGCCAGATGGACGTTGATAATCGCATTGACCTGATCGGTGCCACGGATCGACTGGTTGATGCCCTGGCTGAACAGGGTGACGGTGCGCGGGGTCGCGACGAACAGCTTGTAGAATTGCTCCAGCAAAGCGGGCGCGATGTCGCAGGTCTTGGCCGTCGTCCACAGGTCGTGGTCGGTGCGGATATGCTCCCAAAAGCCTTCGGGGGCGTTCACATGATCGGCCAGATAGGCGGAATCAGTGATGCCTTCCACGTCACACCAGGCAAGCAGGCCGTTCATCAGCGCGACGTCGGTGCCGGGCTTGACGGGCAGATGCAGGTCGGCGCCTTCGCAGGTTTCGGTGCGGCGCGGGTCGATGACGACCAGTTTGGTCCCACGGGTGGCACGCGCAGCCTGAATGCGTTGATAGACGATCGGATGGCACCAGGCGGTATTGGAGCCGACGAGGACGATCAGGTCTGCTTCCTCCAGATCGTCATAGGTGGCAGGCACTACATCCTCACCGAACGCGCGATTGTGCCCGGCGACCGCGCTTGACATGCAGAGGCGCGAATTGGTGTCGATATTGGCCGAACCGATGAAGCCCTTCATCAGCTTGTTGGCGACATAATAATCTTCGGTCAGCAACTGGCCGGAAACGTAGAAGGCCACGCTGTCGGGACCATGACGCGCAATGGTTTCGCGGAAGCGCCTGGCGACCAGGTCCAGCGCCTTGTCCCAGCTTGTGCGCTTGTTGCCGACCATGGGGTGGAGCAGCCGGCCGGTCAGGCCGACCGTCTCCCCCAGATGCGTGCCCTTCGAACAGAGGCGCCCGCCATTGGCCGGATGCGCCTCATCGCCCTTGATCGTGACCGATCGGGGGCCGGTCGGCGTGGCCGAAATGCCGCAGCCGACGCCGCAATAGGCGCAGGTCGTGCGGATGGAGGTAGTCATAGCCCCTCCCTTTCAAGGGAGGGGTTGGGGTGGGTGCGAGCGAAGCGAGCCTGCAACATCACCGTCGCAAGCGCCGCTGACGCGGCGCACCCACCCCCGGCCCCTCCCTTGAAAGGGAGGGGAGAAAGAAATCGACCTCTCACGCAGCCGCCTGCATCGCCATGGGCCGGGCGATCCATATCCGCCCGCCCTCTTCTTTCACCGCGATCGTCGGCGTGCAGCCCTCGTCATTGCCCTGCGCCTCGCCCGTCTTGAGGGCGATGTTCCAGTTATGCAGCGGGCAGGCGACGCTGTGGCCGTGGACGATGCCCTGGCTCAGCGGCCCCTTCTTGTGCGGGCATTCGTTGACCAGCGCGAAAAGCTGATCGTCGCCGGTGCGGAACACCGCGATTTCCTTTTCGCCGGAAAGCTGCACCGTGCGGGCACCGCGCTGGGGAATGTCGGCCAGCGTTCCGATGTCGATCCAGTCGGTCATGGGTGTCACTCCGCAGCGATGGCGATGGGTTGAAGGGGCTGGTGCAGTTCGCTGTTCGCCCCGGCGGCGCGCTCGGCCCAGGGGTCTTCCTGGGAAAAGCTCTGCGAATAGAGGAAGCGGCTGCGGAGCGCCTCGCGGCCTGCATCATCCTCGACGATGCGGCTCTTGATATAGTCGACGCCGACCCGCTCGATCCACGGCGCGGTGCGCTCCAGATAGCGGGCTTCCTCGCGGTAGAGCTGGATGAAGGCAGCGCAATAATCCAGCGCCTCCTGCTCGGTCGCGACCTTGCACAGCAGGTCGGTGGCGCGGACATGGATGCCGCCATTGCCGCCGACATGCAGTTCATAGCCGGAGTCGACACAGACCACGCCGAAATCCTTGATCGTCGCCTCCGCGCAGTTGCGGGGACAGCCCGACGCCGCGATCTTGAACTTGTGGGGCATCCACGATCCCCAGGTCATCCGCTCGATCTTGACGCCAAGGCCAGTCGAATCCTGCGTGCCGAAGCGGCACCATTCGGACCCGACGCAGGTCTTCACCGTGCGCAGCGACTTGCCATAGGCATGGCCGGAAACCATCCCGGCCGCATTGAGATCGGCCCAGACCGCGGGCAAGTCTTCCTTCTTGATGCCGAAAATATCGAGGCGCTGGCCGCCCGTGACCTTGACCATGGGCGCGTCATATTTCTCGACCACATCGGCGATCGCGCGCAGTTCGCGCGGGTTGGTCAGGCCACCCCACATGCGCGGGACGACCGAATAGGTGCCGTCCTTCTGGATATTGGCGTGCATCCGTTCGTTGACGAAGCGGCTCTGCTGGTCGTCGACATAGTCGCCGGGCAGCGCGCAGAGCAGATAATAATTGAGCGCGGGACGGCAGGAGGAACAGCCGTCCGGCGTCGACCAGTGCAGCTTCTGCATCACTTCGGGGATCGAGCGCATATCCTGCGCCACAATCTCTCGCCGCACATCGTCATGGCCGAAGCTGGTGCATTTGCACATCGTCTTCGGCCCGGACTTCACATCGTCGCCCAGCACGACCGCGAGGAGATTTTCGACGAGGCCGGTACACGAACCGCAACTGGCCGACGCCTTGCACCCGGCGCGCACCGCGTCGAGGCTGCACGCCCCCGCATCGATGCAGGCGACGACCTGGCCCTTGCTGACGCCGTTGCAGCCGCAAATCTCGGCATCGTCCGAGAGCACCGCAACGGCCGCCTTAGGGTCCAGCGCGCCTCCTCCGGAGGCGCCAAGAACCGCATAGGCCTGGCCGAAGATCAGCAGGTCGCGGATGTCGCTGACATCCTCGCCCTTTTTCAGAAGGTCGAAATACCAGCCGCCGTCGGCCGTATCGCCGTACAGCACCGCGCCGACGATCCTGTCGTCCTTGACGACGACCCGCTTGTAGACCCCGCGCGAAGCATCGCGCAGGACGATATCCTCACAGCCTTCGCCGCCCGAAAAATCGCCGACGGAGAAGACATCCAGACCCGCGACCTTGAGCTTGGTCGATGTGACCGACCCCTTGTAACCCGTGTGCTGGTCGGTCAGGCCATCGGCGAGGCTGCGGCACATGTCCCACAGCGGCGCGACCAGGCCATAGACATTGCCGTCATGCTCGACGCATTCGCCGACGGCGAGGACATCGGGATCGCTCGTGACCATATGGTCGTCGACCGTGATGCCGCGATTGACCTCAAGCCCCGCTTCGCGGGCAAGGCTGGTCGCGGGGCGAATGCCCACTGCCATGACGACCAGGCTGGCGGGAATGTCGCGGCCATCCTTCAGGCGGACGCCCTCGACCTGGCCTTCCCCATAGATTTCCGCCGTGTTGGCGCCGGTCAATATGGTCTGGCCGCGTCCCTCCAGAGCGGTCTTGAGCAGCCAGCCAGCCGCTTCGTCGAGCTGCCGCTCCATCAGCGTGTCCATCAGGTGGATGACCGTCACCTTCATGCCGCGCAGGGTCAAGCCGTGCGCCGCCTCCAGCCCCAACAGGCCGCCACCGATCACCACAGCACTGCCGCCCTTCCCGGCAGCCTCCAGCATGGTGTCGACATCCTTCATGTCGCGAAAGCTGATGACGCCGGGCAGGTCTTTCCCCGGCACCGGGATGATGAACGGGTCGGAGCCGGTGGCGATCAGCAGCTTGTCATAATGGACGGTCCGGCCCGACTGGCTGGTGACGGCCTTGGCCGCGCGGTCAATGCCGGTGACGGGATCGCCCGCGATCAGTTCGATGCCGTTGTCGTCATACCAGGCGGCATCGTTGATGACGATCTGCTCGAACGTCTTCTCCCCGGCCAATACCGGCGAGAGCATGATGCGATTATAGTTCACATAAGGCTCTGCGCCAAAAATGGTGACGCGATAGCGTCCCGCATCCCGCGCCAGCAGTTCCTCGACCGCGCGGCAACCGGCCATGCCGTTGCCCACCACGACCAGATGTTCGCGGACATCCTCGAACGGCACCAGGACATCGTCCCCGCTGTCCGTCCGGCGTTCGTCCTTGACCTGAAACTCCATCCTAAGCGTCTCCGGAAATGAAAAAGGCCGCCATCCGGACCATCGGGCTTTGAAACCCGAAAGTCTGGATGGCGGCCTTGCCATCATATGCGCCTTGGCGGTCCTACCCTGAACCGCCGCAGCTATGTGAAGAAGGACATCCTTGTCCCTTGCAGTGCAGCATATGGGGAATCGCCCGACGGCTCAAGCGATTCCTCTCATGCCTTTTCAGTCAGATGGCCCAGTCGGCCTGCACCCAGAATTTCTGCGTGTCGGTCGCCATGCTCCGCGCGTCATAGCTGGCGTAGCGCAGCGATAGGGCGGTCTTCTTTATCTTCGCGGACGCGATAAGGTTCCATTCGTCGCCATAATGCTGATCCAGCCTGTCGCTGTCGAACCGATGCCAGACCGCCTGGAGCGTCACACCGCTCAAGGGACCGACCTGCTTCCAGCCATAGCCGCCGCCGACATAGAGATCGCGTATGCCGTTCGGCGGTGTGGTCAGGAATTTGTCGGCCCAGCCCTGAAATTTGAAATTCGTGCCGAGCGGCGTCTGGAAACTGGTGAATGGAACTCCGCTGCTGGCGCCAAGCACTTCATAGCCGCCGTTCAATTTCCAGCCCTTCACGTCCAGCAGCAGGTCCGCCAGCCAATAGTCGGCACTGTAATCGTTCGGATTGCGGTGATAATCCGACTGGCGCGCATAGCTGAACTGATAGCCCAGCTTGACCGCTTTCGACAGCGCCTGCGTTCCCGCCAACCGCACGCCATAGGTCTGACTGGACAGGCGATAGGCCTGCACCGCCGCCTCATCCTGATCGACCAGATAGGCGAAACCAGTCAGCGTTCCGACGGGCGTGGCCCAGGAGAGGTTGGCGAAGATGTTGTCCCCGCGCACCGCCTGCTGCCGCGCGCCGTTACCGTCGATGCCCCAGATCGTCCGCACTTCCCAAGCATAAGCGACATCCAGCTTCAGCCCCTTGGCCGGGGTCAGTTCGGCGCGCACCGCGTCGAAGGTCTGCGCATTGTCGCGAAAGGCGATATTGCCCACAAAGCGCTCGTCATCCAGCGCGATCTTCTGCCGCCCCCCGGTCAGGGTCAACGCTTTGGTCTTATATTGAAGCTGGGCGATATAGAGCGCGACATTCTGCGGATCGGCGATGATCGGCCGGGTCGCCGCGCCATTCACCCCGTCATAATAGTCATCGACGATGGCGAGCGTCCCCTGCCCCACGACGGTCGCCGACAACGCCCCGCTGCTGGCCGTCACACCGGCGCGGGCGCGGACGGTAAGCGCATGGGAAGAGCCGTCGGCCAGTCCCTGCTGGTCGGCATCCTCATAACGCAGCCGGGCTTCCGCCACTGGCTTTAGGCCGATCTCCTGAGCGCAGGCCGGTCCTGCGACGGCCAGCGCGGCCGCCGATGCGATGATATATTTCATGGGAAATCGTCCCCCTCGGACGAATGATAAACAAAATCCGTTCGGGCTGAGCGAAGTGGCTTCGCTTCGCCCAGCCCGAACGGAAGATTGGATCAGATGCGCGCGCCGGTGTTCCAGGTCGCGCGCCACTTGGCCTTGACCAGCGCCACGCCCAGGAAGGCGAGGATCGCCAGCCCCGCAAAGATCAGGAAGCCGGGCGCGAAGCTGCCGGTCATCTGCTTGGCTAACCCCAGCGAACTGGCGAGGTAGAAGCCACCGACGCCGCCCGCCATGCCGACCAGCCCGGTCATGATGCCGATTTCCGCCTGGAAGCGCTGCGGCACGAGTTGGAAGACCGATCCGTTGCCGGTGCCCAGCGCCAGCATGGCCACCACGAACAGACCAAGAGCGCCCGCGAGGCTCGTCGCATAGGCGACGCCCGCCAGCGCCAGCGCGGCGACGATATAGACGATCATCAGCGCCTTGACGCCGCCGATCCTGTCGGCCAGCGCGCCCCCCATCGGCCGCACCAGCGACCCGGCGAACACACAGGCCGCGGTGCAATAGCCCGCGACGATCGGGGTCAGGCCGAACTGGTCGGTGAAGTAGATCGGCAGGGATGCGGCAAGACCCACGAAACCGCCGAAGGTGACGGCGTAGAAGGCCATCAGCCACCAGGCGTCACCCTCCTTCAAGGGCTGGAAATAATCGATCATCTTTTTCGGCTCGGGCGCATTGGGTGCGTCCTTCGCCATCAGCATATAGGCGACGAAGACGATCGTCAGCGGGATGCAGGCCAGGCCCAGCACCGCATTCCAGCCGAAGATCTTGGCCAGGACCGGCGCGAAGAGCGAGGCAAGCACCGTGCCCGAATTGCCCATGCCCGCAAGGCCCATCGCCTTGCCCTGATGTTCGGCCGGATACCAGCGGCTCGCCAGCGGAAGCGCGATCGCGAAGCTCGCCCCGGCAAAGCCCAGGATCACACCCAGCGCCAGCGTGCCGCCAAAGCTGTTGACGCCCATCACCCAGGCGGTGAACAAACCGGCGATGACGATCAACTGACTGATCGCGCCTGATAATTTCGGACCGATCCGATCGACCAGCAGGCCGTTGACGACGCGCAGCAGCGCGCCGGCCAAGGTCGGCGTCGCGACCATCAGCCCCTTTTCCGCCGGCGTCAGCATGAGCGTCTTGGAAATCATCGGCGCGAGCGGCCCAAGCAGCACCCACACCATGAAAGCCAGGTCGAAATACAGGAATGCAGCGATCAAGGTCGGTGTGTGACCGGCCTTCCAGAAGCTTGTCGCGGGCGAAGACGCGGCGTCCTCTCCTTCGCGATCCCAATAAGCAGTTGCCATGTGACGTCCCCCAATAAACGGAAATGGACACGAAAAAAGCCGCAGCCCGGACGACACCCATGGGGTATGCCCGGTCAGCGGCTTTGCTGCGAAATCTGGTGAGAACACGCGATCCCCACCTTGGGACGGCGCATCCGGATAAGCGCGCTTCGTCGCGCGACTCCTATATCATCTCGCGATTCGCTTCATGTTGCAAGGCACAAAATTCGGTGCAGTTTCAGGGGATGCGTAACTTCGGGTCATTCCGCCGGCAACTCACCGCACCGGCACGAATCCCGCCAGAAACTCCTCGATCTGCTCCGGATCGAACACCCGTCCGTCGAAGAAGCGATCCGGTCCCAAGGTCAACTCCCCCCGGCGCGATCCCACCGCCAGCGGCAGGTTGACCGCGCCTTCCACCTTCATGCTCGCGCCCGGCATCGGCATGTCGCTGTTCGCCAGCGCGCGGCGGAAGATATCGGGGCGGAACACCGCGCCCGCCTTTGCTGCGGTTGCGGCATCATGGTCGACCATGTTCCACCGCACGAGCTGCGAATAGAGCCACAGCGCCTGGCTGCGCCAGGGAAAGGGCGTCGCTTCCCGGCTGAACAGCATGAAATCGGGATTGGCGATCGCCGCCTCCCCCGCCCGCGCCACGATCTGCCCGCTCAACGCCCGCCCAATCAGTTCGGCCGGCTGGTCGACATAGCGCGGATCGGCCAGCAGGTCGGCCAGCGCGGCATGATTGGCCGGATCGTCACACCAGGCCGCCGCCCGCGCCAGCGCGCGCAGCAGCCGGTCGACGGTATCGAGATTTTCCTCCAGCCAGGCTTCGCGGAAGGCCAGCACCTTCTCCACCCCGCGCCGCCAGATGCGCTCGCCGATCGCCACCGTTTCGGCCAGCCCCGCCTCAACCGCGGCGCTGCCCCAGGGTTCGCCGGCGATGAAACCGTCAATCTCGCCCGCGCGCATCGCTTCCACCGTCAGCGACGGCGGCAACACGCGCAACACCACATCCCTGTCCGGATCGACGCCCGCACTCGCCAGCCAGTAGCGCAGCATGATCGCATGGCTGGAAAAGCGGTGAACAACACCGATCACCGGCTTGCGCCGCCACAGTCCGATCGCGGTGGCAAAATCATGCGCAGTGCCCAGCGGGTCAGCCAGCCGCGCCGCGACATCCGGCTCCAGCGCCTTGGCGAAATCACTCGCCATCACCAGCATATTGCCGTTGACGCCCAGCTTGTAGGGCGCAGCCAGCGCGGCGGGCTGCTGGCTCAGCCCCAGCGTCACCGCCACGGCCAGCGGCGCCAGCATCTGCGCGGCGTGAACCTGACCGAACACCAGCCGGTCGCGCACCGTCGCCCAGCTCGTCGTGCGGATGAGGTCGAGGTTCAGCCCTTCGGCTTCCGCAAACCCCTTCTCGCGCGCCGCCACCAGCACGGCGGCGTCGTTCAGCGGCAGGAAGGCGATCTTCACATTCGTCGTCATAGGCCTCCCCCCAGCAGGTCGCTGGCGGTGATGACCGCCTGCGCCACGTCCACGATTTTCTTGCCCTGGTTCATCGCGCCCGACCGCAACAGCGCATAGGCGTCCTGTTCGGACAGGTTGCGCTGGTTCATCAGGATCGACTTGGCGCGGTCGATGATCTTGCGATCGGACAGGGCGGTGCGCGCCTCGTCCAGTTCCGCCTGGATCTTGGCGAAGGCGTTGAAGCGCCGCACCGCTAGTTCCAGCACCGGCTTCACCCGCTCCTTGCGCAGGCCGTCGACGACATAGGCGGACACGCCTGCATCGATCGCCGCGCCGATCATACCGTCGTCGGACTGGTCCACGAACATGGCGATCGGCCGGGCGAGCGCGCGGCTGACGGTCAGCATCTCTTCCAGCGTGTCGCGGCTGGGGCTGCCCAGGTCCATCAGCACGACGTCAGGGGCCATGCGTTCAAGCCGCGCGACGAACGCGCCGCGCGGGGGGACGATATGGATATCGTCATAGCCCGCCTCGCGCAGCCCTTCCTCCAGGACGGTCGCGCGCAGCCCGCTGTCGTCGATGATGACGATTCGCATCTACCCTGCCTCTTTTGCCCCGTAACTGACCGCGATGCTGCGCCGCGTCAATCGGGGGGCTTAGGCCGGCAGCACCAGGCTGGCTTCCAGCCCGCCTTCCGGCCGGTTGGCGAGGCGCAGTTCGCCCCGATGTTCGGCCATGATCGCGCGAACGAGCGCCAAACCCAGCCCAGCCCCGCCCGTCTCACGATTGCGCGATCCTTCCAGCCGGGTGAACGGTTCCAGCATCTCTTCCATGCGATCCTCGGCAATGCCGGGGCCTTCGTCCGCGACGGCGATGCGGATCAGGCCGTCTTCATGCAGCACCGACACATGGGCGCGCTCGCCATAGACGATCGCATTCTCGATCAGGTTGCGCAGCGCGCGACGGATCTGTTGTGGCCGCGCGAAGGCGACGGCGCGGTCGCTGTCCGTCATTGTCACCGGCGATCCCAGCTCGATGAAATCCTCCACCACCGCGTCGGCGAGCGCGGCAAGATCGACCTTCTGCGGATGTTCGGTGCTGCGCCCGGCGCGGGCGAGCGAGAGGATATCCTCCAGCATCCGGTTCATTTCGTCGATCGTTTCGGACATGCGGGCGCGCTCCCCCTCATCCTCCACCGATTCGGTGCGGACGCGCAGCGAAGCGAGCGGGGTGCGCAGATCATGACCGATCGCGCCCAGCATCCGGTCCTTCTCATCCAGCATGGCGATGATCCGACCACGCATGGCGTTGAAGGCCATGGTAAGGTCGCGCACGTCGCCCGGCCCCCGCTCGTCCACCGCATCGGCCGCGCCCGTCCTGGCGAATTGCTGGGCGGAGCCGGTAAGCTGCTTTAAGGGGCGGGCCAGGCGGCGTCCGACCCAAAGCAGGGGCAGCAGGACGATGGCGTAGAGGATAAGTGTCTGACCGATCAGCCATCCGCCAAAGTGCGGCGATCGGTTGCCGCCGCGCGCCTGCGTCACCACCCATTTGCCAGGTTCATATTCCGCCGCCAGCGTCAGGCGCGCGACGCGGTTATTGGGCTGCCAGTCGCCGCTGGCCCGCATCCTTATCCTTTCCCAGCGGCGCAACGGCCGCTCCGCTTCGTCCTGCGCCACGCGCACGGTCAGGATGGGCAGGCCGATATCCTCGAACATCGCCACGGCGCGTTTCTCTATGTCGGGCCGCGCCCGTCCCGCAAGAACGGGCATGGTCTGTACGAAGCGCGCCCGCGCGCGGTCTGGACCAGGCCGGTCGGGCCGGTTGTCGAGCGCATCGACGACGCGATAGACCACGGGCGCCGTCTGGCCGGTCAGTTCCAGCCGGGTCCGTTCCCGGAACAACAGGGCGAAATTGATCGCCTGCGCCACGAACAGGGCGATCGCGACCAGCAGGATGATCTGGCCGACCAGGCTTTGTGGCCAGAGGCGCAGGCGCATCACAGCTTCCGCACCTCCGCCGACAGGGTGTAGCCCCCGCCCCAAACCGTCTTGATGAGCGTGGGGGCCTTGGGGTCCGGCTCGATCTTCTTGCGCAGGCGGCTGATCTGATTGTCGATCGCCCGGTCGAAAGCATTGGCTTCGCGCCCCTGGGTGATGTCGAGCAACTGGTCCCGGCTCAGCACCTGATTGGGGCGCGTGGCGAAGGCGAGCATGAGATTATATTCGGCGGTCGACAGCGGCAGCGAGACGCCCTCGCTATCCACCAACGTGCGCTCCTGCGACTTGAGCAGCCAGCCGGCAAAGGCGTAGGTCGCGCCATCGGGCGCGGTGACGCGCTGGCCGCCGGTGGCGACGCGGCGGAAGATCACCTTGATGCGGGCGACCAGTTCGCGCGGGGAAAAGGGTTTCAGCACATAATCGTCCGCGCCCATCTCCAGCCCGACGATGCGGTCGGTCTCCTCCGACCTGGCGGTCAGCAGGATCACCGGTATCTCGCTCGTCTCGCGAATATAGCGACAGAGCGACAGGCCATCCTCGCCCGGCATCATGATGTCGAGGATGACCAGGTCGATCGCGCTGGCGGCGAGCCGCAGCCGTGCGTCGGCAGCATTTTCGACTGCGGTGACGCGAAAGCCGTTGCGTGACAGATATTGCGCCAGCGGTTCGCGGATCGAACGCTCGTCATCGACGAGCAGCAGATGGGGGCGGTCGGTCATCATGTCTGTCTGTCACGGCTTTCCGGAGGTTGGAAGGGCGAAGGCAGGGGACAACTGGTAACCACCCATCGGCTGCCTACGCCTATGCATATGACTCATCATAATAAACTCACTGTTCCCCGGCGAAGGCCGGGGTCCAGATCGGACGTTAGAGCTGGACCCCGGCCTTCGCCGGGGAACCAATCGACACAAGTTGGTATCAGTCGTCGGCGGGCGGGGGCGGAACATTGCGACCATGGCCGCGACCGCCCATCGAGCCGCGCATCTGGGGGCGCGCGGCCTTCAGCTCATCGGCGGTGACGAAGCCGTCCTTGTTGGTGTCCGCCTTGTCGAACAGGGCGAGCGGACGGGCCATGAACTCGGCCTTGGTGACGGTGCCGTCCTTGTCCGCATCGCCGAAGCCGCCCGGACCGCCGTGCATCATGCCACGACCGGGGCCGCCATGACGACGCCCGCGCCAGCCGCGCCCTTCGGGACCGCCACCCTCGGCGCGCTTTTCGGCGCGCGCCTGATAGCCGGCGGTGAATTCGGCCTTGCTGATCTGTCCATTTTTATCGGTGTCGAGCGCTGCAAAGCGTTCGTCGAGGCGCTGCTGGCGGCGGAGATCGCGATCCTTCCGGGTCAGTTGGCCGTCATGATCGACGTCCAGCTTGGCGAAGCGGGCTTCGAGCGCGGCGGTGAGTTCCGCCTTGCTGATCTTGCCGTCCTTGTTGGTGTCGGCCTGTTCCATCAGGCCGCCACGCGGACCGCGGGGGCCGCCATCAGCGCCGGGCTGGGCGAAGGCAAGGTGGGCGGCCGCAAGACCGCCGATGAACAGCGATCCGACCGCGACGGAAATCCTATATTTGCGGGGCATGTCAGTCTTCCTTTGCAAGGTCATCCCGAACGGCTGTCCGCCGTCCTTGAAGACGCATATGCAGGGAAGTTGTCCCGCAGATATGTCATAGCGACCGCTTGTTTGTCGCGAATTGTAACGGCGCCATTCCAACTTTCCGTCATTCCCGCGCAGGCGGGAACCCATCTCCTGACCTTTCACCCAGATGCCCGGTGGGAAGATGGGTCCCCGCCTGCGCGGGGATGACGATGAGCTGTTTACCGGTCGCGGCGACCCAGCAGGCGCAAGCGCAGCGCGTTCAGCTTGATGAAGCCCGCCGCGTCGCGCTGGTCATAGGCGCCCGCATCATCCTCGAAGGTCACAACCTTCTCGCTGTAGAGCGAATAGGGCGACTTGCGGCCGACGACATAGACGCCGCCCTTGTAGAGCTTGAGGCGCACCGTACCCGTCACCTTCTCCTGGCTGTAATCGATCGCGGCCTGGAGCATCTCGCGCTCAGGCGAGAACCAGAAGCCGTTATAGATCAGCTCGGCATATTTGGGCGCCAGCTCGTCCTTGAGGTGCGCGGCGCCGCGATCGAGCGTCAATTGCTCGATGCCGCGATGGGCGAGGTGATAGATGGTGCCACCCGGCGTTTCATACATGCCGCGCGACTTCATGCCGACGAAGCGGTTTTCAACCAGGTCGAGGCGGCCGATGCCATGCTTGCGGCCATAGTCGTTGAGCGTTTCGAGCAGGGTCGCGGGCGACATGCCGACGCCGTTGATCGCGACACCGTCGCCACGCTCGAAATCGATGGTGATATATTCGGGCGCGTCGGGCGCATCCTCCGGGTTCACCGTGCGCGAGTAGACATAATCCGGGGTTTCTTCCCACGGATCTTCCAGCACCTTACCCTCGGAGCTGGTGTGCAGCATGTTCGCGTCGGTCGAGAACGGGCTTTCGCCACGCTTGTCGCGGGGAATCGGGATCTGGTGCTTTTCGGCGAATTCGATCAGCTTGGTGCGGCTGGCCAGATCCCATTCGCGCCAGGGGGCGATCACTTTGATATCGGGGGCGAGGCCATAATAGCCCAGTTCAAAGCGGACCTGATCGTTACCCTTGCCGGTCGCGCCGTGGGACACGGCATCGGCGCCCACTTGTCTGGCGATCTCGATCTGGCGCTTGGCGATCAGCGGACGAGCGATCGAGGTGCCGAGCAAGTAGAGGCCTTCATAGAGCGCGTTGGAGCGCATCATCGGGAAGACATAATCCTTTACGAACTCCTCGCGCAGGTCGTCGATGAAGATATGCTCTTCCTTGACGCCCATCAGGCGCGCCTTGGCGCGAGCGGGTTCCAGTTCCTCGCCCTGCCCCAGATCGGCGGTGAAGGTCACGACCTCGCACTGGTAGGTCTGCTGCAGCCATTTCAGGATCACGCTGGTATCGAGACCACCGGAAAAGGCGAGGACGATGCGATTGATCTTGTCTGAAGTGGGAGCTGACATGGGCTGGCGACTCTTTTCGTGCAGGAAGGACGCGGAAATGATGCGCGCGCCCGGTATCAGGCAAGCCGCCAAAGCGCAACCGGACAGAAAGAGAGGCGGATGGCTTCATGCCGCTCCGGCGATCGCAACGCCGGCGGGGCGGAGGACGCCATCAGCATGGCTCGACAGGATGGCCTTCGCCCGCATCGTCGCCCTTCTTTTCCAGCCGCGCGCCGTCCAGCAGCGCAGCCCGCTTCTGTTCTGCCGCGGAATCGGCGGCTCGCTGCGCCTTGGTGCGACCGAACTTCGCGCGGTTGGCGTCCGCCTGGTTCAGCTTGTCGGCGCGCGCTTTCGCCTTGCGGGCCTGGCGCAGATTGATGACGTTGCTCATCGTTATAGTATTAGACGGGGCCTTCCACCTTGCCAACAGGCCCGAAAACCGGGCATGACAACCTTTTCCCACGTTCCGAGCCAAGGTCTATGACGAGCATCCATGACGTCGCCGCCCTCGCCAAGGTATCGATCAAGACCGTGTCCCGCGTGGTCAACAAGGCGCCCAATGTCAGCACCGAGTTGCGCGAACGGGTGCAGACGGCGATCGACCAGCTCGGCTATCGCCCCAACCAGTCGGCGCGGCGGCTGGCGGGTGGCCGCTCCTTCATGATCGCCTTCCTCTACAACAACCCCGCCCCCGGCTATGTCAGCCGCATCCAGATCGGCGCGGCGTGGCGCTGCCGCGAACTGGGCTATCATCTGGTAGTCGAGCCGATCTCGCCGGGCGCCGAGGAACGGTTCGAGGTGCTGGAACGGCTGGTCGCGGCGTTGCGCCCGGACGGGGTACTGCTGGTGCCGCCGCTGTCCGACGATGAAGGACTGCTCGCGCGTCTCGCCGAGATGAATCTGCCCTGCGCGCGCATTGCCGGGGAAATTGGGGGAGCGAGCTTCACCATCCACACGCCGGAACACGCCGCAGGCCGGATGATGGCAGATCATCTGATCGGCCTTGGCCACCGGCGCATCGGCGTCATCACCCCGCCGCTTACCCATCATGCCGCGCTCCGCCGGGTCGAAGGGTTCCGCGAAGGGCTGACGGCAGCCGGGATCGCTGTGGACGAGGCGTTGTTCGTACCGGGCCAGTTCGATTTCGCCTCCGGCATCGAGGCGGGCGAAACGCTGCTTGCCTTGCCCCAACCGCCGAGCGCGGTCTTCGCCACCAATGACGAAATGGCGCTGGGCGTGCTGACGCTGGCGCACCGCATCGGGCTGCGCGTGCCGGAAGACCTGTCGGTGACGGGGTTCGATGACACCACGGCCAGCCTCACCTCCTGGCCGCCGCTGACCACCGTTCGCCAGCCGCTGGAAGATATGGGTCGATCCGTGATCGAAGCGCTCGCCAGCGGCCCGGTCGATGCGCCGCATTTCCAGTTCACGCTGATCGAACGAGGAAGCTCTGGCCCACCGTCGAAGGCAGGATGAGAAGGGCTGGAGCGGGTAGCGGGGATCGAACCCGCATCACAAGCTTGGAAGGCTAGTGCTCTACCATTGAGCTATACCCGCATTTCAATGGCTTATGGCCATTTCTGCCCAGCGTTTTACAGGGCGTTTTACAGCCGCCCGCGCGAGACGGTTGCCCAGTGCCACGACAATAGCTGCGTCGTCAACATAGTGCGTACGAATTTCTGACACCTGTTCCGGGGCCACCCCACCAAATTCCCGATTTCCTTGTCAGTCAGATTCAGGCCCAGCGCGATCATCAGCTTGGCCGCATACAGACAGGGTCGCGGCCATAGCGGATTGGTCCAGGCTGCAATAATTCCTCTACCGGGATGTAAATTCTCTCTAATCTCGGCTTATACAGAAGCATTGTTCCTAGGGGGAAGCCGCTTTGTTCAAGCCGGGGGATATCAAGAAGAATGTTCTGTTTGGCGAGGATGGCTGGGCCTTCCTATGGCAGGGAGGGCAACGCCAATTTGATTTTCTGACCGGAAAATCAAGCGCCAGCCAATCCTCAGTCGATAATCTTGTCGCGAACCTGAAGGGGCGGACAGAGTTTTGCGCCGCCCGCAACATCCCCTATCTTCATGTCGTTTTCCCATCCAAACCTGTCACCATGACCGAATATCTCCCGGCAGAAATAAGGGGGCAGGTCCAAAGCCTTTATGAGCGCCAATATGCTGGCGCCATCGATGCTGCAATGGTCGAAAGCATCTTATATCCGCGACCGACGCTTCTTGAAGAAAAGGCAAGCTGTCCGGTTTTCAGCCGGCAGGACACCCACATGACGGAAACAGGCAACGCCATCGTGTCTCGCGAGATACTGCGGCGGCTCGGTCACAGGCATGATCCTCTCTCATGCATGGAAGCGGAAGAGCGCGATCGGCTGGGCGACCTGGCGATTATGGCAGGCACCCGGAAGCCTTTGCCAGAACGCTTTTTGCAGACGCTGCAGAGGACCGAGCGAATCTGGGACAACCGCCCATTTCTGCCCAGCAACACGGACAATGTGACTATCGCTCACAATCCGCGTTCTGCCAGCAGGCGCCGGCTGTTGGCATTAGGGGATAGTTTTCTGTGGACCTGCTTGACGCCGCTATCCACATTCTACCGGGACATTCTTTATGTGAGGTCGGACCTCTTTCAGCCTGAGCTAGTCGATCTGTTTGGCCCGGATGATATCGTCTCGGCCAATGCAGAGCGGTATCTGTGCAAGGTTCGATCCGACGCCGAGGCAGAAAGCGTAGTACTCGGTGGTTACGGCCGGACAAACTATCACCCGTCGGACTCCTTTGTATCCGCCTTGAAGGCTCAGCTCGCCTATCGGCCATATCTCGCCCGATATGCAGAATGGGCCAGCCAGGTGGATGCGATGTGCTTTGACCGTATCGGGGCCGGCGAAATCAACAATCATCTTCAGTTTGCCAAAAGAGATGCATCACGTCTCACATCGACAGGCCAAGACCCCCAGATCATATTCAACAACACGCCTTTCAAACATGATCGGCGATATCAATTGAAGATATCCATGGAGAGCGATGTTGAGAGCGTAGCCCAACTCTTTGAGAGCAGTGAGGAAGGCTATCCCTTCGTGGAGAACAGGTCTCAAACGCATAGGGTGATGGGCGGTCCGAACATCTTCACATTCGATCTAATGCCGGCGCGCCGAGGTAAGCTATTGAGGTTCGACCCGCTCAAACGCGAGGGAAATATAAGAAACCTGTCGATGGAGCTTATCGAGGCCGCCGCATAAGGCGATACTGGAAAGGTGCTGAAGGCGGTCCATGACCTCTGCTCGCGGATTGCTCGCGATTCGGTCAAGCCGGCCCGGAAATGCTGGATTATGCATAGCTTGGAAGGCTAGTGCTCTACCATTGAGCTATACCCGCCCGGCAAAGGAGCGCCCCGCCATCGTCGCCGGAATCTCGTCAAGATCACCCTTACCCGACATCATCATTTCCTCTATCAGGCCGTCATGGATCGCCCCTCCCTGCGCCAACTTGACCTTTTTGCGCAGATGGTTGCGGCCGGCAGCCTGACCCGCTGCGCGACCATGCTGGGCGTGCCGGCCGAAACAATCGCCAGGGATCTGGCGTCGCTGGAAATGCGGCTGGGCTATCGGTTGTTCGAGGATCTGACAGGCGCGGCGCGGCTGACCCCGGCGGGACACAAGACCGCCCAGGCCATGACCTTGCTGGGTCAGGACGATCCCGTGCCATCGGCGACGCCTCTCCCGCCACGAGAGGCCGCGCCGACGCCGGCCGAACCGCCTCGACAGACGATCCTGCTCGCCGCTCCCGCGCCCGTATTCGGCCAGTTGCAGGAAAAGCTGTCAGCTTTCGAGGCGGCGAATGAGGATATCGCCATCACGCTCGACCTGCATGTCCAGTCGGCGGAAGATGCCGCGACGGCGTTGCGGCGGGGGGGAGCCGACATCGCCTATTTCTACGCCCTCGGCGCGCCGAACGACCCACCGTCGCGCTATGGCTGGTCGGAGCAGCTCAACCTCTATGCGGGCGCCGCCCATCCCCTGGCGCGCGCATCGAGCGTGTCGCGCGCCGATCTGGCGATCAGCCCGGCGATCGCGATGGACGACCGCAACGCCACCCGCCCCCTGATCGAAGCGGCGCTGAAGCGCGGCCGCGCCAGGCTGGGACCGATCGTGATGGAAAGCGACGATATGTTCGCGGTGATGGCCGCGCTGCGTGAGGAGGCGGGACTGTTCCCGGCGTTCGGCGCGCTCGCCCGCGACCTGGGGCGGATGGAGGGGATCAGCCGCCTGCCGCTGGACATGCCGCTGCCCTCGATCGAGATTCGTCAGGCGATAGGCCCCAAGGCCAGCGAAACGCCCGCCGTCGAGGCACTGGCGGATTTTCTCTTCCTCTAACGTTGAACAGGTCGGATCGGTGCCAGCGGCTTCCTTCAGGCTGGTCGCAACATGATGCACCAAACCAACGTTGATATATTATAACATTATAGATACAGGGTCTCATTCCCTTTCACCCCTGACAAGGATGATAGTCCCTGATGTCCCATTTTTCGACGCTCCGAAGCGGCTGCGCTCCATCCGCCCTCTGCCTGTCCGCCCTCTGCCTGTCCGCCCTCTGCCTGTCCGCCCTCTGCCTGTCCGCCCTCTGCCTCGCCCCTGCCGCCTTCGCCCAGGCGCCGGCCGATTCCGCCGCGCCCGATCAGGCCTATCATGACCAGAACAAGGCCGATATCGTCGTCACCGCGCTGATCCCGCGCCGGCAGGGCGACATTCTTTCGGGCACCTCGGTCCTGACGGGGGACAAGCTGAACCGCGAGCTGCGCACCAGCATCGGCGAGACGCTGGCCCGCCAACCCGGCGTATCGGCCACCTCCTTCGGCCCCAACGCCTCACGCCCGATCCTGCGCGGATTCCAGGGCGAGCGCGTGCGCATCCTGACCGACGGCATCGGCAGCTTCGACGTGTCCAACACCTCGGTCGACCATGCCGTCGCAATCAATCCGCTGACCGCCGACCGGATCGAGGTGCTGCGCGGGCCGTCCGCCTTGCTGTACGGATCATCCGCGATCGGCGGCGTGGTCAACGTCATCGACAGCCGCATCCCCCGCCGCGTGCCGGACGAAGCGATCCACATCGACGCGCTCGGTTCCTATGGCAGCGCCGCCAACGAGCGCAGCGGCGCGGGCGAAATCGAGGTGCCGCTGGCCGAGAAATTCGTCGTCCATCTCGACGGCACCTATGCCAAGACCGGTAACCTCGACACCGGCAACTATATATTGACGCCTGCCCTGCGTGCGGAAGCCGCCGCCAGCGACAATGCGGAAATCCGGGATCTTGCCACGTTGCGCGGCAAATTGCCCAACAGCGCCGGGCGGATGTGGGAAGTGGCCGGCGGCGCCGCCTATATCGATGATGGCGGCAATCTGGGGGTGTCCTTCGCCCACACCGACAATTTCTATGGCGTGCCGATCCGCTATTCGCTCGACCCCGACGCAGAAGCGGAACAGGTGCGGTTGCGGATGAAGCAGGATCGTGTCGACCTGCGCGGCGAAGTTGCCGTGCATGGCGGCTTTCTGGACAGCATCCGCCTGCGCGCCGGTTTCGCCGATTATCAGCATCAGGAAATCGAGGATACGGGCGAAGTCGGCACCACGTTCAAGAACCAGTCGATGGAAAGCCGGCTGGAGTTCGTCCAGGCCAAGCGCGGCGGATGGGACGGCGCATTCGGCGCGCAATTCTTCACCCGCCGGTTCGAGGTCGATGGCGAGGAGAAATTCCTGCCGAAGAATGAGACCGACCAGATCGGTATCTTCACGCTGCAATCGCTGGACCTGGGCAACACCCGGCTGGAAGGCGGCGTCCGTTATGAACATACCAACCTCCAGGCCGATGCGGACGACACATTGTTCTTCGACGGCCGCCGCCGCAGCTTCGACGCCATTTCGGGGTCGCTGGGCGTCAGCCAGGCGGTCGTGCCGGGCTGGCGTGTGGGCCTGAACCTGTCGCGCAGCGAGCGAGCGCCGTCCGCCGAAGAATTGTTCGCGCGCGGCAATCATGCCGGCACCCAGGCCTTCGAACTGGGCAATGCCGATTTCCGCAAGGAAAAGAGCTGGGGCGTCGAAGGCACGCTGCGCGGGGCGGGCGAAGGCTATAGCGTCAGCCTCGCCGCCTATCACAACTGGTTCAGCGGCTATATCTATGAAAGCATCGCCGACGATAGCGTGTGTCAGGCCGCCAATGGCGGCGCGGATATGGAATTCCCCTGCTATGCTTTCTCCCAGGCCGATGCGCGCTATTATGGCTTCGAAGCCGAAGCGTCGGTCACGCTGGCCCAACTGGGCGGGTACAAGATCAATGTCGATGGTCTGGCCGACTATGTCCACGCCACGATCAAGGGCGATGGCCCCGCGCCGCGCATTCCCCCATTGCGGATGCTGGGCGGGCTGGAAGCGCAGGGCGATCGCCTGTCCGCCCGTGCCGAGGTCGAACATGTCTTCGACCAGGATCGCGTGACCGAATTTGAAACGCCGACCAACGGCTATACGATGGTCAACGCCTCGCTCTCGTTCAAGCCGCTGCCCGGCAATGACCGGACGACGCTGATGCTGTCGGCCAACAACATCTTCGACGTGGAAGCCCGTCGTCATGCCAGCTTCCTGAAGGATTATGCACCGCTGGCGGGACGCGACATCCGCCTCACCGCGCGCTTCTCGCTATAAGGGTTTGTTTGAGAGCGCCTTTGGTACATTTTTGAGACGGTCGGGGCGCGCTGGCGCCGTCCCGGCCCTGTCCTGCGGTCATTGCGATCTGTGACAATTTCGTTACAAGCGGTCCATGCGCCAGATTGCCGCCCTGCCCTATTCCACCGCCGCCGACGGATCGATGCAGATATTGCTCATCACGTCGCGCGACACGCGGCGCTGGGTGATTCCCAAGGGCAATCGCATCAAGGGACTGGCCGGCCACCGCGCCGCCGAACTGGAAGCTTATGAGGAAGCGGGCATCCACGGCATCGCCTGTCCCGCCCCGCTCGGCCGCTATAGCTATGACAAGCGCCGCCGCCGGGGTGGATCGCGCGAGGCGACGGTGGAGGTTTTTCCGCTTGCGGTCACTGGCCACCTGACGCAATGGCCCGAACAGGGCCAAAGGGAGCTGCGCTGGTTCCCTGTCGCCGACGCCGCAACGGCGGTCGACGAACCGGACCTGAAATCGATCATCGCGGCCTTCCGCGAACCGCCCGCCGATCCGGGCTGGTTCTTCCGGTTGCTGCTGGCGATCCGCGAGAAGCAAAATGAAAGGACTGGAATGCTGCGCTGGTTTCATGCGCTGATGCCCAAGCAGGGGCGCTTCTTCGAGCAATTCGAGGATCATGCCACCACTCTGGTCGCCGGCGCCGACGCACTCGCCAGGCTGCTGAAGGGCGGGCCGGACATGGCCGAGCATATCAAGACGATCTCCGACCAGGAGCATGAGGCGGACGACATCATCCGCGAAGTGCTGCAGGACGTCCGCCGCATCTTCGTCACCCCCTTCGACCGCAGCGCCATCACCGGCCTGATCGGCGTGATGGACGACGCCATCGACCAGATGAACCAGACGGCCAAGGCGATCGCCCTGTTCGAGGTGACGGAATTTCCCTCGCAGATGCAGGATATGAGCGCGCTGATCGTCGAATGCGCGCGCATCACCGCGGAGGCCATGCCTCTGCTGCGGTCGCTGAACCTGAACGCGACGCGGCTCCATGAGTTGACCGAGCGGCTGGTGAAGCTGGAAGGCCATGCCGACATATTGCATGAAGCCGGCCTCAAGGCGCTCTACAGCCAGGCGCGGGCAGGCAATCCGATGGATTTCATCGTCGGCAACGAAATCTACAGCCATCTGGAAAAGGTGACGGACCGGTTCGAGGACGTCGCCAACGAGATTTCCGGCCTGGTCATCGATCACGCCTGAGTTCACGCTCTCCATCCGTTCGGGCTGAGCGGAGCGAAGCAGCTTCGCCTGCGGCTCAGCCCCACCCTTCGACTTCGCTCAGGGCGAACGGATCAACAGGACGGTAGCCAGTTCCATGGACGCCCATATCGCCTTTCCCTTGCTGATCGCGCTGATCGGCGTCGCGCTCGCCTTCGATTTCCTGAACGGCCTGCACGACGCCGCCAATTCGATCGCGACCATCGTGTCGACCCGTGTGCTGAAACCGCAATATGCGGTCGCCTGGGCCGCTTTCTTCAACTTCATCGCCTTCCTCTTCTTCGGCCTGCATGTGGCCGAGACGGTGGGTAAGGGCATCGTCGATGCCAATATCATCGACGCGCAGGTGATCTTCGGCGCGCTGATGGGCGCGATCGCCTGGAACCTTATCACCTGGGGGCTGGGCATCCCTTCCTCTTCCAGCCACGCGCTGATCGGCGGCCTGCTGGGCGCGGGCACCGCCAAGGCGGGACTGGGCGCGGTGGTGTGGAACGGCGTATTCAAGACCAGCGCCGCCATCGTCATCTCACCCGCCGTGGGCCTGTTCCTGGCGCTGATACTGGTGCTTGTCATAAGCTGGGTCTTCCGCCGGTTCACGCCGCAAGGCGCGGACCGGGTGTTCCGCAAGCTGCAACTCGTGTCCGCCTCGCTCTATTCACTGGGTCATGGCGGCAATGACGCGCAGAAGACGATGGGGATCATCGCCGTGCTGCTCTATTCGCAGGGAATGCTGACCGGCGGCTTCCATGTCCCCATGTGGGTCGTGCTGAGCTGCCAGGCGGCGATGGGCCTGGGCACGCTGCTGGGCGGGTGGAAGATCGTCCACACCATGGGATCGAAGATCACCCGGCTGACCCCGGCGCAGGGCTTCTGCGCGGAAACGGGCGGCGCGATCACCCTGTTCATGGCCACCCATATGGGCGTGCCGGTGTCCACCACCCACACCATCACCGGCGCGATCGTCGGGGTGGGCGCATCGCGGCGGTTGTCGGCCGTGCGCTGGAACGTGGCGTCGAGCATCATCGTCGCCTGGGTCGTCACCCTGCCCGCCGCCGCCGCCATCGGTGCGCTGTTCTACGGGCTGACGAAACTGTTCTGATGGACAGTGACGCCTAATCCTCCCCTGGTAGGGGAGGTGGCGCGCCGAAGGCGTGACGGAGGGGTGTCGCCCCATCGATGGCGGGACACCCCTCCACCACTTCGTGGTCCCCCTCCCCTTGCAGGGGAGGAAGGAGAGGGCCGAGTCCTGGATCAGGCCACGCGGCCGAGGCGGTGATAGAGATTGGCATATTTGACCGATTCCGGCTGATCCTGCACCTCGCGCAGATAATGGGCGATGGCGGTGCGGATCAGCCCGAAATCCTGCTGCGAGAAGACCGCGCGGGACCGGGCGGGCTGGGGCTGTTCGATCATGTCGGTGGTCATCACTCTGTCCTTCATCTTCCTGCCCATGCGGGCCATGGACACTGAAATAGACAGCTACACGCCCGCCCGTAAGGCCGATGAGTGGCCATAAGTCACAATTATATTTGGTCATATTGTCATTCTATGACATTATGACCTTATGGCAGAGCTAACCGACCGCAAACTTTATCTGGGGCCGAAGCTGCGCGTCCTGCGACGCGAACTGGGACTCAACCAGACGCAGATGGCGGAGGAACTGGGTGTTTCCCCCAGCTATCTCAATCATCTGGAGCGCAACCAGCGGCCGTTGACCGCACAGATGCTGCTGCGGCTGGCCAACACCTACGACATCGACATTCGCGATTTCACCGCCACCCCGGCCGAAGGGGGCCTGAGCGAACTAAGCGAGATATTGTCCGACGCGCTGGTCCGCGACATCGGCATCGCCCGCGACGAGGTGCTAGAGGTGACGGAAAATTATCCCGGCGTCAGCGAGGCGATCACCCGTTTCTACCGGGCATTGAGCGACCTGCGCCGCCTCCCCGGCGAAACAGTCGTCCATGGCAGCCCCGCCCCGCTGGTCGCGCCGGTGGACTGGCTGCGCGAGACGATCGCGCGGGCGGGCAATCATTTCGCGGAGATCGACGCGGGCGCCGAAGCCATCGCCGCCGACCTGCCCGACGATCCCGCGCTGCTCCAGGCGGACCTGCGCGCGCGGCTCAAGGACCGGCACGGCATGAGCGTGCAGGTGATGCGCGGCGACATACTCGCCGGAACGCTGCGCCATTATGACATGCACCGGCGGCGGCTGATGCTGAGCGAGCGGCTGTCGGCATCGGGGCGGCTGTTCGCCATCGCCTATCATCTCTGCGCACAGGAACTGGCCGAAGCGATCGGCGCGCAGATCGCCCGCGCCGCGCCGCCGGACGAGGATAGTCGCCGCCTCGCCAGCATTGCGCTCACCAGCTATGCCGCCGCCGCCCTGCTCATGCCCTATGACCGTTTCCGCCAGGCCGCCGAGCAGAGCCGCCACGACATCGCCCTGCTACGTGACCGGTTCGGTGTATCGACCGAACAGGTCGCCCATCGTCTGACCAGCCTCAACCGGACCGGCGCGCGCGGCATTCCTTTCTTCATGGTGAAGATCGACCGGGCGGGCATCGTCTCGAAACGCTTCGACGGCGAGGCATGGCCCTTCGCGCGTTATGGCGGGCTTTGCCCGCGCTGGGACGCCTGCGATGCGCGCACGCCTGACCGGGTCGAGACGCAGTTGATCGAGACGCTCGACGGCCGCCGCTTCGTCACCCTGGCGATGGCCCTGCCGCCGAGACCGGACGGCGCGAGAGCAAGGTCGGTCATCGCGCTGGGATGCGAGGCGAAACATGCCGGGCGCATCGTCCATGCCGACTCGATCGACGCGGAGAAGGACGACCCGATCGAGGTCGGCCCCACCTGCCACCTGTGCGAACGGCGGGATTGCCCCGACCGGGCGCTGCCCCCCGTCACGCGCGCGCTCGACCTGCACAGCTATGAACGGACGATCGCGCCCTACCCGTTCCGGCGTGTCTGACAAAGAAAACCCGGCGCCTTGTTCAAGCGCCGGGTCAGACAGGGTCTTGGCTGGGAGCCGTCCCTTGTCCGGTTGTCCCCTAGCCCTTCTTTTCGGGCGGCAGGGTGATCTTCACGCTTTCCCCATTCTGGCCGGGGAAATTGGTGAACATCGCATCGATCAGGTTCGGCACCAGATAGGTGAGCTTGTTCGACAGCGACTGGGCACTCGCCTTGCCTTCGAACAGGCGGCGATTATCGGCCGCGCGGTCGATCTTGAGGCTGAAGTCGCTGGTGTAGACGGTGTAACTCGACACGTCGTTATAACCGCCGCCGCCGAACAGCCACGGATCGTAGAAGCCATAGCCCCACGGGCGACCCCAACGGCCGCCAAAGCCGCCGCCCCATGCACCGCCGAAGCCCGGTCCGTAAGGTCCTCCGCCAAAGCCGGTCGAGCGCACCTTCTCCCGGCCATTGTCGACATCATAGGCGACGCGCACGATCAGGTCGGCGCGCGCAGGGTCGCTGGCGGCGACATAGCCGGTCTGGGCCAGGCGCTGCCCGACCAGTTCGGCATAATGAGAAAATTCCAGGCCACCGGCCAGTCTGGGATCGTCCGAGACAACGGTGTAGCTCTGCCCGGCGGGAGCGGGGAGCTGCTGGAAACGGGCGACATCGGCCTTGAACGGCGTGGCGCAGCCCGACAATGCCACCAGCGCCAGGGCGGGCGCCGCGAACAGACCGATCTTGTTGAAACGAGCCATGTTTTTACGTCCTGTATCAGGCGAAGCGCCTGCGATCATTCTTTGCGCTCCGCGATAGCAAAACGCAACTGAACATCGTTTGAACGCACGAACCCATCGAACGGGCGCAAATGATGTTCTCACATCCATAACGTTATGGAGATGGCAATTCCGTGCCCCAAAGAAAAGGGGCCGCCCTTTTGCGCGACCCTGTGGCACGAATGCATCAGCTCAGCGCATCAACCCCATCGCATCATAGGCCGCGCGCAAGGTCGGCTCCGCCGCCGCCGCCGCCTTGGCCGCTCCCTTGTCGAGAATCGCGTCGAGCGCGGCATCATCCGTGCGCAATTCCAGGAAGCGCTCGCGAATCGGGCGAAGCGTTTCGACCAGCAATTCGCCCAGCGCCGGCTTGAACGCACCGAAGCCCTTGCCCGCAAATTCCGCGCAGACCGCATCGGGCGTCTTGCCCGACAGGGTGGCGAAGATGCCTACCAGATTGTTTGCCTCGGCCCGGCCCGCCAGCCCTTCGGCCGATTCGGGCAGCGGTTCAGGATCAGTCTTGGCCTTCCGCACCTTGGCCATGATCGCGTCATCGTCATCGGTCAGGTTGATGCGGCTCATGTCCGACGGGTCGGACTTGGACATTTTCGCAGTGCCGTCGCGCAGCGACATGATGCGCGCCGATTCCCTGGGGATGATCGGCGCGGGCAGGGTGAACAGATCGACGCCGAAGTCGGTGTTGAACTTCGCCGCGATGTCGCGCGCCAATTCCAGATGCTGCTTCTGGTCCTCACCCACCGGGACATGGGTGGCGTTATAGGCCAGGATGTCGGCCGCCTGCAGCACCGGGTAGACGAACAGGCCGACCGAGGCGCCCTCGCGGTCCTTGCCCGCCTTGTCCTTGAACTGGGTCATGCGGTTGAGCCAGCCGATGCGCGCCGTGCCGTTCAGCAACCAGGCGAGTTCGGCATGGGCGGGGACGCGCGCCTGGTTGAACAGGACCGAGCGATCCGGGTCGATCCCGGCCGCGACCAGAGCGGCGGCCATGTCGCGCACGTTGCGGATGCGCTGTTCGCGCCCTTCATGCACGGTGATCGAATGCATGTCAGCGAGGAAGAAGAAGCATTGCGCATCGCCCGTCATTTCATCCTGCATCTTCACCCAGTTGCGGATCGCGCCGAGATAGTTGCCAAGGTGCAGATTGCCGGTCGGCTGGATGCCGGAAAGGACGCGCATTCTTCTATCCACTCTTTCTTATTTGGTTGCGGTTGCACCCCGTCGGCGCATCAGCGCCTTGAGGTCGGACAGCCGATAGGCGCCCGTCACGAAGGAGGCCAGCCCGTACAGCGCCACGCCCGCGCCGACAAGCAGGGCCAGCGCGACATAGCGCTGGAGCATCGCCCCGGTCAGCCAGGGATCGAGCAGCCCCTCGCCCGCCCAGAGCGCGACGCCCATGATAAGCGCGGCGACGGCAAGCCGGGGCAGACGGCGACGCAGCCCTGCGTCGGCAGCAAAATGGCCGCGCTTGACCAGCGTCGCGTAGAGCATCGCGACATTGATCGTCGAGGAGAGGGCGGTCGCCAGCGGCGGGCCGATATGGCCCAGCGTCGGGATCATCGCCAGATTGCCGATGATGTTGATGACGATCGACAACATCGCGTAGCGCACCGGCGTCTTCGTATCGCCGCGCGCATAATAGCCCGGCGTCAGCACCTTCACCAGCACATAGCTTGGCAGGCCGATCGAGAAGGCGGACAGCGCCCAGCCGCAGCTCATCGCGTCCTCCGCCGTGAAGCGGCCATATTGGAACAGCCCGCGCACGATCGGTTCCGCCACGACCAGGAAGGCGACGGTGGCAGGCAGGGTCAGGAACAGCGCCAGTTCGATGCCCCGGTTCTGCGTCTCCATCGCCGCCGCATCCTCGCCCCTGGACAGCATCCGCGAGATGGTGGGGAGCAATATGGTGCCAAGGCCGATGCCGATCAGGCCCAGCGGCAACTGGTTCAGCCGGTCGGCATAATAGATATAGGTGATGGAACCCGACGCGAGCAGCCAGCCCGACAGCGCGGTCGAGACGAGCAGGTTGATCTGCGACGCGCCCGCGCCAGCGGCCGCGGGCACGATCAGGCGGAGAAGCTCTCGCACATCCTTGTCGAGGCGCGGGCGCTTGATCTTCATTGACACGCCCGCGCGCTTGCATGCCCAGATCAGCCAGAGCAGTTGCAGCGCGCCGCCGATCGTCACCGACATCGCCTGCACCCGCGCCGTCGCATATTCGTCGGCGCCGTGGAAGAACCACAGGCCCGTAATCATCGCGACGTTGAGCAGGATGGGCGCGGCGGCATTGACCCAGAATTTGTCGAGCGAATTGAGGATACCGCCCAGCAGCGAGGCAAGGGATATCAGCGCCAGATAGGGAATGGTGATGCGCGACAGGGTGACGGCGAAGGAAAATTGCTCCGGCGTCGGGTTCTGGCGCGAAAAACCGCCCGACAGCGCCCAGGTGATCGGCCAGGCGGCAGCGATCAGGACGAGCGTGAAGAGGATGAGGACCGGCAGCAGCACCGCCATCGCGCGCTCGGCGAAATCATAACCGGCAGGCAGCCCGCCCTCGCCAGTCGCCTTCTTGTTGAACAGCGGGATGAAGGCGGCGGAAAAGGCGCCCTCAGCAAAGAGGGCGCGAAACATGTTGGGCAGGCGGAAGGCGACGCCGTTGAAGGCGTCCGACGCGAAACCCGCGCCGACATAGCGCGCGGCGAGCGAATCGCGGACCAGCGCCAGCACCCGGCTGGCCAGCGTCAGCCCGCCGACCGAGCCGAGGGCCTTGACCAGTTTCATGGAATGAGCCCTCCTTCCGTTCGGGCTGAGCCTGTCGAAGCCCCGTCCTTCTCTTCCAAAGAAAAGAGCAGCCCTTCGACAAGCTCAGGGCGAACGGAAATCAAGAGCATCTCGGAATCAGGCGTGGCCGGCCGGTTCGCCCGACGTCACTTCCATCTGCTGCGCCTGCTGGAGGTAGAGCGCGCCGAAATCGATGGGATCGAGCAGCAGCGGCGGGAAGCCGCCGTCGCGGATCGTGTCGGCCAGCACGCGGCGGGCGAAGGGGAAGATGAGGCGCGGGGCTTCGGCCAGCATGAAGGGCTGAATCTGGTCTTCGGGCACGTTGCGCATCCCGAACAGCGCAGCATAGAGAAGTTCGACGGCAAAGGCAGTGCCCTGCGGCGCGATAGCCTTCACCTCGATTTTCAGCGACACTTCCAGCACTTCGTCGCCCACCTTGTCGGCGCCAATATTGAACTGGACGTCGATCTGCGGCTGGTCCTGCCACTGGTAGACGGCCGGTGCGTTCGGATTCTCGAACGAAAGATCCTTCACATATTGGCTGATCAACGCGATCTGCGGCGCGGTGTCGGCCCCGTTCGGCTGGACGTTGACGGTGGTGGTGGTGGTGTCGGCTTCGTCGGCCATGTTCTCTACCTTGACTTTCCCAGTTGGCCGGCGGCGGCACGCCCCCGGAATATGATGACCCGCGCGCTTAGCAGGGGCGCAGAAGCAGGGCAATGGCGCCGCCGTCAACCCGCTATTTGAAGTTGGGGGGAAACATGCCTATGTTATCCATGGAACCTGAATTGAAACAAAGGGTATTAGCCCCCGTGTATGTAATCGTCATCCTCGCCATGATCGCCGGCTTCCTGGCGCTGCGGCTCTATTCCGTGCTGGGCAAGCGTACCGGACACGAGCAGGAGCCTGCACTGCGCCCGGCCGATGAACGCGCCAAGGTGACGGTGTTGCAACCCGGTCCGGTACAGCAGAACAGCGGCGATTCGGTGCGGTTGGCCGAAGGGCTGATCGCGCCGGGCGCGGAAACCGGCGTGCGCGCGCTGATCGCCGCCGACCGCAGCTTCGACGTGCCGCAATTCGCGGAAGGCGCCAAGAGCGCCTACAAGATGGTGCTGGAAGCCTTCTGGCGCGGCGACCGCGAACAACTGGCCTGGCTGTGCGACGCCGATGTGCTGGCCTCCTTCGAGGAAGCGATCACGGCGCGCGAGGCGGAGGGCCATGTGCTCGACAACCGGCTGGTCCGGATCGAGAAGGCGCAGATCATCGAAGCGTCGGTCAAGGACCGCTTCGCCGAGGTGGCGCTGCGTTTCGAAGCGGACATCGCCGCCGTCACCCGCGACAAGGACGGCAATGTCATCGCCGGATCGCTGACTGACGCGATCGGCACCAAGGATATCTGGACCTTCACCCGCGACATCCGCAGTGCGGACCCGAACTGGAAGCTCAGCGAAACCGACGAAGCGTGATTCTGGGCGTGATCGGAGCATGAGCTTGCGCCAATCGGGGGGTGCGCTTGCCGCAGCGTTGCTGCTGTCCGCCTGCGCGGGCGGCGTGATCCCACCATCGACCGGCCCCGCTCCGACACGCCCTACCCATACGCGCCCCACGCCGTCAGGTGAGAGCGCAGCCCGGCCCACTCCCGCCACGCCCCGTCCCGCGCTGCCGGTCGAAACACCGACCGAACCGGCGCTCGACCAAAGCATCGCCGCGGGCCTTGGCGTCACCAAGGGGCCGGATATTGCCAGCCTGATCCCGTCGGGCGAGCGGGCACGACTGGCGCTCCAGGCCTTCCGCCTCTCCTGCCCGACATTGATGCGGCGTGCCGACCAAAGCGGCCTGACAAGGGGGGCGGACTGGAACAATAGCTGCGCCGCCGCATCGAGCTGGCCCGAAGCGTCGGCGAGCGAATTTTTCTCCCGCTATTTCGAAGCTGTGCAGGTGGGTGACGGCAAAGCCTTCGTCACCGGCTATTATGAGCCGGAGATCAGCGGATCGCGCACCCGCCAACCGGGCTATCAGGTGCCGATCTACCGCCGCCCCGCCGATCTGATCGACGTCGACCTCGGCCAGTTCAGCGACAACCTGAAAGGGCGCTCCATCCGGGGCAAGGTGCAGGGCACCAAGTTCGTCCCCTATGACGAGCGCAGCCAGATCATCAGCGGATCGCTCGCCGGGCGCGGGCTGGAACTGGCGTGGGCCGCCGATCCGGTAGAGTTTTTCTTCCTGCAGGTGCAGGGCAGCGGTCGGCTGAAACTGCCCGACGGCGGCGTGATGCGCATCGGCTATGACGGTCAGAATGGCCGCGACTATACCGGCATCGGCAAGCTGATGAAGGATCGCGGCCTGATCCAGGCCGGGTCGATGCAGGACATCATGGCCTATCTGCGCGCCAACCCCGTCGACGGCGCGGCCATCATGAACGAGAATAAGAGCTTCGTCTTCTTCCGCGAACTGACCGGCACGGGGCCACTAGGCGCACTGGGCGTGCCGGTGACGGCAGAAGCGACGGTCGCAGCAGATCCCAAATTCATCCCTCTGGGCGCGCCGGTATTGCTCTCGCTCGACCGGGCCGAACCCAACGGCATCTGGATCGCGCAGGACACGGGTGGCGCGATCAAGGGCGCCAACCGCTTCGACAGTTTCTGGGGCGCAGGCGCGCGGGCGCGCAGCATTGCCGGCGGCATGGCGGCGCGGGGCAGTGCCCTGATCCTGCTGCCGATCGGGTCGGCGGCGCGGCTCTCGCGGCCCTGACGGTCGGACCATGGTCCGGCGTCGCCTCACCAACGACGAAGAGGCGCTCTGGGACGCGCTGACGCGATCGGTGCGACCGCTGCGCCCTGGGCAGCGCCGCCCGCTGCCAACAGCCATTCCGGCGCAGCCGCCCAAAACAGGGTTAACGCCGCAGGCCCGCCCGGCCCCTCCGCCCAGGCCTGCGCCCGCCCCCGCTACCACGCTTGATTCAAGCTGGGAGCGCCGTATCCGTAACGGCAATCTGATGCCCGACATGAGCATCGACTTGCATGGCCACAGCCTGGCCACGGCGCATAACAGGCTTAACCAGGCACTGGCCCAAGCCCTGGCGCAGGACGCGCGCATCCTGCTGATCGTGACCGGAAAGCCGCCCAAAAACGCCGCCACGCCGGGCGGTGCGCGGCGCGGCGCGATCAGGGGTGAGATCGGACATTGGCTGGAGACCAGTCCCTATGCCGATCGCATCGCCAGCGTCCGCATCGCCCACCCACGCCATGGTGGCGATGGTGCGATCTACCTGATTCTACGCCGGAAAAAATAAAGCCTTTTCGCGACGCTTGCTGATCCTTTCTTAACCACTGTCCTTCATATCCGGTGGATCGGGCTCCGACAGGGAGCAGCAATCAGGACGGGAGGCGAATGCAGGGCGTGACGTTGAGAAGCCGCGCCACTGCCTGTGTCGCAGGGGCGCTGATCTTTGTCCTGTCCCTGGCGCTTGGCTATGCTGGAGGCCAGGAGGATGGCCTGGTCGTGATCGGCGGATCGCTCATTCTCGCCATCCTGGGCGGGGTGATGAGCTGGGCAGCGGTCAACCGGTCCATGGCTGCCGCCGGCAAGGCGATCGATACCGCCACCGAAAGGCTGGCGTCCGCTGCACATGGCGATCTGCAATCCCCTGTGCCTCAGGAAATCGGCGTCGAACTGCCCGAACTTTCCATCGCCATGGAAAGCCTGTTCAGTCAGGTGCGCACCAATCTCGACCATGTGCAGACGCTCGCCTTGTTCGATCAGGTCACGGGCCTCGCCAATCGTACCAGCTTCTGCCGCCAGGTCGAACGCCATCTGACCGAACGGCCCGACACGGGCATGGCGGCCTTGTTCTTCATCGACCTGGACGGGTTCAAGAACGTCAACGACACGCTGGGCCATGCAGCAGGCGACCAGTTGCTGGCGCGCGTCGCCGGACGGCTGCGCGAAGTCGCAACGGCCCAGACCGGCAACGGCGCGGGCGACGCCGTGATCGGCCGTCTGGCCGGCGATGAGTTCACCCTGTTCTTTCCTACCCTCTCCCACCACAACGACCCCGCCCGCGTCGCCCGCGCCATCCAGTTCGCCCTCAGCGAGCGGTTCGAACTGGGCAGCCAGCATGTCGAACTGGGCGCGTCGATCGGCATCGCCTGCTATCCCGATCATGGCGACACATTGTCGGCCCTGCTGCGCGCCGCCGACATCGCCATGTACCATGCCAAGCATGAGGGTCGCGGCCGCGCGGAAATCTACACCGACGAACTGGCGCTGGAAGCGGCAGACCGCGCCGCGCTGGAACGTGAACTCCTGCTGGCGTTGCAGCGTGAGGAGTTTCTGCTGGAGTTCCAGCCGCTGATCGACATCGGCAGCGGCCAGGCCGTCGCGGCCGAGGCGCTGGTGCGCTGGGCGCATCCCGAACGCGATCTGGTGATGCCGGGCGCTTTCGTACCCGTCGCCGAGGAAAGCGGCGCGATCGTCGCCCTAGGCGACTGGATCATGAGCCGGGTCTGCGAAACCGCGTCCCGCTGGGCCAGGGCCGGCATCACCCAGCGCATCGCCATCAACATCAGTATGCGTGAACTGGCGCAGGCGGATTTCTTCCTGCGCCTGCGCCAGGCCATGGCCACTCATCAGACGCCGCCGGCCATGCTGGAACTCGAAATCACCGAATCGCTCGCAATGGACATGGAACCGCGCGTCCTGACGCAACTGCGCGCACTGCGCGAAGAAGGGGTGCAGGTCGCCATCGACGATTTCGGAACCGGTTACTCCAACCTGGCGCGCCTGAAGGACCTGCCGGTCGACCGGGTGAAGATCGATCGCAGCCTGGTGCGCGACATCGCGATTTCGGCCGAAGCACGGACCATCTGCAGCGCTGTCGTCGGGCTAATCCAGGGCCTGGGCATGGAAGTGGTAGTCGAAGGCGTCGAGAGCGAGGCGCAGATGGACGTGCTGCGGGTGATCGGCTGCTCCCTGTTCCAGGGCTATCACCTCGCCATGCCCAGCCGCGAACAGGATTATCTCGCCCGCTTCGCCGCGCCGGTGGTTCTGGTGCAGCATAGCGTCTGATTGGGCTGTTCACGGGCTGATATTGGTGGGCAGACGGCAAGGGTGGAACCAAGACATTCCCCTCCCTTTCAAGGGAGGGGTTAGGGGTGGGTGGCGAGCGCAGCGAGCCTGCAACCGCCAGGCCAGAACGCCGCTAACGCGGCGCACCCACCCCCTCCCCCTCCCTTAAAAGGGAGGGGAGAAAGAAGGTCCGCTTATGGTCGCTTCCTGCCATCCCCCTTTCGTCATCCCGGGCTTGACCCGGGATCCCGCTTCCTTCTTCTGATCGAAAAGTTGAGTACACAAAGCAATAGTGGGACCCCGGGGCCATGCCCGGGGTGACGATTGTAGGGATGCCCTCGCCCCCGGGAGCCACGCGCGTTCACGCGTGCGTGCGTGTGTGCGCCACAATGTGAAGTGGTCTTCAGCCCTCCCCACTCGGGGCGGAATCAGGCCCGTGCCAGCGTCCGTTCCACCACCAGCGCATAGATGCGCGTCAGGTCATGCAAATCCTGGACCGCGACCGCCTCATCCAGCTTGTGCATGGTCGCGTTGTTGAGGCCGAACTCCACCACCGGGCAGAGACGCGAGAGGAAGCGTGCGTCGGAGGTGCCGCCGGTAGTCGACAGTTCGGTTTCCACACCGGTCACGTCGCGGATGGCAGCGCTCACCAGATCGGATAGCGCGCCCGGCTGCGTCAGGAAGGGCTCGCCGCTGATCCGCGCCTCCACCACGCCGCCCTCTTGCGCCGCAATCGCCCGAATCCGCTCGATCAGAGATGCCCCGCTATGCCGGTCGTTGAAGCGGATCGAGATGCGCGCCGTCGCCTTGCCCGGAATGACGTTGTGCGCGGCGTTGCCGACTTCCAGGTCGGTGATCTCGATATTGCTGGGCTGGAACCAGTCGGTGCCTTTGTCCAGCACCTCCGCCTCGACCAGCGACAGGATGCGGACCAGCCGGGGGATCGGATTGTCGGCCAGATGCGGATAGGCGACATGGCCCTGCGCGCCCGCGACGCTGATCCACATATTGACCGATCCGCGTCGACCGATCTTCACCACGTCGCCCAGCCGCTGGGAGGATGTCGGCTCCCCCACCAGGCAAAGATCGGGGCGCAAGCCGCGCGCCGCCATCCGCTCCATCAGCGCCAGCGTGCCATAGACTGCCGGTCCTTCCTCATCCCCGGTGATGATGAGGCTGATCGTGCCGGGCAGGTCCCCGGGCAGCTCGCCCAGCGCCGCGACGAAAGCCGCGATCGATCCCTTCATGTCCACAGCCCCCCGGCCGTAAAGCAGGTCGCCGCGGATTTCCGGCGCGAAGGGATCGCTGGCCCAGCCCGGCCCCGGCGGTACCACATCCAGATGTCCCGCAAAGGCAAAATGCGGCCCCGCGCCCATGGTGCGCCAGGCGAGGAGATTTTCGACCGGCCCGTCGGGCGCCTCCCCCGTGACAAAGCGATCGACGGTGAAGCCCAGCGGCGTCAGCATGGCCTCCAGAACCGCAAAGACATCGCCGGTGGCGGGCGTTACGGAAGGACAAGCCAGCAGGTGTCGGGCCAGGGCCACGACATCATCCTTGGGATCACTATAGCCATTGGGGCTGGGGTCATTGGGGCTGGTCATGCTCATTGCGCGGGGTTAGCGAAAGCCAGGCCCGTTGGCCAGCGGCAGGAGCAGGGCGATGCCCAGGATAGAGCTTGAGCAGATCGCACAGACGAACAGAACCACCTATCCCGCCGATCATGGAAAGCGCCGACGATTGCATATTCGTCGCCTTTTTTAGCCGCCATCCTTTGGGCAATTGCCACTATTCGGATATCGACATGCTATGGGCCAACGGGGCCTACCGCCACAAGGATGGGAGCAGCTATTGACGATGCAGATGGACCGGCGCGCATGGATGACAGGCGCGGGGATGGCGGGCATGGGCGCGATGCTGGGCGCAGTGCCGGCCCCTGCAATGGCTGCGGCGGGGCTGACTCGTCCGCCCCGGCTGCGGCAGGGCGATACGGTCGGGCTGATCGAACCGGCGGGCTTCACTGACGACGCCTTCGACCTGGATCTGGCCAGGGAAACGATCACAGCCATGGGCCTCAACCCCACGCCGGCACGCCATCTGACCGCGCGCTATGGCTATCTGGCTGGCGAGGATGCGGATCGCGCGGCCGACGTGAATGCGATGTTCGCCGATCCTGAAGTGCGAGCTGTGTTCGCGGTACGAGGCGGCTGGGGCTGCGCGCGCATCCTGCCGCTGCTGGACTTTGCAACGATCCGGAAAAATCCCAAACTGCTGGTCGGCTTCTCCGATATCACGGCGCTGCACCTGGCCTTCGCTGCGAAGGCGGGCTTCACCACCATCCACGGTCCCAATGCGTCGAGCAGTTGGGGCAGCTATAGCTGGGACGCCTTCCGAGCGGTTGCGTTCGACGGTGCAACGCCGACCTTCGCCAATCCGGTGGGGCATGAGGACCGGCTGGTGCAGCGCGCCGGGCGCATCCGTACCTTCGGCCCCGGCGTGACGCGCGGCCGGCTGCTGGGCGGCAACCTGACCGTGCTGGCGGCGCTGATGGGGACGCCCTGGCTGCCGGACTTTTCCGGCGCGATCCTTTTCATCGAGGATGTAAGCGAGCAACCCTACCGGATCGACCGGATGCTGACCCAGTTAAGCCTGGCCGGCGTGCTGGGCAAGCTGGCCGGGGTGGTATTCGGGCAATGCACCGACTGCGGCCCGGCCGGGGCCAGCTTCGGCGGCTTCACTTTGTCGGAAGTGCTGCAACAACATCTGGAGCCGCTCGGCATCCCCGCCTTCCAGGGCGGCCAGTTCGGCCATGTCGCCAATCAATATAGCCTGCCGCTCGGCGTGCAGGCGGAAATGGATGCGACGGCGGGCACGATCCGGTTGCTCGAACCGGCGGTCGCCTGAAGGTCAGGGCCTTTCGTCCCAGCGGACCAGACGGACGTTCCCGTCCCGGTCCGCCACAAATTCACCGAACGCCCCCGTGCGCAGCTTGCGCGGGGGCAAGCCCAATGCCAGCAGCGCGAACCGGGCCGCGCCGTTGCTGGTGACGAGCAGGTCGACGCCTTCCTCCTGCTCGGCGAAGAAAGCCCGCCAGGCGGCAAGGCGTGCTTCCGCATCGACAATCCAGCCGTCGGGAGCGATCCCCTGCTCCTCCCATCGAGCGAGCGCCGCCGCGCCGATCCGCGCCAGCACTTCCGTCTCCGGACGCCCTTCGTCGGGACCATGGTCGATCTCCCCCAGCCAGTCACGCACGCCGTCCGGCGCATGGCCTGTCGCGGCGGCAATTGCCTGCGCCGTTTCGCGGGCGCGCAACAGCGGACTGTAAAGGAGGCGGCGGACAGAAATGCCCTCATCGGCGAACCAGGCGCCAAGCCGATCCGCCTGGGCATGGCCGCTGTCTACCAGCGGAATGTCGGTGCGTGCACCAACCCTGCGCGGCTCTTCGCCGCTGGCGAAGGTGTTGCCGTGGCGGATGACGAAGATGCGGCGCATGACGATCAGAGCGAGGGCGTGGGATCGCCATGTTCGGCGATCAACCGCTCGACGCGGATGATGTCCGCTTCGGTGTCGATCCCCGAACTGTCGAAGCGGGGTGGATCGACCGCGACGGTCATGACGGGAATACCCAGTTCCAGCAGGCGCAGTTGCTCCAGCCCTTCAACTGTTTCGAGCGCGGTCGGCGCACAGGCTTCAAACCGGCGCAACGCATCCAGCGCATAGCCATAGAGGCCGACATGGCGCCAGACCGGCGAAACCGGATGGCTGGCGCGCAGCTTGTCCTCATTGCGGATCGCCGGAATGATCGCCTTGGAAAACCAGAGCGCCTGCCCATCCGACGCGCGCGCGCAGGTGGTGCCGCTGAAGGGCGAACGCATCTTATGATCGCGCAGGGCACCGAGCGCCGGCCAGTCGAGCGCAATCACCGGCGTGGCGACTTCGGCCCCCTGCTCCAGCGCCGCGATCACCGCGCCAAGCGCCCCTTCCGGCTGGAAAGGCGAATCCCCCTGGAGGTTGACGACGAACTGCGGTGTTGTGGACATGGCCAATGCGGCGGCGAGGGCGCGACCCGATCCGGTAGCGATGGCGCTGTCGGTCATCACCGCGTGGCATCCGACGGCCTGCGCATGGTCAGCGATTTCTGCATCGTCGGTGGCAACGATCAGCGTGATGTTGGAGCGACCGGCGATGGCCGCGCGCGCCATCGCGATCGTGCGGTGCAGCAACGTGCGCCCGGCGATCAGCCGCAATGGCTTGCGCGGCAGACGGGTCGAGCCGGCGCGCGCGGGAATGACGACGAGATGGTTCAGGCAATCCCGGCGTGCAGCAGGTCATGCATATGAAGCGCGCCCCTCAACCGACCATTTTCGCATACGAAGAGCAGCATGATATTGCGCTCCTGCATCAAATGCAGCGCCTCTGTCGCCAGTTCATCCGGGGTGACGGACTGCGGCGTGGTGGTCATGAAGCGCCCGACCGATTCGGTCAGATTCTGCTTGCCCGTCACGGTTCGGCGCAAATCCCCATCAGTAAAGGCGCCGATCAAAGAACCACTACGATCGACGATCGCCGTTCCGCCCAGGCGGCCCCGCGTCATTTCGATCGTGGCGTCCAGCAGCGTCGCATCTTCGCGGACCGTCGGCACATTCTCGCCGGTCGCCATCAATTCGCGGACCTTCAGCAATTGTGCGCCCAGCCGGCCATTGGGATGAAATTTATGGAAGTCATCGGCGGAAAACCCACGCATTTCCATCAATGAAATGGCCAGGGCATCGCCGAAGGCCATCTGCACCGTCGTCGAAGTCGTTGGCGCAAGGGCATTGGGACAAGCCTCCTGCACGTCAGGCATCAGGACACAGATGTCGGCTGCCATAGCAACCGTGCTATGCGGCTGAGCGGTCATTGCCAGCAACGGGATAGCGAAACGCTTGCAATATTGGATGATCGGACCGAGTTCGGTCGACTCCCCTGAATGAGACAACATCAGCACCACGTCGTCTCGCGTCACCATGCCAAGATCGCCATGACCGGCATCGGCGGGATGCAGGAAGATTGCCGGCGTGCCGGTGGAGGTAAGCGTCGCCGTCATCTTCCGTGCGACGATCCCGCTCTTGCCGATCCCGGTCACGATCACGCGACCACGGACATTCATGAGCATACCCACGAGGCGGAGAAATGTGGCGGCGAAATCCCGTTCGTTGAAGCAAGCCTCTAACGCTTGCAACCCGCTGGCCGCGATCGATAAACTTCGACAAGCCGTCTCAACAATATGTCCGCCGGAACCGAATGGTACAATCTTAGATGCTGATGTTGACACGCGCTTGCCCTTTTTTCCGCCCAAGCCTGCAAGCAACCACTCACAGCCACGGACGGCGACCAACCGCCGAATTCGGCGTGGAAGTCTACCTTCGTTTCGCGACCCCTTGCCGAAACACGTCCGGCGCAGAGTGACCGTCTACGCTGTTTCAGGCACTTATGGCAATCTACTTTGCAGATGCGAAAGAAATCTTTGGCAAAATCCACGGAAGCATCGGCCATGAAACAAGCCAAGATGACTTTATGGGACGATAAACCGCGCATCCTTTTTGCCACTCAGCCATGCGCGCCTTCGCATTAGCGGTGATAGTCCCGATACCAGTCGACGAATCGCGGCACGCCCGACTCGATGGCGGTCGTGGGCGCAAAGCCGATATCCTGGGCAATGGCGCTGATATCGGCGAAAGTCGCATGGACATCGCCAGGCTGCATCGGCTGGAAATCAATCTCGGCCTTGCGATCGATCGCATCCTCCAGCACGGCGATCAGGTGCATCAATTCCTCCGGCCGGTTGTTGCCGATATTGTACAAGCGGTGCGGCGCGCGGCTGCCGCCCGCCTTGACCGCGCCGTCGTCGGCAGGCGGATGGTCCAGGCAACCCAATATGCCCGTCACGATATCGTCGATATAGGTGAAATCGCGTTGCATCCGACCATGGTTGAAGACCGGGATCGGCTCGCCCGCCAGGATCTTGGAGGTAAAGATCCACATCGCCATGTCGGGCCGGCCCCAGGGGCCATAGACTGTGAAGAAGCGCAAACCGGTCATGGGTATGCGGAAAAGATGGGCATAGGTTTCGCTCATCAGCTCGTCGGCGCGCTTGGTCGCTGCATAAAGCGAGACGGGATGATCGGCCCGGTCCTCGACCCGGAAGGGGAGGCTGTCATTGCCGCCATAGACCGAGGAGGAGGAGGCGTAGACCAGATGCCGCACGCGGCGCTCACGCGCCAGTTCGAGCATGTTCACATGACCCGCCAGGTTGGAGCGGACATAGGCGTGCGGGTTGATGAGCGAGTAACGGACGCCCGCCTGCGCACCCAGATGGACGATCGCTTCGATCACCTGATCGTGCAGCGCATTCTGGACCGCATCCATGTCAGCAAAATCCAGCTCATAGAAGGTGAAGAGCTTGCCATGGGACTGGTGCAGTGCATCCAGCCGGGCGCGCTTGAGCGACACGGGATAATAGTCGTTGATATTGTCGATGCCGACAACCGCATGGCCCTGCGCCATCAGCCGATCGGCGACATGCATACCGATGAAGCCTGCAGCGCCAGTGACCAGAATCGTCATGCTTCTTCTCCTCAGGATGCAGTGCCTCGTCTCTGCCGAACCGATGGCGGATGTAAACCCCTGTGTTGGCATTACCGCCGGACCGGTAGGCATCAGGGCTGGTCCGCTTAGGCTTTCCCTAATCTTTCCGGCCTAAGGAGAGGATATGGACATGGCTGCCCATCCATATCCGCCCTCGACCGATGCGCCGGCGCGCTGGTCCACGCTGGCGCAGGAAGCGGCGGAGGCTAATGCCTTCTACGCGCCCGACATGCTGGGCGCGGCGCTCGATCATCTCGCCGCCGATGGCACGGTACGGCTAATCGAGGCGCAAAGCGACAATGGGCTGATCGGCCTGCTGCCAATGGTCGTACGACACCGCCATGGCCGGATACCATTCAACTGTGTTTCCAACTGGATGCACGATCACTGCTTCTTTGGCGCGCCTATCGTCCGCCAGGGGCAGGAACTGGCAGCATGGCACAGCTTCATGGCCCAGATTGACGCGGCCCCCTGGGCGCGCGGCTTCCTGCATCTGCAGGGGATCGACGCGGCCGGCGCCAATGCCGCCGCGATTGAGGCGCTATGCGTCGAGCAACGACGCGGCTGGCGTGAGATTCATCGCTACGACCGCGCGATGCTGCGATCGGACCTGGATGCCGACGCCTATTGGGAAACGCAGGTCCGGTCCAAGAAGCGCAAGGAATTGCGGAGATTGCAGAAGCGATTGGCCGACTTGGGCGCAGTCGAGCAACGGCTGCTGACCGATCCGGCCGAGCTTGCCGTATGGTGTAGCGATTTCATGACTCTCGAAGCCTCCGGATGGAAAGGCCGGGAAGGCACGGCGATCGCCTGCAAGCCCGCCGACACCGCCTTTTTCCGCGCTGCCTGCGCCGCCGCCTGCGATGCGGGGCGATTGCACATGCTGCGGATCGACCTGGACGGACGGGCGATCGCCATGCTGGTCAATTTCCGCCACGGCGACGGCGCCTTTTCCTTCAAGATCGCCATCGACGAGGAACTGGGCCGCTTTTCTCCCGGCGTGCTGATCGAGATCGCCAACCTGCACGCCGTACAAGGCGATCCAACCATCGGCTGGATGGACAGTTGCGCCGCCGTCGATCATCCGATGATCGACAGCCTGTGGGCCGAGCGCCGCACCATCGTGCAATATCGCATCGCGCTGCGTGGCAAAGGCATGGCCCGCTTGCAACGCAGCGCCGCTTTCGCCTTTGCCAATGGCGTCGAGACGCTTGCCGGCTTTCTGAAAGGACAGGGATGACCGCCCATTCCATCGCGGCCGATCAGGTGGCCACCTTCCCCGATAGCGCACGCGATGCCTTTGCCGCAGCCTATCCCGACCAGCCAGCCAGACTGACCCACGGGCTGGTCGGCCATGTGCTGTTGCATCTGGACGCACTGGCGCAGTTGGCGGAGCGGATGCCGGCATCCTCGGTCGAATATAATCTGGGCAAGCTGCCATTGGGTGTGCAACCGGAGGATACGCCGTCCAACGGATTGACCCTGGGCGAGACGATCCGCACGATCGAGACCAACGGCAGTTGGGCGGTACTCAAGAATGTTGAGCGTGATCCCGCCTATGCCGCGTTGCTCGACGCCGTGTTGGCAGAGTTGGAATCGATCGTCGTCGAACAGACTGGACCGATGCTGCATCGGGAGGCCTTCATCTTCCTTTCGTCCCCCAACAGCGTCACGCCCTTCCACATGGACCCGGAGCATAATATCCTGCTTCAGATCATGGGGACCAAATCCATGACCGTCTTTCCCGCCCGCGACGAACAACTGGTTCCCGCGCAGAAGAGCGAAGATTTCCACAATGGCGGGCATCGCAACCTGGTGTGGCGGGATGGGTTCAAGGCGCGCGGCGCGCCCTTCCCGCTCACGCCGGGTGAGGCCGTCCATGTGCCGGTTAAAGCGCCGCACTTCGTGGAAAATGGTCCGGCGGTGTCGGTGAGCCTGTCCGTAACCTGGCGGTCCGAACGATCGGTGGCGGAAGGGGAGCTTCACAGCTTCAACGCGCTGTTGCGTCGGCGCGGCCTGCCGGTCGGCACGGTCCGTGCGCAACCGGAAAAACAAAGCCTGCGCCGTTTCGCCTATCGCATCATGCGGAAGCTGGGCGCCTGAACAGCCGGCGCAGCAGCGCCTCCGCCTCCAGCCGGGGTGTGAAACGCTCGATCACCCACCATTCCAGCCGTTCTTCGCAGGTGGCAAGGCTCTGTTTGTAGCGATCCTTACCCGCCAGGAAGGAATAGCGTCTGAGGCCCCGTCCGGCATAGCGGTCGACTGCCGCCGCATGGCAGAGCAGGCCCGGCTTATCCTTGGTCCCGCGCGGTTCGGTAAAGGCTGATTGATAGTTCATCGCCACGCCACGATGCACGAAATTGACGAGCAGGCCGACCACTTCCCCCCCATCGGTGAAGCGCAGCAGCTCGATCTGCCCGCCAGGCAGGCCGCGCGCCGCAAGGGTAGCGACGAACCTTCGGAAACCGGCATCATCCCAGGCATTGTCGGCGTGCCGCCCCCTGTTGAGCGCGGCCATCTCCTCGATCCAGGGAGCGATGTTCATCGGCGTCCCGGTCGTGACTTCGGGCAGCACGCCACCCCGGTCCTTGATGGCACGCCGAATCTGGCTGCGGCTATTGGCGCTGAGCAGCGACAGATAATCGCCATCGGCGGCGCGCACGGCATCAAGATCGACCTGATAAACCGGGGAGGCGTCGATGCAGCTATGGCGACGCCCAGGCAGATCCAGCAACGGCGCGCCCGGCGCGATGCCGCTCAGCCGCAGCACGCGCCAGTCGGGCCGGCGCGCCAGCGCGTCGATGGCAGCAACGGACGCCTCTATTTGGCGGTCCGTTTCTGCCAGCAAGCCATTATATTCGACATAGGGGCGATCAACGGCCCGATCGCCCATCTGGTTCAGGCTGAGCGTCGCGACCGGTCCCAGCAGACGTCGCCGCATGGCATGGCCGACCAGCGCCAGCGCTACATCCCGCCCTTCCCCGTCCGTGACTGCCAGCAATTCAGGCTGGATGGCGTAATTGTCGAGCCAGGCATCCAGCCAGGTCCAGCCCAGGAAGAAGGAGCCATCCGATCGCGCCTCCAGCGCCCGCCAGCGCGGAGCGAGAGCCGCCCGATCAGGCCGGGAGAAGGTCGCTGTGAGAGCCATCGCGCCCCTTGTGGCAGAGGAGCACGCCGGGTCAAGCGGCGCATCTGCATACGCCCTCTCCCCATCCCGCTGTTCAGGCGACAATCCGTCGCGCGGGATCGACGGTTCCGTCAGGATTGACGCCCGCCCTGGCAAGGTCGCGCTTTATCCCACCGGTCAGGAAACGGTGCCACATCATGAAATCGGCCCGAAGCGACCAGAGCGGATGCCGAAAGGTCGCGGGGCGATTGCGCTCCACCAGACTATGGCCCACCCAGGCAAAGCCATAGCCCGCCAGCGGCAGCGCCACCACCATCCACCAGCGGCCGGTCAGCGGCGTCGCAATCGCCAGTATGATGACCAGACTGGTGCCCGCATAATGAAGCGCGCGCGTACCGGGACGCGCATGTTGTTGCAGATAATAGGGCCAGAAATCGCCAAAGCGCCTGATGCCGGTCATGGCCATCCTCTCCGGCCGCCAGCGTAGCGATACCCCCGAAACCCGTTAACTCTTATGCGTCAGACCGTGCGCCCTTTCGGGAGCGTAGAGGAAATAGTCATAGGCGGCCCGTGCCGCCTCCGCGATGACCCGGTCGCGCGCGACATGACCCTTGCTATCCTTCATCACGAAGACGACAACGGCGAACCTGCGCCCATCGGGCAGGCGCACTACGCCCACGTCATTCCCGATGCCGTTCAAGGAGCCGGTTTTGTGCGCGACCGCCGTGCCGGACGGCAACATGCCCGCAATCCTGGCCTTCCCCGTCTGACAATGCGCCATGATGGTGAAAAGACGCTGGGTGCTGTCAGGCTTTAGCGCACGGCCCGATTCATAGGCGGTGATAAGATCGAGCATCGCCGAGGGCGTGGACGTATCGCGCGGATCCATGATGAAGGCCGGATTGGGTAGATCGCGCATGTCCCGCACGCCAATCTGAGGGTCGGCGCGGCGCGCGGCATCGGCATTCTGGCGAAAGCTGCCCGACAGGGGACTGATACCCATGGCGCGATAGAGGAGATGCGCGGTGTCGCTGTCGACCCGCAGGCCGGTGACGCCCAGCTTCGCCACGAATCGAGTGATTGCCGCTGGTCCGCCAGCACGCGCGACCAGCACGTCGGTCGCATTGTTGTCGCTCTTCTGAAGCATCAGTTCGAGCAGCTTTTCGACCGAGAGCGTCGCGCCGGGACGCGAGAACATCCAGACGATGCCGCCCTCGCTCGCCAGCGCGGGGTCGAGCGCCAGTTGATCGTCCAGCCGCACTTCGCCGGCATCGATCAGCGCGAAAATCCTGCCGGCGACCGCGACCTTATAGGCGCTCGCCATCGGGAATAGCGTGTCGCCATGGAAGCTCTGGGTCTCACCGGTCTGCAAGTCGCGCACGGCAATCCCGACCGTACCGTCAGAAAGCGCGGCAAAACGCTCAAATTCCGCCAGCAACTTGGCCTGCGCCGTCTGCTCGACCAGCGGCTTGGGCGGCGGGCCGAAGGCGTCGGCGCTGGGCAGCGGCGCGAAGAACAGGCCAAGGGCGAACAAACAGGCGGAGATACGGGGCAATTGCGACATGGCAGCCTCCTCGCCCAACAAGGCGGCCATGACAAGCCCCTTGCCACCGACGCTCGATGGTTGACGCGCACGCCCGCGCGGACCATCACCACCGACCATGAGCGACACGATCAAACTGCACGAAAGCTGGCGTACGCCGCTGGCCGAGCAATTCGCCGCCCCGCACATGCAGGCGCTCAAGACCTTCCTGCAGACGGAGAAAGCTGCGGGGAAGCGCATCTTCCCCAAGGGCAGCGAATATTTCCGCGCGCTAGACCTCACCCCGCTCGACCAGGCAAAGGTAGTGATATTGGGGCAAGACCCCTATCATGGCGAAGGTCAGGCGCATGGACTGTGCTTTTCGGTCCAGCCCGGCGTGCGCACCCCGCCCTCTCTGGTCAATATCTACAAGGAGATGCAGGCGGACCTGGGCATCACGCCGGCGCGTCACGGCTTTCTGGAGCATTGGGCGAAACAGGGGGTGTTGCTGCTCAACAGCGTACTGACGGTGGAGATGGGCCGCGCCGCATCGCATCAGGGCAAGGGCTGGGAATTATTCACCGACGCGATCGTGCGCCTCGTCGCGCAGAAGGAGGAACCGGTCGTGTTCCTCCTCTGGGGCGCCTATGCCCAGCGCAAAGCGAGCTTTGTCGACCAGAACCGCCATCTGGTCATCAAGTCGGCGCACCCCTCCCCCCTGTCGGCGCATAATGGTTTTCTCGGCTCTCGCCCCTTTTCCAAGGCCAACGCCTTTCTGGAGGCCAAGGGACGCGGCGCGATCGACTGGGCCTTGCCGGAGATCGGGACGGCAATTCCGTAAGGCTCCGCACCTTTTAGCGGAATCTTCCATCTTGAGCAGAGTGCAATCTGAACGGCGGATAACAGCTCGGTTCAGGATCGGAACAAGGAAGCGATGCCATATCTCCGCCTGTAATCAAGAATTTCAGGTCTGGAGGAGAAAATCATGAACATCCGCAAAACCATACTGGCCACCGTGCTGGCTGCCGCCACCCTGTCGGCTATCGTGCCGTCGGTGTCCTATGCCCGTGACGGTGATCGTCGCTGGAGCCGCGACCGCCATTATCGCGACCATGACCGCCGCGATGGCTATTATGCCGACCGGCGCGGTTATCGCGACGATCGTCGTTATCGCTGCCGCAAGTCGGGCGGCACCACCGGCCTGCTGGTGGGCGGCGTCGCGGGCGCATTGCTGGGTCGGGCGGTCGATACCCATGGCGACCGGGCGCCGGGCACCATCATCGGCGCAGGCGCAGGCGCCCTGGCCGGCCGGGCAATCGACCGCAATTCCAAGTGCTGACGAGCGTGGTGTGGGATGGCTTCCAACAAGCCATCCCACATCCAGCAACTGACTTTCCCGGCATTTCTTGACCGGAGAATCGCGAGGCCCGGTCCTGCTTGCGCAGGCCGGGCCTCATTCCCTCTCCAAACTGGTCAGGCGATCAGCCGTCGTAGTCGCCGCCGATATTCTGATTGCGCGGCGGCGCAGCAGCGGTCAGGCGCAGAGCCTCCGCCGACTGGGCGATCGAACCAATCTCATCGGGCGTGTCGTCATCGTCGATCTGCACCTTCTGCAGCGACACGACCAGCGAATCATGCAGATCGTCCGGCAGAACCGTTTCTTCCGCAATCTCGCGCAGGGCAACGACGGGATTCTTGTCGCGGTCGCGGTCGAGCGTCAGCTCGGCGCCACCAGAAATTTCCCGCGCGCGCTGGGCGGCGAGTAGGACGAGGTCAAAACGGTTGGTAACCTTGTCGACGCAATCTTCGACGGTGACGCGGGCCAAACGGGGCCTCCTGAAAACAACGAATGGAAATCGTGAACCCGGCGCCTAGCAGCGCTATCCGCCTGAGTCAATGAAAAGGCCATAAAGCCATGGCAAGCTACGCCTAAAAAAGGCATGAAGTAGTATGGCGACCGTCAAGCCCGCCCCCCCGTCCGGCGACGCGGAAGAGATTCGCGTCACGCTGGCGGGCAATCGCCTGCGCCTTATCACGGAAGGAGCGGTGTTGCGCACGGCGTTGATCGCATTGATCGACCATGCGCGCCACAGCCTCAAACTCTATTATTATATCTTCGCCCAGGACGGCAGCGGGACACTGGTGCGCGATGCGCTGATCGCCGCGCGCGCACGCGGCGTGGCGGTGACGCTCATGGTCGACGGCTTCGGTTCCAGCTACACGCCCGACAGCTTTTTTGCGCCGCTGGTCGAAGCCGGGGCACATTTCGGGCGATTTGGCACGCGGCGCTCCACCCGATACCTGATCCGCAACCATCAGAAGATGGCGATAGCCGATGACCAGCGCCTGCTTATCGGCGGCTTCAATATCGAAGACGGCTATTTCGGCATCCCCGCCGACAATTGTTGGCGCGACCTCGGCCTGCTGGTCGAGGGCGATCAGGTCCAGGCGATGACCCGCTGGTATGGGCAGCTCTGGCGCTGGGTATCGACCAGGAAGCAACGCTTCCGGACGCTGCGCCAAATGGTGCGCAACTGGAATCCGACGCTGCATCATGCTCCGGCCGAACCCTTCCGCTGGCTGATCGGCGGCCCGACCCGGCGGCTGAGCCCATGGGCACAGGTCGTCAAACATGATCTGGACCATGCCCGGCGCGTCGACATGATCGCCGCTTATTTCTCGCCTGGACGCGGCATGTTGAAACGTATCGCACGAGCTACCCTGTACCAGGGCGCGCGCATCATCCTACCGGCGAAATCCGATAATGGCGCGACCGTCGCCGCCGCACGGCTGCTCTACGCCCCCCTGCTTCGTCGCGGAGTCGAGATTTACGAATACCAGCCCTGCAAGCTGCACATGAAACTGCTGGTCATCGATGATGCCGTCTTCATCGGCTCCGCCAATTTCGACATGCGCAGCCTGTTCCTGAACCTGGAGGTAATGCTGCGCATCGAGGATGCGGGCTTTGCCGCGGCGGTCCGTAATTTTATCACCGGCGAGGCAGCCGCAAGCCGCCAGATCACGCTGGAACAGCATCTTGCCAGCCGGACGTTCCTGACCTTGCTGAAGCAGGGGATCAGCTATCTGCTTGTCGGCGTGCTGGACTATACCGTCACGCGGCGGCTTAATTTCCGCGATCCGAACGCGGACTGAAGAGACAAACGGAATCCCCGACGCCAGACGACGTCCGCTTTTTAAACTAAGGGTTGTGGGGATTCATCGTGAATTGATGACGGCGGCAGCGAGATAGATCATTGCTGAGAAGCTTTGGTCTGTTTTGCAGGCACGCATGGCGATACGTTTGAACTCTTTGAGTTTGCAGAAGAAGTTTTCGATCAGGTGTCGCCATTTATACATTTCAGTGTCGAGCCGAATAGGTATGGCGCGGCGTGGATGCTGAGAGATGACGATCCTGGCACCGCGTTCGTTGAGATCGGCAATGATGTCGTTGCTGTCGAAAGCTTTGTCGGCAAGCAACGCCCCAAACTCGACGCCTTCGATCAGCGGGGCAACACCGACGCTATCGAAACGATTGCCCGGCATCAGGCGAAAGCGCACAAGGTTGCCCAAGGCATCGGTTAGCGCCAATATCTTGGTCGTCATGCCGCCTTTGGAGCGGCCAATGGCCTGGCTCGAAGTCCCCCTTTTGCACCTTGACCGTGCCGGTGAACTTTCACGATGGTCGCATCGATCATGGCGTATTCCATGTCTGGCTCCTCCGTCAAAGCATCGAAAATCCGCTTGAAAACATCCGCTTCGCGCCAATCACGGAACCGCCGAAACGCCGTACTCCAGTTGCCGAACTGGGCGGGCAGGTCGCGCCAAGGACTGCCCGTTCGCACAATCCACAGCACCGCCTCCATGAATAGTCGATTGTTCCTGCCGCTGCGTCCGGGATCGGTGATCTTGCCAAGACAATGCGGTTCCATCTTCGCCCACTGGGCGTCCGTCAGTACAAAACGATCCATCCGCACCAGGAAGCACAGTTGCCGCTAAATGGGAATCCTAAATCCCCACAATCCTTAGGGCGGATCGACATTCACAGTTTTAGGCGCTTCCCAAGCCGTCATGCCGGATCAGGTCCGGCATGACGTTGAAAATGAGGCTGAGGCTTCTGCTTTAACCTGAATGTCGATCGGTCCTAGCGAACGACGATGAAGAAGCTCGCCGGCGCAGCCCCGCCATTTTCGATCACGATATTGTAGCGATCGGTGAAGAGCGGCATCCAGGCGCAATCGACCTGCGGCCCGCCGACCGGCTTGGCGCACAGGGTCGCGCCATCCGCACCCTGAACACGCAGAGAAAGGCTGGTCGCGCCGCCCGCCGGCGCCACCAATATATGCGCGCGCTGCCCGCCCAGGAAAAGCTGTCGCATGGTCAGGCTGGCGCCGGGGACCAGCGAACCGCGCCGATACGCCGGCCCCAAGGCTCGCCCCCGGAAAGCGGGTGTCGCCTGCGCGACGCCGTGGTTGCTTGCTTCCCGCGCCCAGAGCGCGGCGAGATCCTCCTGCCCTTCGGCCGGCGTGGCGCCCAGCGCTTTCAACACCTGAACCGTATCAAGCAAGGCGGCATAATTGCCGCCCGCCTGTGCGGCGTCGCCTTCCAGCAAGGTGCGCAGGATCGGATCGTCGGGACGCATATCTGCCCCCCAGGCGGCTGACGGGGCGGCGGCAGCAAGCAATCCGGACAATAACAGCCTAATCATGGTCCATCCTCAGGCTGGACGACGAAGCGCGCGCCGGGCGCAGCGTCCTCCACATGCAGCGACAGCTCATGCCGCTCTGCAATCGCCAAAGCAAGGGAAAGGCCTAGACCATGGCCGCCGTCGGGCGCACCATCCAGACGGACATAGCGTTCGAAGATGCGTTGCCGGTCGGTCAGCGGTATGCCGGGACCGTCATCCTCCACGACGATCCGCGGCCCCGGCGACAGTTCGAGCGATACGGTCCCGCCGCTGGGCACATATTTGAAGCCATTGTCGAGCAGGTTGGACATAAGCCGCATCATCTGCATCGAGTCGGCGCGGAACATGATGCCCGGCGTGATACGAGCATGAAAACCGATGCCTAGATCCTCCGCGCTCGCGCCATAGAGATCGGCCAGGTTTTCGGCGATATCGCTGAGGCTGATTTCAGCCAAGCCTCGCAGATCGCCCCGCATTGCCTGTGTCCCCGCAATGTCCAGCAGCGAATCGAGCAGGCGGACAACCTCGCGTATTTCCCCACGCGACTGGTCGAGCGTGCGAAGCAGCATCTTGTCGTCCGTGGCCACCATCGCCTTGAGGATACGGGTGTCGAGATGCATGAGCGGCGTGCGTATCTCATGCGCGGTCTGGTCCGACACGGCGCGCTGCGCTTCGATCAGCCGTTCGACCTGATCCAGCATAGTGTTTGTATTGGCGGCGAGTTCGGTCAGCTCATCATTGTCCCCCGCCCCCGGCGCCCGCGCCGCGATATGGCCGGCCCGGACCGCTGCGAATGTGGCGTTCACGGATTCGACCCGCGCTCGCAGCCGACGCGCCGCGAAATGCCCCGCCACCAGGCTAAGCATCGCGATCAGCGCACCCGCGGTTGCGAACGCCACGGCCAGCCGGGCCAACAGCGCCTGGCCACGATAGTCGCTGCGCCCGACGACCAACCGCGCATCAGGACCGAGCCGGGTCGCCCGCGCGAACATGCGTTCACCGTTCGAGAGCGCAACGAAGCGCGCCTCCGACACTTCGGGCGCGATGGCCGGCCATCGGTCGAGATTGCCCGCGACCGGATGTCCGTCGGCATCTGCCAACAGATACCAGACACGTTCGTCATCTTCCCGCTGGACGGCGAACCGATCCGCGATACGCGCCCGCAGCTCTTCATACCCGCCACTGACATAAATATCGGCAAGGCCGGCAAGGTCTGTATCGACCTCCCGCGCCAGCATCGCCCGCCCGTCACCATCCACGATCTGCCGGACCACGAGGAACAGGGCGAACGTCGAAAGCAGGCTGACCAGGAGCGCCGACAGCGTGACCCGGCCAAAAACCGAGTGAAACAGGCCAGTCCTAGACATCCGCCGAGCCGGTTCGGGCGATCAATCGATAGCCCGTGCCCCACACGGTTTCGAGTACCGGACTGTCGAACCCGTCCTCCAGCTTGCGCCGAAGGCGCCCGACATTGACGTCGACGACATTGGTCTGGGGATCGAAGCTCAATTTCCAGACATGGCGCAGCAGCATTTCGCGCGTCACCACCTCACCCGCATGATCCATCAGATAGCGGAACAGTTCGAACTCCTTGGGCGACAGCGGCAGGTGCCGCCCCTGGCGAAAGACAGTGCGCGCCTTCACATGGCATTCCAAGTCGCCGAACAGCAGCATCGGCTCATGCTGACGGCGGCTGGCCCGGCGCCAGAGCGCGCGGACGCGCGCGATCAGTTCGTCCGGTTCGAAGGGTTTGGCAAGATAATCATCCACGCCGCTTTCAAGGCCTTCGACCCGATGCTCGCTGCGGCCAAGAGCAGACAGCATCAGAACGGGCACGCCGACCCCGGCGACGCGCATACGGGTAACGACGTCGATGCCCGACAGATAGGGCAACATGCGATCGAGGATGATGACATCATATCCGCCACTGCCGGCGCGGTGCAGCCCGGCCGAGCCATCCTCCACCTGCTCCACAATCATACCGGCGCTGCTCAATATGGCGGCGATATTGGCGCGCGCCGCCGCATCATCCTCCACCAGCAAGACGGAAATTTGATCGGACTGCCCCATAATGCCTCCCGCTCGCAGATAATGCGAAAGGCCGCCAGTGACAAAATATGTTAGCGGGTCACTGGCGCACCGGCCGGGACGATAGTCGCTTTACCCGTTGACCGCGTTGCGGAACATGATGACGGCGATGACGATCAGATAAACGCCGAAGATTTTCTTGAGTGGTCCGGCCGGCAGGCTGTGCGCGGCGGCGACGCCGAGCGGTGCGGTCAGCATCGACATGGAGGCGATCGCCAATGTCGCGGGCACGTTGATATAGCCCAGCGATCCCCAGGGCAGACCGGCTTCCTTGAAGCCGATGATGGCGAAGCCGATCGTGGTGGGAATGGCGATCAACGTGCCGATGCCGGAGGCGGTGGCGATGGCGCGGTGGATCGTGCGGCCGCACAAGGTCATCACCATGATCGCGATCACGCCGCCGCCGATGCCCAGCAGCGAAGAAAAAGTCCCTAGGCCGCCGGCGATGCCCATGCGCACGATGCCTGACGGCATGGTGTCGCTGACAACCTTGCCGTTGATGCTGGGCAGCAGGAAGTTCAGAGACATGAGCGCCACGCCGGTCGCGAAGATCATCTTGAGCGTGTTGCCGTTGACATGGCCGGCAAGCAGCACGCCCGCGCCGCAGCCCAGCACGATCCAGGGCGCCCACGCCTTGAGCACCTCAAATTCCACTGCCCCGCGCTTGGCATGGGCCAGCAGGGAGCGGATCGAGGTGACGATGATGGTAGCCGCCGACGTGCCGATGGCGACGTGAGCGATGGCGTCATGTGTGCCCCCCAGCAACGGCAGCACCACCAGCAGAGCTGGCACGACGACGAAGCCGCCGCCGATGCCAAAAATGCCCGCCGCGAAACCAGCGATGAGGCCCGCGCCGAGCATGGCGACAAGTGGAACCAGCCAGGTCATGATATCGCCCTGCATCACCGCGCCCCTTTCTGCCCAATGTGGTCAGCGCGCATGTTGGTGCGATCGCCTCTACGGATCAAGGCGGCGAATGTGGAGATATCGACCATGACGTTAAACCATGCCTCTCTTCGGCGAAACCAGGATGCATGGGGGGCATGTGGTCATGTCCCCCTGCCCGGCTAGACGAACGAGGGATGGGAACCCGCAAGCCCTTCTTCCATGGTCGGATGCAAACGAGAAACAATGTACGGAAATGCAGGGCTGGCGACACCGGAAAAATAAACGGCGCCAACCCCAAGGGGGCTGGCGCCACTTTGTTCGGGCCGGCCGGAGACGCCGGGATCAGGCGATCGCGTCTTCCACCGGAGTATAGGGCAAGCCCAGGTCCTCTGCCACCGCCTGATACGTCACCTTGCCGTCCCAGATGTTGAGGCCGGCGCGCAGGTGCGGATCGCGGCGCAGCGCATCCTTCCAGCCCAACTCGGCGATGCGCAGGGCATGGGGCAGCGTCACATTGTTGAGCGCATAGGTGCTGGTGCGCGCGACCGCGCCGGGCATGTTGGCGACGCAATAATGGACGACGCCATCGACCACATAGGTCGGCTCGGCATGGGTGGTGGCGTGGCTGGTTTCAAAGCAGCCGCCCTGGTCGATCGCGACATCGACCAGAACCGCACCCTTCTTCATGGTCTTGAGCATTTCCGCGCTGACCAGCTTGGGTGCGGCGGCCCCGGGGATCAACACCGCGCCAATCACCAGGTCCGCCTCGGCCACGCATTCGGCAAGGTTCGCACGGTTGGAGAAGCGGGTCTTGGCCCGCGCCTCGAAATACATGCCCAGCTTTTCCAGCACTTCGGGGCTGCGGTCGAGGATGGTGACGTCGGCGCCCAGGCCCGCCGCCATCTGCGCCGCGTTGAAGCCGACGACACCGCCGCCGATCACCACAACCTTGGCCGGCAGCACGCCCGGCACGCCGCCCAGCAATACGCCGCGGCCGCCATGCGCCTTCTCCAGCGCGGTCGCGCCGGCCTGGATCGACATGCGGCCGGCAACCTGGCTCATCGGCTTGAGCAGCGGCAGGCCGCCCGACGCGTCAGTCACGGTTTCATAAGCGATGCAGGTCGCCCCGCTGGCGATCAGGTCACGGGTCTGCTCCGGATCGGGCGCAAGGTGCAGATAGGTGTAGAGGATCTGGCCGGGGCGCAGCATGGCGCGTTCTTGCGGCTGCGGCTCCTTCACCTTCACGATCATCTCGGCAGTGGCGAAGATGTCGGCGGCAGTGGCGATAATCTCGGCGCCTGCCTTCTCATAGAGCGCGTCGCTGGCGCCGATGCCCTCGCCCGCGCCGGTTTCCACCAGCACGCGATGACCGTGCGCGGTCAGTTCATGCACGCTCTCAGGCGTCAGGCCGACGCGATATTCGTGATTCTTGATCTCTTTGACGGTGCCGACGATCATCATGTCTCTCCAGAAGCAAAGGGCGGACAGGGTCACGCCGCTGTGTCCCGAACATAGCGCGGGTCGGTCAGCGAATGTTCCCTGATTTTGAACCTTTGACAGAGACAGGCAGGATGATATCCCGAACAAAACCTCTTTTACGGAATTTCATTGCATGGATAGGTTCGATGTTGCGATCATGGAAGCGCTCCAGGCCGACTCACAGCGTTCCATGCAGGAATTGAGCGAACTGATCGGCCTTTCGCCCTCCGCCTGCCATCGCCGGGTCAAGGCGCTGGAGGATGGCGGCGTGATCGCGGGCTATGCCGCCCGCCTCAATCCGGTAGTGCTCGGCTTGGACCTCCACGCCTTCGTCGAAATCTCGCTCACCAGCCAGAGCCGCGAGGCGATGGACCGGTTCGAAGCGGCGGCCGCAGACTTCCCCGAAATATTGGAATGCCATCTGATGGCGGGCCATGCCGACTATCTGCTCCGTGTCGCCGCCGCCGACCTTAAAGGGTTCGACGACATCCACCGCGACTGCCTCGCCCGCCTGCCGGGCGTATCGGCGATCCGCACCAGCTTCGCCATCCGTCGCATCCGCGACTGGCGCGGCTACCGCTTGCGTGGGCTTAAGGCGCAGCCCTGACCGGCACCGGCGCGTTACAAAGGTCGACGCCGCCGGCCGGACGATCATAAAAATCATCCTTCCGGTTGGCGCGCAGGCGCAGATAGTCGGCAAAGCTCCGTGAGGCGACATCCATCTCCTGGAAGCGCGGCCGTTCCGCATCAGGCAGGTCGCTGGCCAAGCGGATGGAAAGGATCGGCACCTGATGCTCCTGCGCCGTATAAAAGCCCAGTTCGCCCGAACCACGCGGCAGGCTGGAAAGATTTGCCATGCCATCGATCACCCGGCCGACCACGGCGATATTGCGGTCGAGCTGGCGCGGCGCCTGGCCGATCACGGCATATAGCTCTGCCCCGGTCCCGGCGTCGGGCGAGAGGTTGCGGCCGACCCCGACATAGCCGTAGCAATGCGGCAGCCAGGCCGACGTCCCATCCATCGCCACCGGCCAGCCACCGACATAGCCGGTCGTGGGCGCATAGGGATCGGCATAGGGCAAAGGCGTGACCTGCAACCGCCGATTGGCCAGCGGTACAGCATAATCGAGCGGGCTGGTGGCGGTCAGGCCCGGTGGCATCGACTTCTTCTCGGTCGCGTCACCCCATTGCACGACATAATTATCCTGCACCCGGTTGATGCTGGTGCCGTCCCACCAATGCGCCCTTGCCAGCGCCTGGATATTGGCGACGTGCCGCGGCGAGAAGGCCGGCGCGAGCTGGATGACCACCCGCTTGCCGCCTTCGATGGTCATGACCAGCAGTGCATCGGCGGGGATGGCGCGCCAGGCCGCAGCCGGCGCCTGCGCCACGACAGCCGCCGGCGTGGCGGGCGGATCGGCGGCGATGGCAGGAGCAGCGGTCAGAACGGCAAGCAGCGCGGCGCAAAAGCGATGGGTCATATCGCGATCAAACAGGGATAGCGGGATAAAGTAAAGGAGCACTGTCCAATGCCCCTTGCCTAGCCGGACGACGCACGATAGGGAGCCGCACTTCCAGAGCAATGCGGAGCGGTGGCCGAGTGGTCGAAGGCGCTCGCCTGGAAAGTGAGTATACGTCAAAAGCGTATCGAGGGTTCGAATCCCTCCCGCTCCGCCAAGTATTCTTCTCCGATAACTTCACATCATCTCAAAGTACGCAGAAATGCGTTATTTGTTGCGCGTCTGCGATCTCCCTGTATCTCATATGTTCTCGTGAAAGCTTGAACGATTCGGGGGCACTGTGGGGGCATCAATTTGCAGTTATGGGGGCACCGGATGCTGACCGACCTGCAATGCCGCAAGGCCAAAGCAGGGGAGAAGGACTACAAGCTCTCCGATGCTCACGGTCTCTACCTGTTCGTTACCAGGACCGGCTTTCGTTCCTGGCGCTGGAAGTACCGCTTTGCCGGCAAGGAAAAGCGGCTGGTGCTGGGCAGCTATCCCGACATGAACCTGAGCGCCGCCCGCGAAGCGCGGGAGAATGGCGCGCGCCTGCTCAGGAGCGGTATCGATCCGGCGCTGCAGGCCAAGCAGCTGGCTGCGATACGGCTGGAGGAAGCGGAAGCGACCTTCGAGGCGGTTGCCCGCGAATGGCACGGCCAGCAGCTGGGCGGCTGGGTGCCGCGCCATGCGGCCGATGTGATCAAAAGCCTGGAGCAGGATGTGTTCCCGAAGATCGGCGCCCTGCCGATCAAGGGCATTACCTCGCCCATGGTGCTGGAGGTGATTCGGGCGATCGAGGACCGGCCTTCCATCGAAACGGCAAGAAGGGTGCGGCAGAGGATCTCGGCCGTTTATGCCTATGCCATTGCATCCGGCCTTGCCGATGCCGATCCGGCAGCCCCGATCAGGGCTGCGCTGAAGCCGCTGATCAAGGGACGGCAGCCCGCACTCGCCACGCTAGAGGAAGCCCGCGCGCTGCTGCGGCAGGTGGAGGCCGCACCCGCCCATCCTATGACCAAGCTCGCGTCCCGCATGCTGGCGCTCACTGCTTTGCGGCAAGGCGTCCTGCGAACGACAATGTGGTCGGAGCTGGAAGGGCTGGACCCGGACGAACCGGTGTGGCGGATCCCGGCTGCACGGATGAAGCTCAAGCTCGACCGCAAGATCGATCCGCGCTTCGATTTCATGCTGCCGCTTTCGAAACAAGCGAAGGACGTGCTGGAAGCCGCGCGTGCCTTTGCACCCTACAGTCGCCTCGTCTTTCCCAGCCAGCGCCATGTACATCGGCCAATCAGCGAGAATGCGGTCGGCTATCTCTACAACCGTCTTGTCTCCCATGGGCGACATGTGCCGCATGGGTGGCGCTCAACCTTCTCCACGATCATGAACGAGCGGGCGCAGGCGCAGGGCCTTGCAGGGGACCGGGCGATCATCGACCTGATGCTGGCGCACATTCCCGAGGGTGTGGAAGCGAGCTACAACCGGGCTGCCTATATGCCGCGACGGCGCGAGATCGTGCAGGAGTGGGCGGACCTGTTGATGAAGGATATGCCGCCGGCCATGGCGCTGCTGGAAGGTCCACGCCGCTAAGGGGCAGTTGGGCTGAAGGAGGCGCCGCATGAGCGCGCGCTCCCTTTTCGAGATCGCCACGGGTATCGAGCACAAGGCGCGGCGGACCTTTCAGCCCGTTCGCCGCAACAGCTATCATGCCGGGGCGCGCGAGGGCCGCTTCTGGCGGCCGGTGAACCCAAAGGACAAATGGGCACATATCCGGGCGGCCGAGGCCTATGATCGCCAGCGCAAACAGGCAGGCAAGCGCAATGGGCCACTTGGTCATATCGCGCTGGAACTGCTGCGCGAGCTTTACCGCATCGTCGACTACAAGACCGGCAGGCTCGAGCCCTCGATCGATTATCTGATGCGGCAGCTGCGCCGATCCCGGGCCGCGATCGTCCAGGCCATGGCCCGATTGAGAGAGCATGGCTTCCTGGAATGGATCCGCAGGACCGAGCCGACCGGCAATGAGGGCTTTGGACCGCAGGTGCGCCAGATCACCAATGCTTATCGCTTCTGTCTCCCGGCAGCGGCACGGCGGATGGTCGAGCGGATCGTTGGCAAGGGGCCAGCGCCGGTCGATGATGCCCATCGCCGCGAGACGGTTGCGCAAGAGACGGAGGCCATGTTGGCATCTCTGCCGGCCAACCGGCGTATGCACGCGATGATCGACGACGAAACGCTTGCCGCAACCCTCGGCCGCATGGGGCTTTTGCTGGAAAGTAACGCGAGTTCATCCAGCAGCCAGAATCCTGGCATGGATATATAGAAGGAACGGCTTCGCCGTGCGCAGGTCAGAGGACCCAGGCTCATAAGCGATATTCCTCCCACAAATCCCCTCCGGTGGAGAGGTGGAACGCACCGCCCTTGGCGGCGCGATTGCTCCCCAACGGGCGCAAGAGGCTTTGGTGTGCCTGAAAGGCGGCCCGCTGGTCCAGTGCCAGGGGCTCACATCACAGGTGCATCAAAATGCATCAGCGCACGGGAGCTGCAAATCGCCATGCGGCCCCCAGCCTGTGCCGCGTCACTGCCCTTTCGACTGGTGCATCAAAACCGACACGAAAAGTGCGCAGGCGAGGCGGGGGAATAAGCGAGTTTTCAGGGGGATGCGTATAGCCGCACGATGGGAGTTTGGTAGGCTGCGTGATTCCACCTGCCGCGTGAAGGTCGGGAAGGTTTGTGACGGCCCACATCATCGGCGCGCCGATGATGTGGGACGCGGGCGCCCGCCTGATGCGAGCTGGGAACCCGGAAGACTGGCAGGCCATCGCTCTCTTGAAAGGCTATATCCGCCCGCAGGAACCAGCGAGGAGCGTCGGCCAATTTATGACAAACATTGTTTGAAAGTCCGATATCTTGTCATCGGCTGGCCGAACTGCTTAGGTTGCGTAGTGAAACGGGGGAAAATCATGAAGCTGGTGAAATCGCTTGTGCTTGTCGTAGCCTGCTGCGCGCCCATAGTGGCGCACGCCAACGAAACCATCACCTACACCTATGACGCACGGGGCCAGGTCATAAAGGTCGAGCGCTCAGGCACGGTCAACAACGGCATCACGACCGAATATGTCATCGACAAGGCCGACAATCGCTCCAGCGTCAAAGTGACGGGCGCACCCAGCTAGCCTGACCCGCAATAGACGGTCGCTTTTCCATCACGCCTGCCAACAGGGGACCATCATGACGAACTCGATCCAGGTCGAGCGTGGGCCGATGCGTGCGCGTAGCGCGCTGCTGGCCATTTCAGCCATTCTCGCTTCCGTTTCCGTGCCGGCCGTCGCGCAAAGCCTCGGCACGGCACCGCCCGCGTGGCTCTCGGTCGACGAAAATGGCGTCGATTCGGTCAAGGGCAGCTACAACTTCTCCATGACCGAAGGTTCGATCGGGGAAGGCGATGAAGCGCTTGCCATGGTTCGCTACTGGGGTGAGGCGGGCTGGAGCGACAATTGGAGCGGCACGCTCATTCGCATGGGGGGAGATGTGCGTGTCGTCTTCGGCAATATATCGGAACGCTTCACTCTTAGCGGCACGACTTTCGTCAATGCGAAAGCCAATGGCGCAACCTTGAGCGTGGATGGCAGCAACACCTTCTATACGTTTACCGCATCAGACGGCACTATCATCACATATAATGTTCCGTATGATCCACTCACGCCCTCCGTAACCCTCGTAGGAGATGGGGGGTGCCAGTCTTCGGGTGGAATGATGGCCTGCGGCCTTCCCGATACGATCACCCGGCCCAACGGCTACAAAATAAATCTGGTGTGGGACGTAACCTCCATCTGTACCGGCGGGGAGGAATGTCAATCGATCCGGGTGTCCTATCGCCTGAAAACGGTCCATGACAATCGCGGCTATATGATGAAGATCCGCTATCTGTCGGACAGCACCAGCATAGCCGCTCGGCCCAATTGGATCAGGCGGCAATGGATCAAGTTCATCAACAGGGCCGTCGACTCTTGCGATCCGGATGCGTTTGATTGCACGAGCCTGACACAAAGCTGGCCCACCGCCACATATGATCATTCCGTCTCGGACCAGTTGAGCATTACCGATCCGGGTGGGCGCGTCTGGCGTTTCACCACCTCTGCGGGCAAGCTGACCGGCATCAAGTCGCCGGCCAAGAGTTCCGACAATGTGACCATTGCCTATGGGACCAATGGTGTCACTTCGCTCAGCGATGGAGCGGTCACATGGGCCTATAATCGCACCGTATCGGGCACCACCGCGACGACAGTGCGTACGGACAGCCTTTCGCATACCCGTACGGTCACGTCCGACCTGAACATCGGTCGCCCGCAGTCGGTGCAGGATGAACTGGGGAAACTGACGTCCTTCCAATATGACGGCAATGGCCGTCTGACGAGGATCACGCAACCCGAAGGGAATTATGTCAGCTATGCCTATGATGCACGCGGCAATATCCTGACGACCACGCAGGTCGCCAAATCGGGTTCCGGGCTCGCCAATATCGTCACTTCCGCCAGCTATCCGGCAAGCTGCACCAATCCCAAAATCTGCAACCAGCCGGAAACCACGACGGACGCCAGGGGCCAGGTTACCAACTATGCCTATGATGCGACCCATGGCGGTCTATTGTCGGTGACATCGCCCGCCCCCAGTGGCGGTGCCGTCAGGCCGCAAACGCGCTACAGCTATGGCAGCGCCAGCGCATGGTATAAAAACGGATCCAATGCGATCACGGCCGGCTCCGCAATCTATCGGCTGACATCTGTTTCCGCCTGCGCGACGACGGCCAGTTGCACGGGGACAGGGGATGAGACGAAGACAGTCATAGCCTATCAAGGCGGTTCGGCCAGCAGCAGCACCAACCTTTTGCCTTTGAGTGTATCATCTGGTTCGGGTAATGGCGCGCTGACGGCGACGACGGCTTATAGCTATGATGCCATTGGCAATCGCCTGACGGTAGATGGGCCTCTGGCGGGGAGCGCGGACACGACGCGCTATCGCTATGACGCGGCGCGCCAGATAGTCGGTGTCATTACGCCTGATCCCGATGGCGTGGGGTCTCGCAAGCCCCTTGCGCAGCGCATAAGCTATAATGGGGACGGCCAGGTGACTTTAGTCCAGACCGGCAACGTCACCGATCAGGGAGACACGGCCTGGAATAATTTTGCGGAAAGCTACCGTCTTACGAACGTCTATGACGGCAACGGCCGGATGAACCGCCAGACGATCTGGTCCAATGGCGTGGACTATGCGGTTGCGGATTATATCTATGACGCGCTGGGTCGTCCGTCCTGTTCGGTGACATATATGAACCCTGCCAATTGGGGGCCGCAGGCCAGCAGTTGCACGCCGCTGCAGACGACCGGTCCCAATGGCTCCGACCGCGTGGTCAGGACCAACTATGATGCCGTTGGTCGGGCAACGAGCGTCGAGGAGGGTGTTGGCACCGCCGCAGCGGCCACCACATGGGCCGCGACCTACGGCAACAATGGCCAGCAACTCACGGACAGGGATGGTGAGAACAATCTGACCACCTATGAATATGACGGCTTCGACCGGCTGGTGAAGACGCGCTATCCCAATAGCGCGAAGGGTGCCGGAACCAGCTCGACCACCGACTATGTCCAGCTGACCTATGACGCTAACAGCAATGTCACCAACACGCGCCTGCGCGATGGGCAGAATATCGGCTACACCTATGATAATCTCAATCGGGTGACGCTGAAGAACCTCCCCGGAACCGAAGCGGACGTGAACTACGGCTATGACCTTCTTGGTCGCACCACGCTGATGCAAAGGCCCGCTGACGGAGTGACCCTCACCAACGGCTATGACGCTCTGGGCCGGCTCATCACCGAGGGGCAAACGTTCGGATCGATGACGTACGAATATGACCTTGCCGGACGTCGGACCAAGGCGACCTGGAATGACGGCTTCTATGTCAATTATGATTATGACATGATGGGCGCCATGACCAGGATCCGCGAGAATGGGGCGACCTCAGGCATTGGCGTGCTGGCGACCTACAGCTATAATGACCTGGGCTTCCGGACCGGCACGGCGTTTGGCAACGGCACCAGCGCCAGCTACACGCCCGACGCGATCTCGCGCCTCTCGTCGATGACGCAGAACCTGGCGGGCACGGCGCAGGACCTCACACTGGGCTTTGGCTATAATCCGGCCAATCAGCTCAAGCAGACGACGCGCAGCAACGACAGCTATGCCTGGACCGGCCATGTGAATGTCACGCGCCCCTATGCGAGCAACGGCCGTAACCAATATGCTACGGCCGGCGCCGCCAGCTTCAGCTATGACGGGCGTGGCAACCTGACGGGTGATGGCACCAACAGCTATAGCTATGGCTCTGAGAACCGGTTGAACTCAGCGACGGGCGGGGTCACGCTCCACTATGACCCGTTGGGCCGTTTGCACGAATATAACACCAGCGTCTCGACGCGCTTCACCTATGATGGTGGGCATATGGCAGCGGAAGTGGCCAATCCCTCCGGTGCGATCACACGCCGTTATGTCTATGGTCCCGGCGCAGATGAGCCGGTCGTCTGGTATGAGGGGTCGGGCACGGCCGATCGCCGTTGGCTGCACGCCGATGAGCGCGGCAGCATCATCGCTGTGACCAACAGCAGCGGCGCGAGCCTTGGCCTCAACCGCTATGATGAATATGGCATTCCTGCCTCCACCAATCTGGGCCGGTTCCAATATACCGGCCAAGCCTGGCTGTCGGGCCTCAACATGTATTATTACAAGGCCCGCATCTACTCCCCCACCCTCGGCAGGTTCCTCCAGACCGACCCCATCGGCTATGCCGATGGCATGAACATCTATGCCTATGTCGGTAATGATCCTGTAAACAGTACCGACCCTAGCGGGCTGGAAGGTGGAAAAAGAATACGGGGCAGCAATTACAGGCAACCCAGAAATCCGACACCAAATGAGAAGGATGAAAACCTGGGTCCCGTAGTAGGCGTTGTTACAGGACAGAGACCTGCCCCTCCATCTGCTCCAGGCAATCCGGTGATTAGACCCGGAGGGGGTGGAAATATCGGTGGAGCAGAGCCAGGTGGGGGTGGCTCCCTTCCCGCGACGCAAAAATTAAATGATTGTCAGAAATCATTTCTCGCGAATGAACTTTCCAAACGCGGATTGCCGAGCTCTCACCTCAACGATGTGAAATTCGTTTCTGGCCTCGACGATAATGCTGGCTTCTTCACGAAGAAAGCATTCAATTCTTCTACGAATCGAGCAGTAACACAGGGCAGCACCATTTATGTTCAGCCGCGCTATTTCAACGAGTTTGCAAATTTTGGATCTGCAGGTGGATTTGAAGAAATCGCTCATACTGCTCAGTTTTCTTTGTTAGGATCGTCGCGGTTCTATTATGATTATGGGATGTCGTCTGCAATGGGCTGGCTCAGCGGAGCCGGAAATTATGACGGCAATATGCTTGAAGCTACGGCAAAACTTTACGCTGCGCAGATGAATTCACAGAAAGCAGGAATGTGCCCGTGAGGATTATAGCAGTTATCGCGGCCATGCTGATCACCACCGCTTCCGCCTGCTCGAAGCCAGATTTATGTAAACAAGAAAGTTTTTTCTGCCAGTCAAGAGATAGTTGGAAAGATAACGCAAAGGAACTCTCTGATCGTGAAGTTTATCATCTCAATAAATTATTGATAAATTACTACAGCCCGTCGGATGAATCACTTCTAAATGAGGTGGGATCGAGAGGAAAAACGGCAATTGATCTGCTCATAAATGATATCAATTCATCACGGATGTTCAAAAATTATTCGTACATTATTACTTACGTTGACGCGGTAAGGCGTAATGGAAATTACGATATTTGCAATTATAATGATGAACGAAGACGATTGGAGGAAGCAATCGAAAAGAGTGCAGGCGTCAGAACGAGCCTAGTCAATCAGTTTTGCCAGAAAGGCGTCAACCCGAAATAGCAGCATGCCGTCGGTACGAGGGGTCTGGCACGACCGATCGCCGTTGGCTGCACGCCGATGAGCGCGGCAGCATCATCGCTGTGACCAACAGCAGCGGCGCGAGCCTTAGCCTCAACCGCTTGCGCTCCATGTAGCGCCTGCCAGCGCCGAGGATCGCGGTGAAGTGGAACGGCTCGCGCACACCGTGCAGGCCGTCACCGACGACCATGTCGAGATCGCCTGGGTCGACCAGGGCTATGCCGGTGAGCGGGCCGCCAATGCCGCAGCCAAACATGGCATCTCGCTGGAAGTCGTCAAACTGCCCGAGGCCAAGCGCAGCTTCGTCCTCTTGCCGCGCCCCTGGGTAGTCGAGCGGTCATTCGCTTGAGCGGCGCGCTTCCGCCGCCTCGTCAAAGACTATGAACGCTATGCCGAAACACTCGCAGGACTTGATGTCATCGCTTTCGCCTACCTTATGATGAAGCAGGCCATCACTATCGTCGCAGGTTCATAACAGTCTCTAGTGATATTGCGTTCTTCTTGGCGGCGGACCCCACACATCCCCAATCTATGCCATCATCCTTTTGCGACTTACCGAAAGCCGCTATCTTGGACATTCCGCTCGATTTAACTCATGAACCTTGCCATCCCTATCAGGCAGTAGCAGGGAGACCGATCCTCCTCGCTTCTGGAATGTGTAGAAGAACCCCGTCTTTCTCTCTCCCGCGTCTACAGCGCCCTTCGCGGGATCAAAGAACAGTTCGCCTACCGTATTCACTACTTCATCTCGCTTTAAATGCAGCATTCTCCTCACCTGCGATATAGTGTTACCAGCGTCATCCAACATCTTATCGTTTTCAAGCCTGACAACAATTTGATCGCGATAAGTGTAGCAACCTAAAAATGGTCGCTTGTCATCAATCTCTGCACCGTTCGGAGTATTATCGTTCCAGAGAAAGAATGCGAGGAACGGCGCTAGGCATATCAGTAACGCCCACAAGTAAGCCTTCTTGCCCTTCATCTGCCTTTGACCTTGCATCCATAGAGTTTGGTCCCAGTCATAGTTCCAGATACACCGAGAGCCAGCCCCCCGGCTCCATACCCAGAAGCGTCACCGGCTGTTGTGACACTCTTCTTGCCGAGAGAGGCGTTTGCAGAATAGCTGAACAATCCCACGCCAACGTTGAGTGACACGCCGCCACCGTTCAGGAGAGCCAAGCTTCTAGCAGTGCCCGATACCTGCGTGACGCCCAGTTCCGCTCCACCACCGCCGCCAAGCGAGTAGAAACTGCCTGCCGTTCCGGTCTTGGCATTTCGGAAAGTGCCGAATGACCCTGTAATACCACCACCGACAATCAGCGTGCTAACCGTCGCTTCATAGTCAATCTGACCTTCCTCGCGCAAGGCTCCCGCGCAACCTGGATCATCCACCATATTTTGCGGCATTCCTTTTCCTGGTGTTGGCTTTGGCTTTCGCTTTGGCTTCGGTTGAGCAGTAACGGTAATGTTCGCGTCATCATCGCCGTAATTGCGCGGAATGGGGTTGATACCGCCTATATTACCTCGGCCAATATTTCCGCTATTTCCGCCACCGCCTCTAGATCCAGTGACCACGATATCAGCATAGCCGGCTTCAAAAAGCCCACTGGGATCACTCCCATTCACCGGATCGGATTTGGCGTAGTTATACCAGTTGATCCCATCGCCATATCCGATGGGATCGGTCTGCATGAACCGTCCGAGGGTGGGCGAGTACATGCGGGCCTTATAGTCATAGAGGCCCAGTTCAGCGAGCCATTTCTGGCCTGTGTACTGGAAGCGGCCGAGGTTTCCGGCCTTGGGGATGCCATATTCATCATAGCTGTTGATGGCGATAGCGCTGCCGCTGTCATTGGTGACGGCGATGATAGAGCCGCGCTCGTCGGCATGCAGCCAGCGCCGATCCCCCGTACCCGAACCTTCATACCAGATCAGGGGTTCGTCACTGTTGGGGCCATAGACATAGCGACGGAGCACAGCGCCTGACGGGTTGGCGATCTCCGCAGCAAGATTGGCGCCATCATACATCATCCGCGTCGAGACGGTCGTGTCATATTCCGACAGGCGGCCTAGCGCATCATAATAGAGGCTTACCCCGTTGCTCGCGGTCTTGAGCATGTTGTCGACGGTATAGCCGAAGCTCGTCGTGCCGTCGCCCGTCAGGTTTCCGCGTGTGTCATAGCTGAAGCTCGCTGCTCCCGCGCTTGTATATTGATTGAGACCATTCACCGTATAGGCGCGGTTGATGTTATAGACCCCGTTCCAGGCATAGGTGTCGTTGGATGCGGTTCGACTGCTGATCTGGTTTGCCGGATTATAGCCGAAGGTCAGGGTCTGATCCTGCCCGGTGCCCGCCAGGTCCTGCACCAGTTGCGACTGGCGTGAGGCAGGATCATAGCTGTAACTGGTCGTCGTCCCGTTGGCGCGGGACAGGCTGGTCCGCCGGCCCAGATCGTCATAGCCGAAGGTCACCAGTACATTGTTCCCGCTGTCGAGGATCGCGCTCATCTCGCCGGTTACAAGATAGCTATAGTTCACATAGAAGCCGTCCTGCCACGTCGCCCGCGTGCGGTGACCAGCGCCATCATATTGATAGCTCATCGCCCCGAAGGGTTGCCCTTCGCTCAGCACCCGCCCCAAGGCGTCGTAGGCAAATGTTTGCGTGACGCCGTCGGCCGGACGGCTGACGGTGTTCACGTCACCCCAGAGGTCATAGGCGATATTGGTGTCATATTCGCCGGCAGGCCGATCGATCGACGTCATACGATCGAGCGCGTCGTAGCCATAGTTGATGATCTGCCCATCGCGCAGGCGGCGCGAGGTTACATTGCCGTTAGCGTCGTATCCCAGTTGCTCATAACTGCCCCCCGGATAGGTCGTGGAGGAAAGGCGATCGAAGCCATCATAGCCATAGGTCGTGACATTGCCATTGGCGTCGGTCACGCTCTGCTGTTGGCCGTTGTTGGTATAGGCGACCGTCACATCGTCCGACTGCTCGGCCAAACCATAGCCATTGGTCGTCTTGAGCAGACGATTGGCATTGTCATAGCTATATTTTACGACGCGATCCGGGCCTTTGGGTCCATTGGTTTGCAGCGGCGCGCAACTCGTGGCCTGTGGTCCCCATTGTGCTGGATCCATATATCTGATCGAACAGGATAGGCGGCTCGCGCCATCATACACATAGTCGGCCACAGCATAATCAACGCCATTCGACCAGATGGTCTGCCGATAGATGCGGTCGACCGCGTCATAGACTTTGGTAAGGCGATAACTTTCCGCGAAATTATTCCATGCGGTATCGCTTGCGTCCGTGACGGTACCGGTTTGCACAAGCGTCAGACGACCTTTCGCATCATAGCTGTTCCGCACCGCACGGCGCTTGAGCGCACCCCCGCCATCGGGATCAGCGGACACGATACCGATCCGTTCACGATTGGCATCATAACGATAGGTGACGATGTCGTCGCTGCCTGCCAGCGGGCCATCCACGCTGATGACGTTGCCGACATCGTCATAGGCGTTGGTAATGGATGATATGACCGATCCATCCCCGGCCTGCACAGTGATCGTCGTGGGCAAGCCATTGGCGTTATAGGCTATGCTGGCCTTGCGCTCATTGGCTGTGCCAGTGCAAGAAGCGGCAGTCCCGCAGATCGAACTGCCTGTTACCATCTGCACGCCATTGACGGCGGTATAGCTATAGGTCGTGGTTGGGCGTCTGCCAGCGGCATCGGCAGGAGCCGTGATGGCGCTGAGGGTGCCTGTGGTCAGATTATAGGCGTAGTCGGTCTGGTTGCCTTTGGCGTCCTTGGTCCATTGCGGCTTGTCGCAGGTCGCCGTGCTCGAACAGGGATAGGATGCTGATGTGGACAGATTCGCAAGACCGCTTCCTGACTTGGCAACGGATGTAGTCTGGGTAACGTTGCCATAGCCGTCATAGCTATATTGCGTGTAATTGCCTTCGGGAGCCGTGGCCTGAGTGACACGCCCATTGCCATCATATTGCCAACTGCTCGTCTTGCTCGTCGCATCGGTTGCCGAAGTCATTCGTTGCGAAGCAATGTCGAACACATAGGTGCTGACGTGGTTGAGCGGGTCGGTGACGGTCGTCGTCCGGCTGCTGCCGGCGTCGGCATATCCATAGCTGGTCGTGCCCGCCGCTGTCTTGACGCTCGATACCCGGTTCGATCCGTCATAAGTCACTGTGATATCTTCGCTGCCACTACCAGGCCGCGTGATTCCCGTTACGTTTGTACCAGTCATGCGATAACTGGTCGTCCGGCTCATGGCATCGGTGATATTGTAATAGCTGTTGCCGCCACTCGTAGTGGAACTAAAAGACTGGGAACGCGCGCTGCTGCCAGAGATTTTGGTATTCGACATCACGGCGCTGGTGATCGTTCCCCAAGCGTCGAAATAGGATGCAGGAGTAACCTGGTCCATCTCTGGCGGATCGATGGCAGGATAACCAAAAGCCACGATATAGCCGGAGTTATTGGTAACGGAACTTATCTTGTAGGCAGTTTTCTTAACGAGACAGATCGTGCCTGATGAACTTGGCTTTACTGAGGTGCAATATTGCACACCTGTATAAGCATAAGTAATCGTTTCTCCCGAAGGGCGAGTAACGTCCGATACGACAGCGGCATTCGTCGCATAGGGATAGGCTCCGACTCGGGTCGTACTAAAATGAACGACCGTGCCGTCGTTCATGGTATAAGTATAAACCGAGCCGCTCAGCGAGAGCGATGCGCCATTGCCTTCGGTCGGGGTATAGGTCGATCCTGAAATGGTGAAGCGATCCGATGTGGCGCCAAAGCTGACATAAGCGGTGTTTCCACTGACGTTCAGCGTTGCAACGAGATTATCGCCCCAGCCGCCGCCATGGTTGAATTTTCGCCAGATCAGTCCTTGGGTTCCGTTTCCTCCGGCGGTCAGCACAGGACCGTCTACATTCATCGTGCCCAGGAACAGATCGACGCCGTTGCCATCAATGGAGGTACGGACGGGAGGAGTAGAGGCGACTTGCCCCCAAACAGGCGAAACCAGCCCCGAGCAAAGAATGGTACCAAGTCCAAGAAGCGTGCGGCGCGCGCGATAACGCGCAACCTGACGGGAGGTCGTCATATATCTGTTCCGCCATAAGAGAATGAAGTGAAGCGGGGCGCCTCAGGATCAGGGCGCGCCCGTCGTCTTCGCGTTGATGCGGTTATCCGCTTTGTCGTGGGTATATTCGGTCGTCACGCCATTATTGACCGTGCCGGTTCGGACAAGCTTCACCAATCGCCCCTTCGCGTCATATTGGTAGGTGACCGTTTCAGATGCGATCGCGCTTCCGACCCAGAACAGGCCAAACGCAAATATAATAGGCTGCACCTTGCGCATATGCCCCACTTATTGCCGCTTCTACACGACCGACACTACCACCATGTAAATCGAAAAATGACAATATGTTTCTTGATGGTTTCTATAAGTTTCTGAAATTCCCAATGCGCACAATGGTGTGGGAGCGAGTTCCTCTGGGCGGATGCATATGGGCAGGTTGATCTGAACCCAAGATTGTACCTTGGTTGTGGCCGACTCGCTGGCGGTGCTGCCCAAGAAAGGAATGTCAACCATGGTGACCAGATCGCTTCGCCCGGCATTGTGGCTGGTACTCAAGCCTGCGTTGGCGTCGGCGCCACGCCCTATGGGCGCGGCGCTATAAGGTAAGTCCACACATCGTTTTTGGATGGTCGTCAGAGCCATTGCACCCGGGCTTCGCGGATGCCAAGTGAGATTGGCTGGCACCGGTACCAGCCAGGGTTGACCGATTTGTCTGACCGGTCTCGATCATTTTCGCAGGAACGCCCTTCATGCAATCGACCGGACTATTAGCAGCGATAGGCTGGATCGAGACACTGATCCTCAGCTCCACCGGCCTGAGTATCTTTTTCCAGATTCCCGTCGATCGGCCTGCATCGGTTTCGCAAAATCACCGATGATCAGGAACCGCATCTTGCTTTGATGGAGGATTTTCGAAAATATCAGGCGACTAGTCGATTTGGGGGGATCATGCGCATTTAATAACTTTGTCGCTTGTCGCGATGCTGGCGGCACCGGCGGTGGCCCAGGAAAAGCAGCATTATGCCTATGATGCTTTGGGCCGGTTGACCAAATCCTATCGCGAGACGGGGCCGAATGCGGGCAACCTCAACACCTATCAATATGACGCAGCGGACAATCGGCAGAATTTTTCTGGCCGGAATGTGATCAAAAACCTTCAGGTCAATCAATTCATCCTGTCTCCCGATGGCCGCTTCAAACTGGCGATGCAAGGCGATGGAAACCTCGTTCTTTACTTTGGATCACAGGCCCTTTGGGTGGCGCCGGGCACCTATGGCGCCGGCAACCAAGCCTATTTCCAGAATGATGGGAACTTCGTGGTTTACGGCCCATCTGGACCGCTATGGGCCGCAGGCGTCAATTCGCCGGGTGCCGAGCTATATTTGCAAGACGACGGCAATCTGGTCATTTATTCGCTCTATGGCGTGCCGCTTTGGCATACGGGTACGGGCGGACATTAACGGTCTGCATCTGGCATAGGCCTCAATAGCCAGCACACCTCCGCCGGCATATTGGGTTTGGTCCCTGCGATGGACGCTATCGGAGTAACGCAATGATCGGGCGGCATAGGCATGAGCCTGCGCCGCCCGATCATTGCGTTTCAATAATATCCGATGCGTTCGACTTTCACATAGGATGTAGCTCTAAAATATGTACGAAACTCCATCGCGTGCCCTGCGCGCGCCGAGGAGAAGGAAAAGGGAACCTCCATAATCTGGTATGAAAATGGGGCCATGAACTCTTTTCGCTTGACCGTCCTGGATGTCAATATTTCATTGGCCGTCGCGTCGTAAACGTCCAGGGTGACGACCTCATCTTCCGTCTGAATGTTGGTGACGTCGACCATGATCCGCCAAACCGCCACTCTCTCGCCGACGGGAACGGATGTCGTGTAGGGGCCATATGTCAGAAACGAAACGGGAGAGGTAGTTTCGGCAGCCCACCCTCCCGAAGCATCGGCATAGCCTATTTGATGGTTGAGGGACGTGGCCAGCCAACTTGTATCAAATTGCCGCTGAACCTGGGCTTGCGATCGATTGTCGGCTTTGTCGTAGTTGTACTTGCTAAGCGCACCTTCGCCCCTCTGAACACGAACCAGGCGACCAAGGGCGTCATATTCGAACTGGTCAGTAGATGGCTGGGCGGATGCCGTCTGCGTGCAAACGGCAACCGCTGCGATGGCTGCCAGGACCTTGATTGAATAAGCCATGATCTTCATCCCCCAATTTACCCCCAATCTGTATAGGTAGTTGAACATCGTCTAAAATTGCGAACGCATGAATCGAGCCATTGCACCCTGGCTTCGCGGATGCCAGATGAGATTGATCGGCACCAGCAAATGCCGATGGGTTGGTTCATCTGACCGAGCCTGATCATTTTTGCAGGAACGTTCTTCATGCAATCGACCGGACTATTAGCAGCGATAGGCTGGATCGAGACACTGCTCCTTGGCTCTACCGCGACCATAGCCGCCACCCTTGCAGTTGCGATCGTGGGCTTCCTGCTGTTGGAGGGGCGGCTGGATTGGCGGCGCGGCGTGCGGACGCTTATCGGCTGTTTCCTGATCTTCGGCGCACCGGTCATAGCGGCGGGCTTGCTTGCCCCGGCCTCGCGGACAGCCGTCCCCAGGGAAATTGCCGCAGAGACCGAAATCCCCCCACCGCCGCCGCGACCGCCGGAACACTATGACCCTTATGCAGGGGCAGCGCTGCCGCAAGGCTGGTGATCGTCACAGGCCGTCCCTGTCGGCAATCGTGCGGATGATGCGCTTTCCGCCGCGCCGTTCCAGCTGGACGAACAGATCGACGGTGCTGCGGATATAATGGGCAATATCGTTGCGGTTGAGCTGTGTGCCCGATTGCAGGATGATCAGCGCCAGTTGCTCGATCGCCTTGGCGGGCGTGTCAGCGTGGATGGTGGTCATGGAACCGGGATGGCCAGTGTTGATGGCGCGCAGGAACGTATAGGCCTCGCTTCCCCGCAGTTCGCCCAGGATGATCCGATCCGGGCGCATACGCAGCGAAGCCTGGAGCAGATCGTCGGCGTGGACCTTGGCTTCCCCCAGCTCGCCCTTGACCGCTACCAGGCCCACCATATTGGCATGATCGACCTGCAATTCAGGCGTGTCCTCGATCAGGATCAGGCGTTCTTCGCGCGGTATCTCGCGAATGAGGGCGTTGAGGAACGTCGTCTTGCCCGTTGAGGTGCCGCCCGAGATCAGGATGGTCTTGCGCTGCCGCACCGCATCGGCGAGCATCGACACCCGATCGTCGCGGCCAATGGGCGATGTCTCTCTTGCCTCTGCCTCTGGCTCGTCGAACGCGCCGCTTGCGGCATAATCCTCAAGCGTCAGATTGGCCGAGACATGACGGCGGATGGCCATGGCCAGCGGACCGCGCGTCGCGGGCGGCGCGACGATCTGGACGCGCGAGCCATCAGGCAACCGCGCGGAGAGAAGCGGATGCTCGCGGTTGATGCCCTGATGGGAGAGGCTGGCAATCTGCCGCGCCAGCCGCCACAGGCTGGCTTCCGTCAATGCCGGCACATGCTCGCGCTCGATCCCGCCGCCCAGACGCTCGATCCAGATCTCGCCAGGATGGTTGATATAGATGTCAGTCACATCGGGCTGAACCAACACGCTGGAGATGGGAGCGAGATAGGCGTCGAGAAAGGGAAAGTCGGAGAGCACAGGCTCTGTCGCATCCTTGCTCGATGCGCGTGCCTTGTTCATCGCCGCAGTCCCGTGCCGCTGAAGTCCAGGTCCCGCGCCACGAACACCGATATCTCGGCCCCCGATGCAACCTTGATCGTCGGCGCCGGATCGACATTGGGAAGGAAACTTTGCCCCGCAGCGCCAATCTGCCCGGGCAAGCCGACGATCACCGAGTTGCTTCTTGGCCGCGAGGCGACATTGACGCCGATGGTCAGCGCCGACTGCAGCACGGCATTGCCGAACCGCTCGATGAAATGATTGTTGACCTTGCCACGAATGCCGGCCCCGCCCAGCACATCGGCGGCAGGCGAGCCGATGCGGATCGCCACGCCATCGGGCCGGATGAGCCGCGTCCAGGTGACCAGCACGCGCTTCTGCCCTTCCTTCGCGTCACCCGATGCCTCGCCGATCAACCGGCTGCCGCGCGGGATCAGGACGCGGGTGCCATCGAACCCGCGCGCATCGCGCGACACGACGGCACGGACCAGACCCGGACGCCGGCTGTCGATCGGCGTCTCGAGCACGGCGCGGATCATCGATCCCTGCGGCACCAGGCTGGAGCGATTGCGAATGACGCTCGCCCGCACCGCCTGGTCGTCACCGGCACCGCCAGCGGCAGCCGAGGCATTACCCAGCCCATCGGCCGAAGCCAGATCGATGATGAGCGGGGAATCCCCTCCTTCACCCTTGGTGCGGGGAGCTGTCGGCGCAGGAGCGAGCGGTGATGGCATCGGCGGCATGTAGGCCGGCGCCATCGGCGCAGGGAAGCGGTTCTCCGCCATTGGCGGGGCTGGCGGCGCTGAACTTGTTGTGGCCACAGGTATTGGGGCACCAGACTGGATCGGCGCTGGTGGCGGTAATGGCAGAGACAGTGGCTGCGGCGAGGCGATGGTCGCGTTGGCGGGCGCGGCCCTGGCGCCGGCTTGTTCATTCCCGCGCCGGTTGGCGTCGAGGATCAGGAACAGGCCGATGGCCAGGACAGCGCATATGCCGGCAATGGCCGCGCCCGAAAGGCCGGATGATGGCATCCGAACCTTCGGATGGATGGTGCGATCGTCCAGCGCCGAGCGGGGATCGTCCTGCTCCTGGCTCATGGCTGGACCTTCGCGACCTGACGGGTGGCGACCGCCTTGCGCTTGCCCGAGCGGAATATGAAGCGGGGCGCGATGGCATCGACCACGAACGCGCCCTCGCGCATGGCGCCATTGATCAGCGTCTCATCCCCCTGCTCGTCTACCGCATAGACGGCGGGAATGGCGACCTGCGCCGGCCAGCGGATCGTGGTCGCCAGGCCATCGTCAGCCATGCCTTGCGGGATCAGTTCTTTCGCGCCCTTGACGCGATAGGAGGCCTGGCTGTCATGCACGACCGTCGGCGGCGCCATATCGATACCGGCATAGCGGAAGCGCACGATATAGGGACTGATGCCCATGACCGACCCGGACGAAAGCAGGAAGCTGTAACGCCGCGCGTCGGTCAACACGATGAGATTGGTGTCTATCGCGCCATCGGTGGGCTTGATGAAGAGATGATCGGCCCGCTTGTTGGGCGTCACCTGCCAGCCCGTCGCCTCGCCTATCGCCACATTCTCGATCCGCTCATCGGCCGCGAACTCGATCGCCACGGTAAAGCCGGTCTGAAGGCCAAGACGCACGACCTGATCGCCATCATAGTCGACCGTCTGGATGCGCGGATCGCCCGGCGAGGGCTGCGGGATCACTTCCGCTGCCGCTGGCGCCGCAAGCAGGGCGAGCAGTAGAGGCGCAGCCATGCGGATCACGGCTGGGAGACTCTGGCTATGTTTGCCTGGACCGGCAGCCCGCCCACAGGCGCGGCCTGGACTTGCGGCACTGGCGTGCTCACCGCCACAACAGGCTCGGGCGATTCCTGGTCGCGGCGATAGCGCAAGACCTGGAACCCCAGCGGATTGATCAGCCGGTCATCCATCGACATGGCCGCGTCGACAAAGCGGTAGCGGATGATGGCGACCCAGGCTTCCTTTGGCCCCTCACTCTGGCCCTGGTCCCGCCGCTCGGTCTCGAAGCGTATCTGGGCCGCGCCTGGCCCCATCGGCGAGACGCTCTTGATACGAACCGAGAGCACGGTCGTACGGGGCAGGCGCTGGAAGGGGCTGGCCGGATTGGTGGGCGCCATCATGGCGATATAGTCGCTGCGCGCGCGGTCGGCCGACCAGAGGCCCACCTTGCGATAATTGGCCTGGACGCTGGTCACGTCCACCTCTTCACGCGCGATCACATATTGGGCGAGCAGCGACTTTGTCAGCGCTTCGTCGGGCGCAAGCGTCTGCCGGCCATCGCCCTTGAGCAACTGGACATAGCCGGTCGTGCGATCGACCAGCAGCGTATAGGGCACCACCGTCTTGAGCGGCATCATCAGCGCGATCGCGATCACCGCGAACAGCGCGACGCTGCAGGCGATGCCGGCAACGAGCCACGCTATACGCCGCGACTGGCGCAGCTTTTCCTGGCCGTCCTGCGCCCAACTGGTGGCGCGCGCATAATAGGCTTCGCGGTCGGAAGCGGGTTTGGTGCTTTTGTGGGTCTTGTCACTCATATCCGGCCGTTCCGCTGGCTGATGCTCTTCGTTTTGCGCTGATGCCCCGTGCGCCGGTAACTTTGTCCGAGCGGCGTGGGTCTGGGGTCGCCTGGGCTGTTTCTTTCGGAAAGCGCAATCCGCCGCGTCGCATCCGGCCCTGTTACAGTGAGAAGAGGCCTTGTCTCCCATTGATCGCTGATCCTGATCGAATCGGAGATCATCGCTGCGCGGGATCGGCCCTCCTCCTGCGGTTGCGCGGCGCCTGACGGGCGCTCCTGTCCCTGTTGCACAGGCGCGGCGCTTCGCCAGCGCTCGGAGATACTGGAACCAAGGGCAAGACCACGCTCCACGAAGCGGAAGCCGGCCCCCATGCGCAGTGAGACGAAGAGCGCGATCAGCAGCGCCAGCGTGAAGATGACGATGGTGGCGAGGATTTCGCCGGGCGCGAGCACCGGCAAGGTTCCAGCCATCATGGCCTGGATCAGGGCGGCCAGCTGTGGCTCGATGATCGCCATCTCGATCCCCAGCAGCACGCCGGTGGCGACGCTGGCGACAGCAGTCCCGATCAATGCCCGGACCCAACCTTCGAACAGGCCGCGCGTCGTGTCGAAGAGCAGGCAGGCAAAGAATAACGGCCCGAGCGCAAGCAGCAAGCCCGCGATCAGTCGCACGGACATGAGGACTGCAAGGCCCGACACCAGCAGCAGGATGCCCGCTACGGTGAGCAGCGGATTGCCGGCGAGCGATAAGAGCGGGGCTTGGGGAGGAGGAGGCGCCGCCGGGGCGCCATCGGGCGAAGGCGATGGGTTGACCGGCGGTACGGCAGTAGATGGCCGGGTGAGTTCGGCGATCGACTGATAGCTGCCTTGCAGCCGCGCCGGGAAACTGCGTCCGGTCCCGCCGCCCGCGCCAGGTAGCAAGGCGAGCACCTCGCGCGGAGCCTCGATCGCGAGATTGTAGACGACCGACCTGTAGGCGGACCACTGGGTGGCAAAGGCAAGGACCAGGCCGATCTTGGCTACGAGCAGGATGCCGTCGCGGATCTGCAACTGATCTCCCAACAGCAGCCGGTAGCCCTGGAAGGCGATCAGGATGGTGAGCAGACCGCCCAGCCCGAGGATGACGGGAGAGTTGCCGGCAGACAGCGCGGCATAGCCGCCTTCGCCCAGAAGCGCGGCCTGGCAATCGACATAGCGGGTGAGCGCCATGGCATAGCCCTGGGCCGCGTCGAAAGGCGCACAGCCTTCCATCAGGCGACGCTCAGCAGTTCGGGAAGCCAGGCCTGCGGGTCGTCGCCCACCCGGTCGCGTATTTCGTCGAGCAGGCGCACCGTGCGTTCGCGTCCCGACAGGATCGTCAATATGTCCGCCTCGCCGCTCAGGTTCAGGCGCGCCACCACGCTGTCATTGCCATGCTTGATGAGGAAGCAATGCGCATTGTCAGCGAGGCTACGGACAAGATCATATTCATGGGGCGTGAGGCCAAAGCCATCGCAATAATCCTCGCGCCGCGCCTTGGCATTGGCCATGAAGATCTGGGTTGCCGCCTGCTCGACGATGGCGCTGGCGATCTTGCTCGACAGGGCGTCCTCCGCGCTTTGCGTGGCGAAGCCGACGATGCCGTTGCGCTTGCGGATCGTCTTTTCCCAATCCTTGATCTTGTGGACGAAGATATCGTCGTCGAGCGCCTTCCAGCCCTCGTCGATCACGATGATCGCCGGTGTGCCGTCGAGCCGCTCTTCGACCCGGTGGAAGAGATACATCATGGCCGGCGTGCGCAAGGTTGGCGTATCGAGGATGCGGGTCATGTCGAAACCGACGGTCAGGGCGTCGATGTCGATCCGATCCTCCGCATGGTCGAACAGCCAGGCATGTTCGCCTTCGCCCCACCAGGGGCGCAGGCGCGACCAGAGATCATTGGCATGTGGACGCTCGCTGCCACGGAACAGTTGGGCGACGTAGCGCAGGCGGCGATGGGATTTGGGAACGCCATAGCTCGCATCGACCGCTTCCTGGATGTGGAGCAGTTCCTGGGGCGTCAGCGGTTCGCCCGGCAGCGCCACCAGACGGCCAAGCCAGTCGATCAGGAAGCGGCGGTTCTCAGGGCTGTCGTCGATCTGGAGCGGGTTGAGCGCTGCCGACATGCCAGGCCGCAATATGTCGTAGACGCCGCCAATCGCGCGGATGAAGAGTTCAGCGCCCCGGTCCTTGTCGAAGAAGATGATCCGTGGCGCGAACTTGCGCGCCTGGGCGAGCAGGAAATTGAGCACCACGGTCTTGCCCGAGCCTGACGGGCCGATGATGGTGAAGTTCCCCAAATCCCCTTGATGGAAGTTGAAATGATAGGGACCGGCGGCTGTGGATTCCAGGATGGTGACGGCATCGCCCCAATGATTGTCCGTCGCCCGGCCGCTGGGGAAATTATGATAGCTCGCCAGGCTCGCAAAATTGCGCGACGAGATGAGCGCGCGGCGCGCGATATAGGGGAAGTTACCCGGGAACTGCGCCCACCAGGCAGCTTCCAGGCCTATCTCCTCGCGCACCGCGATGAGGCCAAGGTCGGTAAGCGCCGACTGGACTTCGGCGACCTGCGCATCGACCAGGCCCATCTCGCCCCCGCGCACGGCGATGGTCAGATGATGTTCGCCAAAGGCGGCGCGGCCGGCAGCGAGATCATCCTTGGCGCTGCCCAGTTCTCCCCGCAGGCTGAGCGCCTCGTCGTCCGATGCGCGCATACGGCGCAGCGCCAGGTTCATGCGCCCCAACCCCGCCTGACGATCGACGAAGCCGAAGCTCTGGCTCACCACCATCTCGACCGGCAGGCGCAGCAGATCGTCGAGCATGCCGGGCGTGGTGCTGCCTGGATAATCCTTGATCGAGAGGATGGCCTGATACTCGCGGGGAAGGTCTCCCGCAGCGCCAAGCTCCACCATGTCCTGGCCGAAGCTGATCCGGCGATAGGGCAGATACTCGCCGATATCGCCTTCGGGCAGGCGCACGGGCCGCATCTCGCCGTTGAGGATCATCGAGAGAAACTCGAGCGGTTCGGAATAGAGGCCGTGCTCGCTCTCATAGCTGCTGAGCACGCGCGGGCGATAATGGCCAAGCGCCGCGACGACCTGCTCGGTTGCGGTTTCGAGCGCGCGCTTGTCGGCGGCGCGGTCTGCCGCCGAGGAACTCGCGCCGGTCAGCCTGCGCGACAGGCGATCGGCGATGCCGCTGCGCCCTTGCAGGGGGCGGCGTACGATGGTGAGGAAGAGATCGTTGACGTAGAGGCGGCGTGTGCCCAACCGTGCACGCCAGGCCTCGTCCAGCCGCGCGCTGAAGCTGTCTGGATAATCGGCCTCAAGCGACGTATCGACGCGGCGGCGGACGATATGGTGATAGATGGCGAAGCGCGAGGAGCCGATCGCCTGGAGCATCGCGTCACGCAGCCCCTTACGATAGTTGAGTTCGTCGGTGTCGGCGGTCTCGAACAGGAAGCCGCCCAGATGGATGACCTGCAGCATCAGGCCATCGCGGGTCAGCAGCGTATGATCGTCGATCTGCGCGGCATAGGGCAGCCTGCTGCCGACCGATCGCTCACGCCTCGCCGCTTTCTCGGTCGCGCTCAAGGTTGATAGGAATTGCAGCGCCATAGCCGATAGTTGGGAATGCGGGGACAACGGGCGGCCTTGACCAGCCACAGGTCGAATATGTTGGGTTCACGCAGGCAGGCGAGATAGCCGATGACATGGATGACGACTGCGGCAAGCAGCACCCAGACCGATTTGAGAACCAGGAACAGTTCGGCGGTGACGATCGCGTTGATGACGAAGAAGCTGTAGGTGACGCCGGCGAACATCTGCGGCCTTGCCAGGGCCACGAACAGCGTGTCGCGGTCGAGCTGGCTCACCGCTCAGTAGCCGGCCGAAGCGGTGGACTGGATCCCACCAACGATGCTCGCCGCGCCGAACAGGATGAAGCAGCCCAAAATCACCACCGCGCCATAACGCCAGTTCATCCGACCGGTCAGCATCATGAAGCCGACAGCGGCCACGGCGATAACGGCGGCAACGGTCGCAACCGTGCCCAGCAACGTGCCCTGCAGCCATTGTAAGGCACCAACGATCGGGCCGGAACCGGCAGGATCGCCATAGCCGGTCTGGGCAAACAGGGACGTGGGAGCCAGGGACATCAGGGAGAGCCATAGGCGAACGGATGCGCCAACCCCATAGAATGCGCGAAACATGCAAAGACCCCCGATTCCTACCTTGCAAACCGCTATGTCCGCAACGCGGCCCGGCTGCAAATAATATCAACATTCATGGATGGATGGGGATGCTTTATGGGACATAGGTGCGTGTCTCAGCGTGCGTGACGCCGGCACAGAGCGATAAAGCAGCTAATGCCACAGCCGATGCAAGAAAATGACGCATAAACCCCCGGAGTCTTGACTGGCCTGCAAGACGATATAGCGTAATTTCTCGACTGTCCCGGCCCATGTCAATGGTTTTCCAGCCACCGGTAAGCCAGCTTCTTGCATATGAAATGCAATCCCGTGCGCTCCGGTCCATCACTTGGAACAGGATCATTTTGATCGCCCAGAACAAAATGGCCCATAATCGGATTCATCGTTGCATCAGCGATAATCCACTGGCACCGTAATGATGTATCTCTCTGGCGCAGGCCAGAGAATCGCTTTGTGGGGGCCATAAGGTGTTCGGACTATTTTTGATTGCTGCGCAGGCGGCAACGGGCGTTGCTGCGCCGGTGCAATGTCAGATCGTTGCGGAAAAGGAAGAAGCGGCCACGCTTCTGATTGGCGTGTGCGGCGAGCAAGCCGTGATGCTGGGATCTGCCGCAAGCTACGAAAGCGCAGAACATGCAGGAACCGGCGCGGTCGTTGCGGTGGTGCGCCGCGTTGAGGGTACGCAGGTGTTGATGGTGCGGCCGGGACAAGATGGCGGCGCCTTCCTGGAGAATGTGACGGGCGACCTTGCAAGGCAAGCGGGGCGATCGGTGGACGCCGGGCTTGGTGATTTGAGCGTCGACCTGTCGCGCTTTGCCGAAAAGGGCGTCGTTGGGCTGGCCGCCGCTCATGTTGCGAGCAGAAGCCTGGCTGCGCAGACTGCGCCGGCGCTGGGCGAACTCTCCATCGAAAAATGGGTTGCCGATGAGGCAGCGCGGCGCGCCCTGCCGGAGGAGAAGCCCAGGGTGGTCGAGGTGGTAGCGGAAGGTCGGGGGCCTGAGGCGCAGTGATGGATATTGGGGGGAAAGGTAGAATGATGCGTTACTGGCTCGCCATGCTGGCTGCGCTCGGCATCATAGCGGCATCGGCGGCTCATGCTCAGGATGCCGCACCATCGCCGCCCACGCGACCCAGCATCGACGAAAACGCTGTTAATCTCACCACCGGCCAGTTGATTACCAGCGTCACCGACATCTCGATCGGGCCGAACGATCATCACGGCCTGCAATATGTGCGCCAATGGGTGGCCCCGCAGTGGCGACAGGCCAGCGTGCCGGTGATGAATGGCAGTACATATTCGGTGACAGTCACCTATGATGGACAATCCTACAGCTTTAGCCTGAATGGATCGTCATATATACCGGATGATCAGGACGGTTCCACGTTAAGTGCTGATCGACAGACCTTCACCTCAGGCAAGGGCCTGGTAATAAAATTTACCACTGGCATAGCGCCGATGCTCTATACCCAATCGAACATGGGCAGAGCCACCTCCATAACATTCCCGGATGGCACCACCAGAGATTTGATATATGAAGAAGGGGCTTATCAGATCGATTGCCCAGGCGAGTGTAGAACCGTAAATCTTTCCAGATTGGGGATGATAGTAAGTTCAACGGGGTATCAGTTAAAAATAAATTATGCCTCAGATAATCTTTCGAGCAGAGATGATCGCATTGCGTGGTCAAATGTTTCTCGTGTCACGGCGATAAATAATGCAATACAATATTGCAATTCTTTATCTAATTGCACTCCAAGCGCCAATTGGTCATACGTCAAATATTCCTTCTCAAATGGCCTTGTTTCAACAGTAACAGATGCTGACAATCGAACGACAGCATATAGCTACGCCGGCAATAAGCTGTCGCGTATTCGCATTCCTGACGCTACTGTAGACACGGCGGAGGTCACCTATGATGGCTCTGGCAAGGTAGCGACGGTGAAGCAGGCGGGTCAGACGTGGAGTTACAGCTATGGCGCTGGCAGCACGACGGTCACGGATCCGCTGGGCCACCCGCGCTCGATCGGCTTCAACGCGAGCAGCTTGTTGAAGACATCCGAGACGAACGAGAATGGCTATACGACCAACTTCGAATATTGCACGGTCAATGACGCGACCTGCCGGATCAACCTTCTCAAGAAGGTGACGATGCCGGAGAGCAATTCGGCCAGCTATGAATATGACACGCGCGGCAATGTCACGAAGACGGTGCTGACGCCCAAGTCCGGTTCGGGCAATCCGGCCTTCGCGGCCTATCAGGCGACCTTTCCTTCGAGCTGTAGCAACCAGAAGACCTGCAACCAGCCGACAACCACCACGGATCAGGCAGGACAGGTCTCAAATTACGAATATGACGACAGCTCGGGCATGGTGAGCAAGGTCACCGCGCCCGCGCCTGCGGCTGGTCAAGCGCGTCCTGAGACCCGCATGACCTTCGTCAACCTGCAAGCCTGGGTGAAGAATGCCTCGGGCGCACTGGTGCTGGCGCCGGCCGCGACGCGTTATCCTCTGGCTATTTCGACCTGTGCCACCGGCAGCGTACCATCATGCGTGGGCACGGCCACCGAGACGGTGACGGAACTGGGCTATCAGAGCAAGGCGGAAACCCGCGGCACCAATGTGCTGCTCGGCTCGGTGACGACACGCTCGGGCAATAATGACCCAGGGCAGGCGCGAACCGTGATCTTAATCTATGATGACGCCGGCAATGTCATTGGTCAGAGCGATGGCTTGGGCAATATGTCCTGGTCCCGCTACAATGCCGCGCGGCAGCTGACATCGAGTTGGACGGCCGACCCTGACGGGGCTGGCGCGCGGCGTCCTCGTGCGCAGGTGATCCATTACGGCGCCTATGGCCTGCCTGACTCCATATCCTTTGGCACCATCGACACCAATGGAGACAATTTCACACCGCTCCAGTATCGCTTCCTGACCTATGACGGTTATGGCCGGAAAATCACCGACCGGATTCATGCTGGCGGCAACGATTATTCTTTGACCCAGACCAGCTATGACGTGTTGGGGCGGACGGATTGCGTAGCGCTACGCATGAACCCGGCCGTCTATGGCTCCCTGCCGGGCGCTTGCGCGTTGAGCACCATGGGCTCCAATGGCAAGGACCGGATCACCAAATACATATGGGAATGGGCCGGCGCGCTCCACGCCACGACCAGTGGCTACGGTACGGCGGACGCACGCGATGATTTTAATGATCGCAACTTGAACGGCTCGGTGATCCGCGCGGTGGACGGCAAGGGCAATGTGACCTCCTATGAATATGACGGTCACGATCGGCTGCTGCGTACCTGCTTCAACGCGACGACCTGCAACAGCGGGGCGGCGGACAAGTTCCTCTACACCTATGGCACGAGCGGCAATGGAACCGGGCGGATCATCCGCAAGGGGCTGCGCGGGCATTCGGAAGCGGTCTATACCGAATATAGCTATGATGCGTTGGGTCGGGTCACCAACACCAATTATCCGGGCGACGGCTTCTTCGATCAGGATGTGAGCTACAGCTACGACAATTTCGGACGGGTGACCCGGGCGCTGGATGCCAACACCCATTATGTCTCCTACAGCTATGATGCGCTGGGCCGGGTGACGAGCCAGGGCGACCAGGCCCAGTCGCTCGCCATGCAATATGATGCCGCCGGACGGCGCACGCGGCTGACGTGGAACAATGGCTTCTACGTGGCCTATGATTATGACGCGACCGGCGCGATGACGGCCATCAAGGAAAATGGCGCCGCGGCGCTGGCGACCTTTGATTATGATGCGCTGGGTCGCCGGTCGTCGCTGACGCTGGGCAATGGCGCAACCACCAGTTACGGCTATGCCGGTCCGACCCTGTCGAACTTCAATATCAACCTTGCCGGTTCGAACACGACTTACGATCAGAATATCGATCTTCAATATAATGCGGCCGGGCAGATTACGGCGCGGATCGCGTCGAACAACAGCTATGCCTGGAATGGGGCAGTCAACACGACGCGCGTCTATCAGACCAACGCGCTCAACCAATATAGCCAGGCCGGGTCGATCACGCCGACCTATGACGTCAAGGGCAATCTGAGCAAGGCGGGCGGCGACACATTCGCATACAATGTCAACAACGCGCTGGTGACGTCGAGCAACGGCACGCAACTCTATCAGGACCCCGTGGGCCGGATGAAGCTGGTGGGCAACGGCACGACCTGGCGGGTGTTCGAATATGACGGCCCGCATGTCGTGAGCGAGCGTCGGTCGAGCGACCAGGCGATCCAACATTGCTACATCTTTGGCCCCGGTGACGACCAACCGCTGGTGTGGTACGACTATTCGTCGGGCAGCCTGGTCAAGAAGTTCCTGACGGCCGACGAGCGCGGCTCGATTGTGGCGGTGACGAACAGCAGCGGTGGGGTCATGAAGATCAACAGCTATGACGAGTTCGGCATCCCCGCCAGCGGCAATATGGGCATGTTCCAATATACGGGCCAAGCCTGGATACCCGAACTGGGCATGTACAACTACAAGAGCCGCATCTACTCCCCCACCCTCGGCAGGTTCCTCCAGACCGATCCCATCGGATACCAGGACGGCATGAACTGGTATAACTATGTCGGGGGAGACCCAGTGAATCGACGCGATCCGAGTGGGCTTGCATATGTATCGCAAGAGCATGTCAAGCCAATAGATCCTCAAAATAGCGGAGACATTATTACCGTAACTGGCATACGCCAGAGCCTGCAAGATTTGCTCGGGAAACCCAATCTAGCCGTACCGAATAACGTCGGTGGCCCAGCGGCAGGCGTGGGAGGCGCTGATAGTGGATATAGTGCGGGACTAGGAATGCCGCAAAATATTGCATGGAATGGAGTGTTCGGGACAGTCCAAGACGTGCTGGAGACTGTGTTCGATCCAAATACCATAACTGTGACTGGTCGCCCCGTTAAAATCCAAGATTTGGGACTAACCTACGGCGGGACCATTACGCTCGTTGGCTGGATCAGCATCAATCCTGACATTAGAGCTTTACAGATTGATGTGCAGATGATGGAAGCCCAAGGGACTGGAGGCCGTGTTTTGATGCAGTCATTGAGGCAAGCGGTCAAATCTGCCCAATCCCTCAACCTATCAACGGTTAGGATTAGTGCTGTGTTGGCTAATCCCCAGTTGGACAGGATTTTGCGTTCAATGGGTGGAGGGCCTGGAACATATTACCAAACTTCGGGTGGTTACGACACTCTGATCATTGACGTTCCGAGATAAAGGATAAATCATGAGTGCATTGCACTTATTAACTGATGAAGAACAAGTCGTGGCTGGTGAAATATCTTCGAGCGGATGCGCACCCGCCGATGCATTTAATATGCTTCAAGAGCGAAATGTGGGTAAGGATAGCGTCATTAGGATTTTGAGGGTTTTGTTTGACCTTAGTTTGAGTGACGCGCTTGCTCTCATCGAAAGTCAGCCTCACAAATGACCCCTGTGCCTCATACAGTCCTGCCCATGTGAGGCAGAGCAAACCGCCAGCGGCGGCGTCTCGTATAGCCCGCCTTTGTTCAGTGAGGCAAAATCTCGCTGAATCAGGTCCGTGTGAGGCGGCTGAGAGTGTGATTTTAGGATAAAAGTAATGGCACTCCGGCCTGTGCTTGGGGTGCCATAAGAGTTTGTCTGCATACCGTTTTGGGACTGGTCGGCGATGGTGCCATAGGAAAATCGCGGGTTTTCCGACAGGGCTTGTGACGTGCTCCCTGATTGTTACCCGTCAGAGGTAGAGTCCAGCTCCTTCAGCTACAGCATTGCAGGGACGCTGGGCGTTGATTGAAACACAGATACCAATCGACAGGCGCCCGACTTTCCTCACTGATTGACATAATGGAAGGAAATAATCCTTCCATTATGGGGCATGGCCTTCTAAGCGATTGCCATGCCTTTGCCAGTCTCTCCATTTCAAAGCCGATTTACCCGCCAGCAAGTCTGCGAAGCTGTCGGCCTCGACAGCGAGCTCTGAAGCGTCCCGGGTTTTCCGGAGGCTCCGAACTGTGAGAAGGAGCATCCGGTATGAGCAAGATGGGAAACAGATTTTCGCCTGAGGTCCGTGATCGAGCGGTGCGAATGGTTGGCGAGCACCGTGCGGATTACGGCTCGGAATGGGAGGCGATGAGTTCGATTGCCTCGAAGATCGGCTGCACGGCCGAGACGCTGCGCCGCTGGTGCCGCACGGAGGCAGGCCGACGGGCGGCACCAGCGGCGCAGGGTGTTGATGATAAGGCCCGGCTCAAGCTGCTGGAGCGCGAGGTCAAGGAGCTCCGTCGAGCCAACGAGATCCTTCGCAAGGCGTCGGCATATTTTGCGATGGCGGAGCTCGACCGCCGCGAGAGATGATGATGTCGTTCATCGACGTCCATCGCGAGGACCTGGGTATCGAGCCGATCTGCCGCGAACTGGCGATCGCCCCGTCCTCCTATCACGAACACGCGGCCCGTCTTGCCGATCCGGCGAAGCGTTCCGCCCGTGCGCGCCGGGATGACGACATGTGCGAGCAGATCCGGCGCGTTCACGAGGCCAGCTTCGGACTCTACGGCTCGCGCAAGGTCTGGCATCAGTTGCGGCGCGAGGGCCTTGATGTCGCCAAGTGCACGGTCGAGCGACTGATGCGTAGCATGCGGCTGGCCGGTATTCGTCGAGGGAAGAAGACGACCACGACCGTCAGCAATCCCAAGGCGCCATGCCCGCTCGACAAGGTGAACCGGGAGTTTCGTGTGGACCGGCCGAACGCCCTGTGGGTAGTCGATTTCACCTATGTCCACACCTGGGCAGGGTTCGTTTACGTGGCCTTCGTGATCGATGCCTATGCGCGGCGCATCGTGGGCTGGAAGGTCAGTACTTCAGCCACGGCCGGGTTCGTTCTGGATGCCCTTGAGCAGGCGATCCATGCGCGCAGACCCGGCCCGGATGACGGCTTGATCCACCACAGCGACAGGGGCGTGCAATACCTCGCCATGAACTACACCCAGCGCCTGGCGGAGGCCAACCTCGTGCCCTCGGTCGGCAGCGTCGGCGACAGTTACGACAATGCTTTGGCCGAGACGATCAATGGCCTTTACAAGGCCGAGGTCATCTGGCGCCAGCGGTCCTGGCCAAGCGCATCGGCGGTGGAAATGGCGACGCTGAGCTGGGTCGACTGGTACAACAACCATCGCCTTTTCGGCCCGCTCGGCTACATCCCACCCGCCGAGGCCGAAGCTAACTACTATGCGGCCATTGAGACCCTCGATATGGCTGCCTGAGTCAAACTGCACAGCCTCCAGAAAACCCGGGACGCTTCAAGGTTTTGTCTCACTGAACAAAGGCGGGTTATACGAGACGCCGCCGCTGGCGGTTCGCTCTGTCTCACACGGGCAGGGGCGCACGAGGCAAGGTCGCTATCTATCAATCCATAATCTGTAAGGCGGGGAGATGCTCTCCTCCGACTGTTGAGCACGTGCCTCCCAAGCCTGTGCTAGCCCCTTGTCGTAAGGAACGAACTTCCCTTCCGCATAGAACTGCGACACCTGATCGCAGGCACTTTTATCGCCAAGCAGAGCTGATTTCATATATAATGAAAATGCCCTCTTTCTATTTCTTCTTACAGATTTTCCGTAATCGTATGACACCGCCAAATCGAACAATGCTTCAGCAATATTCGACTTTTCAAGAGATTTTAATATTGAAACCCCTTTGCGTTCATCTCTTTCCACAACATCATTACCATATAAATGCCATGAAGCTAAGGCGTAATCTGCACGCATGTCACCTTCCGCACATGCCTTGGTGAGAAGTTCATAGGCCTCCCGCAGTTTCGGCTCTTCGCTGCGAGATAGAGCAAGGGCCTTCTCATAGCCGGAGGGCGCTCCACTCACTGTCATCCTCCAACCTCCATGAAATCAAGCGCTGCAATGTCAGGGCCACACGTCGGTGATCTCGCTGGATTTCCACCCCAGCAAGGATCGAGCATAAAGTCTGGGATCAAAAGCGGCGGGAAGAACCCTTTTGGAGGCCATGGTTTCTTCCAACCTGGCGGTGGCTTGCGAGGAGGGCGCCTCCTCTCATCACCTTTTTCTCCACCCCATCCATCTTTGCCTTTTCTAGCTTGACCCTTTTGGTGCTAATAATCGTTACGTTTCGAATGAACTATCGCGCTAACAGCCGGATAAAGCCACATCACGCTCAATATCCAGAATACCCAAGCAATCTCTGCATTGTTCATTAGGGTAGCCCAAACAGCTATACCTAGCGTGATAGCGGCAGCAAACATCTGCCACCACGAAAAAGGAAATCGCATTACCGGGCTCCTCGGTTGATACAGCGCCCATCTTCTGGATGAGCCTCGGCTCCCCTCTGCGCTTTGTCAGCCGCTCCGCCTGCGGCAACGGCGGTTGCGCCATATCGAAGTGCTTGTGCGGTAGTGGCCCCGGTCGCCGTACCCGCAGAAACCAATCCTAATCCTCCCGATACAGACCCGACTGCAATGAAGAACAGGTCCTTGGCAGCTCCCCAGAGATCGAGACGCGAGTTATTGACGAAGCTTTGGTAAGCAGGATTCATAACGACTTTTCTGCGTGGATCACCCGTCTTAGTCATAGTTCTTCCACGACTATCATATGGCACGTAGCCTTCGGGAACTGCAAACTGTGGCGCTGGAGCGCAACCGTTGTCAGGTTGCTCATTATTTTGCGGCATTACTTCATGCGCTTGGAGCGTCGATATATGTCAATGTGCGGGTATGAGCTAAAGATCAAGAATGCTGCACACCCGACGATAATCAAGGCAGCATCTGTTGGCTTATCATACGATCCCCAGGCGACAACAATGGACGATCCAGCCACGAAAAATAGCCGAGGAAATGCATAATAGCGATAATTAATATCGCCAGGAACTTTGCGGAAAACCTCTAACATATTCGTAAAACGCCAATAGAATGCGACATCTAATGCCAACCCCAACACAACAAATATTGCGGTGAAAACGAAAAAGCTAACAGTCATATCAGCAACCTATCTTACCGACTAAGCGACCATATCCTGCCGCGACCCCATCTCCGGCGACATTATTCACTCTCTGCTGGCTTGCGCTTAGATTGTTGAACATTCTTCTAGAGGCCATCGACCCGCCAAGAATGCCTTTGGTTGCATAGCCGGCGCCAGACCCGCCAATGAAGGATATTGCGCCTTGAGCAGCCCCCTCGAGATTTCCATCTACGAGATTAGCTCCAATGTTGACGATGGAAGCGACCCGCCCAACTCCACCAGCGAGGAGTGCCGTGCCTTCAAAAACGGCAAATCCAGCGCCAGTAGGCGCGGTCAACAATCCCAAGCCACCAGATACAACCGCAGTTTCATCAGCGCGGTCACCAACCCAGCTAGCCCAGTCAGCGACTTGGCCAGCAACAGTTTTAGATGGAGGGGGACATGGCTTACTTCGCGGCGCCGTCACGACTATTTCTGCATCAACAGGCGAATCTCCACCGCCGCCGCCACTCTCTCCTTTTTCTCCAGAAGCAGAAAAAGGGTCTGATCGCTCAAAGCACATTACTTGAGTTGCAATAACCTCAATATCATTGCCGAAAGATTTGGTAGGAAGATGGATTGCGTTACATGAAATGGCTAGCCCCGTCGGATCCGTATTATTAATCGGATCGCCGCCGACATAGTTATACCAATTCATGCCATCGGCATAACCGATGGGGTCGGTCTGCATGAACCGTCCGAGGGTGGGGGAGTAGATGCGGGCCTTGTAATAATACATGTTGAGACCCGACAGCCAGACCTGGCCGGTATACTGGAACCGGCCCAGATTGGTCGAGGCGGGAATGCCATATTCATCATAACGGTTGGTGCCAAGGCTCGCGCCGCTGCTGTTGGTCACAGCGATGATGCTGCCGCGCTCGTCGGCGTGCAGCCAACGGCGATCGGTCGTGCCCGACCCCTCATACCAGACGACCGGCTCATCTGCGCCGGGACCATAGACATAACGGCGTGTGATCGCACCGGAGGGATTGGCCACTTCCGCTGCCATATGCCCACCATCATAGGTGAAGCGCGTCGAGACGCTGGTGTTATATTCGTGCAAACGGCCCAACGGGTCATAGTGGAGCGTGACCCCGCCCGTCGCTGAGTTCAACCGGTTCTCAGAGCCATAGCTATAGCTGTTGGTGCCATCACCCGTCAGGTTGCCACGCCCGTCATAGCTGAAGCTGGCGGCGCCGGCCGTAGCATATTGGTTACGGCCGTTGCTCGCATAGGGGCGCGTGACATTCACATGGCCGGTCCAGGCATAGCTGTCGTTGCTGCGCGTCGTCTGCTTGAGCTGATTGGCCGGATTATAGCTGAAACCAAGCGTGAGGTCCTGCGCCGTGCCCGCCAGGTTCTGCGTCATCGACGAGAGGCGCGAGATCGCGTCGGGCGTGTAGTTGGCGCTGGTGCCGTTGCCAAACGCCGTGCCGGTCCGGAAACCCAGGTCATTATAGCTGTAGGTCGCCAGCACGCCGACACCCGAGGTTGCTCCATTCTCGCGGATCCTGGTCATGGCGCCCATCATGTCATAATCGTAATTGACATAGAAGCCGTCATTCCAGGTCGCCTTGGTCCGCCGTCCGGCAAGGTCATATTCGTACGTCATCGATCCGAACGTTTGCCCCTCGGTGATGAGCCGGCCCAGAGCGTCATAACCGTTGGTGAGGGTCACTCCGTCAGCGGGCCTTTGCATCAGCGTGGTGCGACCAAGAAGGTCGTAGCCGTAGTTGACGTCCGCTTCGGTTCCGGGGAGGTTCTTCAGCGTCACCCGATTGAGATTATCATAGGTGTAGCCGATATTCTGCCCATCGCGCAGGCGCGTGTTGGTGACGTTGCTATTGGCATCGTAGGTCAGCTGGACATAATCGGTGGTCGAGCTGGTTCCGGCACCCTTGGCGGTATTGGGATAGCGCGTCTTCACCAGCCGGTCGAAGCCGTCATATTCATAGGTGGTCAGGTTGTTCTCCCCATCCCTGTCCGTGAGTTGCTGGCCATTGTTGCCGTATGTCGCGGACCATGTGGTCGCGACTGCGGCGGTGCCAACAGCTTCCTCGACGCTCGTTGCCCGTCCAACCGCATCATAGTTGGTCCTGACCACGCGATCGGGGCCATTGGGACCGGTCGTCTGCAACGGCGTGCAACTGCTGGCCTGTGGTCCCCAATTGGCAGGGTTCATGTATGTCACCGAACAGGACGGACGGCCCAGCGCGTCATAGATATAGTCGACCACCGAATAATCGGTGCCATTGGACCAGATCGTCTGGCGGTTCATCCGGCCGTTGCCGTCATAGACGTTCGTAAGGCGGTAGCTTTCCGCAAAATTATTCCAGGCCGTGTCTCCCTGATCGGTGACGTTGCCGGTCTGGACCAAAGTCACCTGGCCGTCCCCATTATAGCTTATGCGCTGCGCAAGGGGCTTGCGAGACCCCGCGCCATCCGGATCGGGCGCAATGACACCGACCACCTGGCGCGCCGCGTCATAGCGATAGCGCGTCGTGTCCGCGCTTCCCGCCAGAGGGCCATCCACCGTCAGGCGATTGCCGATCGCGTCGTAGCTATAAGCCGTCGTCGCCGTCAGCACGCCATTACCCGAGCCCGTTGAAATCGACACAGGAAGAGAGTTGCCTGCGTTGTAGGCGATGGTCGTTCGTACTTCGTCTGCGCCATTGGCACAGGACGCGCTGGACCGGCATGTCGAACTCGAAGTGAGGGCATATAGTCCCGACGCCAGCAACGTGTAACTGTTACGCGTCTCTGGTCGCGTCCCGCCTGCCGTCGGCGCGGGAAGAATCATCTTTGTTACACCGCCATGTGTCGGATCATATTCGTAGTTGGTTACTTGCCCCTTGGCGTCGGTTGTCGTGACCGGCTTGTCACAGAGCGCCGCGTTCGTACAATTTTCGGGATAAGTCGCGCTTGTCAGGATGTCTGTGAGCCCTGAACCTGGTTTGGCGACGAGACGCCGGGACAAAAGGTTTCCCCGTGCGTCATAGCTGTAATGAACATAATTTTGTTCAGGCATTGTAACCCGAACCAAACGAGATTGAGTATCATAGGCGTAGAATGTGGATTGCGAGTTTGCATCTATGACCTTGGTGGGGCGGCCAAGAGCGAGATCCGACATGATTGTCGTAGATTGCGAAAGGGCGTTTGTCCGGACCATGGTCGCCAGATTGTCGGCAATATTGTAGGCATAATTGGTCGTCACGCCCGCATTCACGACCTGTGAGACCTTGCCTGACACGTCACCCGTTATCACAATGTTGTCGCTTGCGCTGCCAGGCTTGCGTAAAGAGGCAATGGAAACGCCATTCACGCGCGTAATGCGCCAAAGGGCGCCTGCGTGATCGGTAATTTCGGTGACTGTTCCAGATGGATAGGCGTACGTCGCAGTGCGCGTTATCGACGCGTCATTCATGTTGGAGAAAACAGCGCTGGTTTTCACATACCAACTGGACGCGGGTAGGCCCGTTGTTGGATCAGTATTATTTTGATAGGTAAAAGCGATCCTATAGTTGTTCCGGTTTCGGATTGCGCTAAGCCGGAAAAAATGAGCGCAATTATCATATAACGGCTCGCCGTTGACGACGTATGGGACGCATGTTTCTCCGGCACGCCATTCACGTGTGATTACTTGACCGGATTTATAGGTCGTGGTGTCGGCAAGGAGGGTGCAAACCGTGGTTTGCGACGTAGTGGAGCAAAATCCGGACTTTCCGCCCTTATACTCAAGGTTTCCGGGCCATCCAAATGTCGTTACAGCACCATCTTGCTGTGTGAAAGTATAGGATTCCGCGCTATTTTTGGTCAGTGTCGCGCCAGTGCCTTGATTTGAGGTGAAACTGGTAGCCCCCGACGCTCCTGTGAATGTCTCACTGCGGTTGTTGATCGTGATCGAGATTGTGGCTTGGCCACTACTTACCACTCGGCGGAAGCCCATTTGCAAGCTGTTGCCCTGAATAGCGCCGAAATATTCGGTTAGGCTGAGGAGCCCATCGCCCGTACCGATCGATCCGACAGGAATTCCCGCACTGAACATATCGGAAGTCAGGTCGACGCCGTTTGCATCGATATTCGAGAAGGGGGGCGGGATCGGAATTTCTTGCGCAAATGCGTTGCCTGTGACCATTCCTGCGAGGGTAGTCGAGGCGAGAAGAAGAACGAGTGAACGAGAAAATGCCGCATTGGTGGCAGAAATCGCCATTATATCCCCCTGGCAACTCAAATTTACTGTCAATTAAGCGAAGCTGAAGTCGTTTAGATGGTTGCAGCAACCGCAACGATTTGACACCATCCCATCTCGTCCTTTTCGATCGAAAGGGTGGCTTGCTGACCAGAATAATATAACTGGGTGATTAGCTGCTGTTTTGTAGCAGCCCCTTCAGACAAGTCGGTAACAAATGCATATTTGTCCTGACAGCCGTCCAGGACGTCCGCATCGCCTTCTCGAACATAAGCGCGCAACGCGGGACCTTGAGGGGTGCCGCTCGCGATGCCCTGAACAAGGCCACTTACCGAAAATATTTCAGCAAATGCAGGCGTTGAAAGCCCCGCCAAAAGGGCGGCAACAACGAGTTTTGAACGCATATTTCCCCCAATATCAGTACGATTCGACATCAACGCGACCTCAAGCCCCTGGATCGCCCGTCCGCCAGCATCCGCTTGCTCACCCTAAAACATCTAATTCGCTTCGTGCAAAGTCTGATGTCTATCCAGAAGACCGCATGTGGAAAGCCATGATTTTTGAAAAGCGACCGTCTATTGCGGATCAGGCTAGCTGGGTGCGCCCGTCACTTTGACGCTGGAGCGATTGTCGGCCTTGTCGATGACATATTCGGTCGTGATGCCGTTGTTCACCGTGCCTGAGCGCTCGACCTTTATGACCTGGCCCCGTGCGTCATAGGTGTAGGTGATGGTTTCGTTGGCGTGCGCCATTATAGGTGCGCAGCAGGCTGCGACAAGCGTGAGCGATTTCACCAGCTTCATGATTTCCCCCCGTTTCACTACGCAACCTAAGCAGTTCGGCCAGCCGATGACAAGATATCGGACTTTCAAACAATGTTTGTCATAAATTGGCCGCCGCTCCTCGCCGATTCCTGCGGGCGGATGTAATCTTTCAGGATAGCGATGGCCCTATGCTGATGACGCAGCGTACCGGCGCCTTGGCTTTGACGGCCGCCCGCTCACATGCATCTATAGTATCGCGGTTCGTCTGCCGCATATTGGCCGCGTCAACGATGGCCTGCCAGCCTTCCGGGTTCCCGGCCTGCATCAGGCGGGTGCCCGCGTCCCACAATGTCGGCTCACCAATGATATGCGCGGCCATCTTCTCGGGCATGTGCCAGCCCTGCGGCAGGGCGCGCAGGACAACGCCCGGCAGGATCGACCAGGCCATCATCCCGGCCACCATTCCACCACCGATGGCCCACAGGATGCGGCGACGCTGCGCGCAGATCGTGGCGACCGTGCCGGCCAGATGCTCCATGCGTGACGCCGCGCCGTCTATCCGCTCCTTTGCCTGTTTGATGGTCGCAGCGTCCTCCGCCCGAGCGCTGGTCCCGGCCGCCGCGATCTGGTCGGCCATTGCGTCGGACGTGACCTGCATCGCCGGACGGCGTGCAAGCGTGTTGATCGCGTTGCGCATCTTCTCCAGCAGGGCCGCGATCTCGCCCAGCGTCTCGCTATAGTCGGGCGTGGCTTCCCGTTTGGCGGCAAGCCCGGCAATGGCCGCTTCCAACAGGTCTATCTTCTCCGCAAGGCGCGTGAAAGCAATGGCAGCCGGATCGGGTTCGGGGGCAAGTGTCGGTAAACTACTATCCATGATCTTGTCTCCTTCTCATCTGCTCATGCCGTGGCCGCGCCCCATCTCGATGCCGACGCTGTTGGAAAGATCCTGGGAGAGCTTGCGGCCGGTATCGAAATCGATCCCGAGTTCCTGCTTGCGGCTGCGCAGGATCGATTCCATCTGCGCGTCGCGTTCGAGGCTTTTCGCTATGCCCGCCATTTGTTCGGTAATTTTGCGCGCGCCCCGGAAATCTTCATCGTGTTGGAGTTCCTGGCGATGCTGGCCGAGTTGTCTCCAGCCTTCCACGAACCGGTCGGCGCGCTTGTCGGGATCGACGCGGATTTCCGCTTCCAGTTGCATGGCGCGGATAGCGCCCTGAACCCGCCCACCGGCCGCATCCGATACCAATGCGGGATCGCGGCCATAGGCCTGCTCCATGTCCTTCACCGCATGTTTTGCGGTCTGGGTCAGCGCTTCGCGGGCCTTGTCGAGTTCGGCCTGCTGGTGCGGCAGGACGGGCAAGCCCTGGTCCTGCATCTTCCAGATGCTGGCAACAGCGCGGGCGTGGCGCTGGACCGCAAGGTCGCGCATCCGCTCGCGCGCGGCCCGCGCCGTCTCCGCCGGATCGAGACGCTGCTCAATCGGGCGAAACCCTTCGAACGTACCGCGTTGCCGTTCCGGGCTGGGTGATGCGTGGCGATCCTGCTGCTCAAGCGACAAGCGCAGACCATCGAAGATGCTGCGTGCCTTTTCGGCCCCTGTGCGGACGATTTCCGCGACCCGCTCGCGGAACGTGATGCCGCGCCGCTCGGCGAAGGCGCGCGCAGGATCGGCCTTTTCGTAATCGCTCGCCATGTCCTTGGTGCGCTCACGGCTGAGCGTGCGGACAAGTCGGGATTCGTCGCGAAAATCGTCGCGGCCATAGTGCAGCACCAAGCCGTCCCGATGCCGCGTCAGGCCGACATAGGAACCGTGGCGATCCATGCCCGGCGTCGCCAGCACATGGGCCTTATCCACGGTCATGCCTTGCGCCTTGTGGATGGTGGCGGCATAGCCGTGATCGACATGGGCATAATCCTTCATGTCGAACGCGACGGATCGCCCGTCGTCGGTGCGCACGGCCATATGGCCTTCGCTGACCTTCTCGATCGTTCCCAGCGTGCCGTTCTTCACCGCAAGGCTGCGTTCGTTGCGCAGGAACATCACGCGGTCGCCGCAGGCGAAAGCGCGGGTGCCGCGCTCGGTCTTCACGCGAACATCATCGCCTAGCTCGCTCGCCTGCCGCATCCGGTCGCGTGCCGCCTTGTTCAGTTCGCGCACTTCGTCGTTCGTATGGGTGAGGATGATGCGGCTGGCTTGCGGGTTGTCCTGCCGTTCGCGATCCCAGCGGGCGACAAGATCGTCGCGCGCCTGTTCGCGCGTTTCGGCCGCATGAACCATGCCGTGGTCGGCATAGGCCCGGATCGCCTCGCCGGTTCGGCCGGTGGCGAGATGCCGGGTGGCGTCGCGCTGCCATTCCTCATGCTGGCGGCGCACCTGCGTGATCTCGACGCCGCCATGCCGTTCATGGATCGCGCGAAAGGCCGCACCCGCCTCGATCGCCTGCAACTGCTGGGGATCGCCTACCAATACCACCTTGGCCCCTGCGTCGGCGGCATGGGACAGAACCCGCTCCATCTGGCGGGTGCCGACCATGCCCGCTTCATCGATCACCAGCACATCGCGGGCGGTGAGCATGTCGCGGCCCTGACTCCAGCCATGTTCCATACTGGCGATGGTGCGGGACGCTATGTCGGCACCATTCTCAAGCCCCTCGGCGGCGATGCCCGACAGAGCTGCGCCGCGCACCTCAAACCCCGCGCGCTCCCATGCCTCGCGCGCTACGCCCAGCATCGCGCTCTTGCCGGTCCCGGCATAGCCGACGACAACGCTCAAGCCACGGTCGCCCGTCACATGCTCGAACGCTGTGCGCTGCTCGCCGGTCAGCACAAGTCCGCTCGCCTCCGCGCGCGACAGCGCGTCGGCGCGCGCCTTCTCGTCCACGCGATGCCGTTCGCGCTCTGCCATCAATGCGCTGGCTTGGCTCAACCGCTGTTCGGTCTCGATCATGTCGCGGCTGGTAAAGCGATCGTCGCCGCGCCCGTCCTTGCCCAATTCGATCAGGTCGGACGAAGCGCGAACGGCACTCATCGCCCGGTCGAACTGTTCCTTTCCATCCGTATGGCGATGCACGAACATCGCCATATCGCGCCGGGTAAATGTCGCCTGATGGTGGGTGATCGCATCCAGGGTGACGCGCGGCTTCGCGATGATGCGTTCGCCGTTGCGCCGGGCGACGGCGCGATGATCCTCGATGCGCTCGGATTCCAGCCCGCGTTCGCCCATGCGTTGCGCAGCGGGGCCGATCTTGTCTTGCGGCTCAAGGTCGATGCCTTGCGCCTCCAGGCTACGGTGATCGATCCTTGCATCTATGTCGAGTTCGGCAAGGCGGGCGTTGACATGCTCGGCCCAGCGTTCGCGCCATTGCTCGACCAGTTCGGCGCGGTTCCAGTCGCGCACCTTCTGCCCGAAACCGTCCTCGCCCACCTCGCGCATGGTCAGCATGACATGGGCATGGGGTTTGGGCTGGCCGTCGCTGCCCGTGTCCCAATGGATATTGAGGTCAGCGATCATGCCGGACGCGACAAACTCGACCGACACGAAGTCGCGAGCCAGTTCAATGCCCTGGGCCTGGGTCATCTCGCGCGGAATGGCGAACTCGACCTCGCGGGAAAGCTGCGCGTCCTTGCGCTTCTCGGTCGCCTCGACCTCGTTCCAAAGGGTAGCGCGATCCGCAAAGCGTTCAGGTGCGCCTTCGGGCAGCAGCACTTCGCTATGAACGACGCCCGACTTGTTGGTGAAGTCATGGTCGCGGTCCAGTCGCTCGTCGTGCAGGCGCTCAGCCGAACGATAGGCAGCGGCGGCCACGGCGCTGCGACCGCTGGCGCGACTGATGACCTGAACGGAGAAATGGAAGATCGCCATGACGATCGTCCATCTACTACGCTCAAGCGCACGTCGGAACGACGTATAAGCGCGCCCTTCTCGAAATTTTCTCGGACGGGACTAGGCGGTGTCAGCCCGTCCCGGCGACTCTACTGCATCACCGCTCGCACTCTTCTATCATGGCTGCATCGTCACTCAATGGAGACTTTGCGATGCGTAAACCTCGCGACTTCGATTCGGAACTCAAAGCGCTTGCCGACAAGGCGAAGGCGCTCAAGGAACGCCGCGTGCGCCAGCTTGGCGAACTGGTGACGGCGACCGGAGCCGACACGCTCGACGCCGATGTGCTGGCCGGGGCGCTGCTCCATGCCGCTACGGTGAAGGACGCCGCAACAAAGGAGGGGTGGCGCAAGGCAGGGGCGAGCTTCTTTCAGGGCAAGGGCGGTAAGCCTGCGGGCGGACCTGAACGCAGTCCGAGCGGCACTTTTCCGCTCGACGGTGGCGCGGCATCGCATTGAGGCAAGGAAAGCGCGAACCGACATGCGGGACTGGGTTGTGAAGCGTCGGGAGAGAACGAAGCACCTGATCGAACTGGGCGGTCTCGTCATCAAGGCCGGGCTGGTCGATCTCACCGATGATGACCGGGCGACGCTCTATGGCGTGTTCCTTGACGTGGCGGACAGGTTGCGGGGCGAGGAACGGGCCAACGCGCTGGCGCTCTGGCAACGCAAGGGCAAGCGTGCGTTCGAAATCGAGCAGAAAACGAAAGATGAGACTTTTGTGCTCAAGGGGCCGATGCCATAAATATGGGCATGTCGTGGATTGCCATCATTCTTATCCAAACGGCCGGATTGCCGCCGCCCAAGTGCGAGGTGGACCGCGATGCAATGATCGCTCTCGACCCGCACGCATTCGATCAGGACATGGACGGCGGATGGCGGGCGCTTGCAGTCAAGCCCGACTGTCAACTGGCTGCGGCCGATCTCATCAAGGACTATCGTGCCGCCCATCCAGGACATGGCACCATATTGTTCTGGCATGAAGGGCAGTTAAGAGCGGGGGCCGGGCAGTCGGAAAAGGCGCTGTCCCTGTTTGAACAGTCTCACCAGCAGCCGAACCAGTTGAATGTCGATACGGGCTGGAATGCCTATGTCGATGCCTCGATCGCGTTCCTGCGCCATGATGCCACAGCACTGAAAACGGCCCGCGACAAATTGGCAAATTTGCCGCCGCCTGCTCAGCAGCCTGACGCAACGCCGGAAGCAAGGGAGATCAAGGTTCAGTCATGGCCGCCAAATCTTGATGTCGTGGACGGCCTGGTTTCCTGCTTCGATCAACCATATAGCATCGCCTACAGCCAATCATGTCGGCCTCACCAGCCCTGAACTGCTAGCTGGCCGAGGTTTTGCCTGACGCGCTACCCCTCAGACATATTTCCCGGCAGCAAGCCATGGCGCAATCCGCAACGGAACGTCTGCGCAGTAGGCCGCCTGTTCGGGGCTGATACATTGGCCAGTAAGGTTTGAGCCGCCATAGGGCAGCGCCATGGACGAACAAATCAATGCAATCATCCTGCGCGTCATCGAACGCGCACCGCAATGGATACGGCATGACCTGGAATCGAAGGATGTCAGCGTGCGCGCCAGGGCGGAGGAAACGCTGGCGGCGATGATCGCCAATGCGCTTGAGGAGGGAAGCGGCGACTCTCCTGGGGATTAGCGCTATGGCAGCGTGAAGGGCAACAGGCATCCAGCCGCCGCCTCTCCGCTCATCTCTCCGTCGATATGCAACCGCTGCGTAACCATGGCTCGAACCTTTCCGGTCCTTGAGCAAGGTGCCGGACAGCGCGCCGCATCCGGCACATGACGACCCATCTGACCGTACACTTGCGTTGCGCGATTTCCGCATAGCTGAGATGGTCGACCTGATGGAGCATGAACGTCTCGAATGCGTTTGACGGCATAGTGTCGAGCATCATCCGCGTCATGAGTGCATCGTCATCGCCCTCATCGTCCCACGGAATCGGCAACACGCTGTTGATTTTCCGCAGCCTGTCCTCGCAATAGCGGCGATGACGCTGGCGAAGCTCAGTCTCGGCCAGCGCGATCGGTGCACGCCGCCAGCGCCGGGGCGTATCGCCGTCAAGGGCAGCAGCGATCATCGACAAGGCTTCGGCCATACAGCATTCCACGGCGGGGATCGTGATCGACAGTCGCCCGGCGATCTGCCGATAGGAACAATCGTCCACCCGATGCAGCAGGAACACCACGCGGGTCAGCGGTGGAAGGCGCGCCACCGCATCGCAATAGGCCGCCTGCAATCGGGGATCGATGTCATGCGATGCGGACATGATTGGCCTCCCGCGCAAGCATGGCGACCGCCTCCTGCCTCTCAAGACAGATGGTATGTACCAGCCGATGCAGCGCCGCCGTGCAGTCCATCGCCCACGCCAGTTCCTCGCCGCTGATCCTGTAGCTCCGCCCATAGCGCACCTCGACATAGGCACGGCGGATGCAGCCGAAGACGCGGCGCTCGAACGGCGTGTCGCGTGGCCATGCGAGGGAAAGCCGCATGTCGAGATATTCGGCGACCTCGCGCAGTTCGTCCAGCGCATGGGTGCGCAGGCCATTGAGGGTCAGCGACCATGCCACGCATTGATAAAGATGTTCGCACGCCTGATGCAGCAGCAATGCCGCCATCGGGGCATTACCCCGGCCTTGATAGAAGGCCGCGCCCATGAAGAAATCCCCGGCCCGTCCATACCAGCGGCTGAACTCGGCTTTTCCACGCTCATGCTGGCGAGCGGCAGGCAATGTGCGCGGCGATTCCAACCGCCCGCTGCCCGCTTCGTAGAGCGCGATGCCTTCGCTCGCGATGGTGACGAACCAGGGCACGCCATGGACGAGTGCGTTGTTCACATGACTCAATGTATGGACGCACAGGCGCACAGGATGCGCGATCTCGCCCATCTCCCACGCCCGTCGCAGCCGGTCGCGGATCGGTGCCCAATCATCGCGGCGCGCGGCGATCCGGCGATGATTGACGATTGCGAGCAACCGGATCGGTGCGGCAGGCGGGACCGATGCCTGATCCTGCGCCGTGTGCGGACCATAGAGGATGAGTTTATCGATATGGGCCGTCTTGAAGCGTTCCGTGCGCTTGCGCGCGCATAGGGCGTCGAAGCCTTCGAACAGCAGCGCAGCGGCCCGGTACAGTTCCTGCCGCATGGCGATCGGCAAATGGTCGAGGTCAGCGCGCAGCATCATGCGTCGTCCTCCCCTGGCAGGCCGGTATAGCCGGTCATCCGGCCCACGTCGGCGAGCAACGTCGCCACCGTTTCCACGATCTCGGCAGGCGGCATAATGGCGAGTATGTCGCGCGACTGACCGGTCAGTCGGCCGTCCCGGTGATAGCGGGTAAGCGGCGGGATCAACCGTGCCAGTTCCTCGGAGGGAGACGGCAGGCCGTTCGCCTGGGTTTCCTCCAGCGCGCGTTCAAGGTCGAGGCCGATTTGGAGGCGGTTCCAGTCGTCCGAGTAGCCCGCGCGCAGCAGCAGCGTCTTCAAGGCGAACTCGGTCGCATAGGCCGCTTCGCGCACGACCAGCGAGGGACGGTCCCGCGCATGTGCTTCCACCATCATCCCGACAAAATCCACCGCGCGGCGATAGAGCGTCACAGCGAGGATGCGGTCGAAGTCGCCCGGACGGTGATAGAGATCGAGATTATACCGGGGATGTCCCCCAAGCGCCGGACGAAGCGACCGGGGCCGCGCATCGTCGCCAAGCGTAGCCAACAGAGTGCCGAATGCCTCGGCCAGATACATTTCGGCTTCGGCCTGGCTCGTCTCCAGCGCGCCCGCGATCCGGGCGAGGTCGAAGCCGTGGCGGCGATATTGGGCGAAGGCTGTGCGTGGCGGCTCGTCCAGCGCCTCGGCTGCCGCCGCGATCCGATCATGGATCGCCTGAGACTGGGCATCCCTTGGCGGGTCAATCGCCCCATCGAAGAGAATGATCCCGCCTTCGTAACGCTCGGCAAGCCAGGGATTGGTGCGGTGGAAACGTTCCGCCTCGGCGATAGTGAAGACGGAAAGCTCGATGGCGATCGCCCGGCCCAGTTCCGACTTCAGGACGGCCTGGGCGCGACCCCAATAGCGATCCAGTCCCTTATAGGCCTCGTGATCCACGAAGGCCCAGATATCGAATATAAGAGGTTCGTATCCCCATTTGATCCGCGTTCGTGTGTTGGCATGATCCCCGACCAGCATCAGCCAGTGCAGCGTTCCGCGCCTCGGCGCACTGCTGCGGTGATCGACGAAATAGGCGCGCAATATCCGTACCGCGCGTTCCATCGCCATCCGGCCGATGGCATCGAGATGCCGCACGCGCGCCGGGACGCGCTCGCGCATATCGTGGAATGCGTGCAATGCGCGTTCCTGCTCATCCACAAGAGGAAGCGGGCGTGACTTCTTCGCCTCGTCGTCCATAAGACCCTCCATCCCGCATCCATGGCGGATGAGGCGGAAGCAACAGGGCGGATGCGAAACGATCCCGAAACTCCCGCATGATTCGCGATGCCTGATGCGCCATTGCCTTGCTCAAGAAAGCCATTGCATCAATATACGACATCGTTTAATCATTAAACGATGTCGTATATACGATTAAACGATAGCGTCAACGAGTTTGACTTGGAGATTGTCTCATCACCCGATAGCGACGGAACCATGGGACGCCCGCCGCTTGGAATGAAGCCGACGACGATCAGGCTATCAACTGACACGATCCGCCGTATCGAGGCGCTCGTTGGAAACCGGCGATTGGCGCTATTCATCCGGGAAGCGGTCGAAAACGAATTGCAGCGGCGCGAAAAGCCGGAACAGCGCAAGGAATAATCAGCGAGTGTCCTGCTTCAGCTGCAATTTTTGCGGGGAGGTCTGATGACATTACACAAGCTCCTTTGGCTGGCGCTTGTCGCCTGGTTAGGCATCGGCCATGCCAAAGCTCAGACGAGTTCCGAATTCGAGGTTGCGGGCCTGCATCTGGGCATGACCCTTTCCCAAGCCAGGCAATCGCTGGTGGAGAAGGGGTACAATGTCGAGACGCAAAGTTTGACAATAGACTGGCTCGACAAGGCCACGTTACCGCTCCGGCTCGTCGCGAGGCGAGCCAACGCGGAGGCGCATTCTTCCGAATATGTCCAGGTCTGGCTTAGCCATCCGCCGTCCGAAGCCGTCGTGCTTGGCGTTTATCGCGGTATAACCCATGACAGAGATACAGGACCGCTCGCCACGGCATATTTTGATCTGGCGCGCGAAAAGGCGGGGTTCGAAATTTATCGCCATTTGGCCAATGTCTATGCCGCAAGGCCATGGGTGGATGAACAGTTGATCCGCTGGCGTCCGGATGGCAAGCGCGTCACGAGTTTTGGCAAGCTGTTGTCCAACTTGCCTTCTAGCGAACCGACACTCGATCCATGTGTGGCCAATTACCGTCCCACCCATTCGGGAGGAATACTCGTTGGCGCACGGCCGTCAGTGCCCCTTGAAACGGTCTCATTTGCATCCAGCGCTGACGCAGGCCCCAACGCCACAGGATTTTTCATCCCCCGCCTTTCATGCGGCGCCACATTCGAGAGCCTGATCGTACAGGACGGCATCGGGCTGGCGCAGGAGGTAGGGCTACTTCTGATTGACCAATCTGGAATGGTCAAAAACGCCGCTGAATATCGCAGGTGGAAGAGTACGCGCGATCAAGCTGACAGCGAAACTCGCCGTAGCCAAGCCTCAAAGGCTGAGCTGTGAAAGGAGCCCGCCACAGCGGCGATCCAATTTTGGCATGGGCGGGCACGCGCGGGACGCCCACAATCTGCCTCTCACTCCCTGCGTGCGAAAGCTAGACCCTGAAATGTACAAGGCGGTACTGAGTGCCGAACCGGCACTACAGTGTCCACGCCCTTGCGAACCGGGATCATCTGAGACAATCTGATTCGCGACTGACAGGCCATCGAGAAAGGTTCGATGGAGATGTCAAACTCATCATAGCGCCGACATTTGCGGGGACAGGCGAGCGCAAATCGTGATAATCAGGCAACAGTGCCGGAAAAAATGCGTGTTGGTAACGAAGCGGGACAGGTCCCGCAAGTTCCCTACAAGACCCTCCATGTCCCTCGGTGTCCCTCTATAGCCCTATGACTTAGGTCCGGGCAGTCTTGCGCGCTATGCACGCTTCTTGTCTTTGGCAGAAACCCGGTCAATTCTGGCTTTAGGGGGTATTCGCAACGCATGACTTGAAAGCGCCCTCTATGCCGAACGCCGATCGCATCATTCGCCTCAAAACCGTTCTCGACCGTACCGGCCTTTCCCGGTCCACCATCTACCGCAAGATCGCGGACGGAACATTCCCCCGGCAGGTGCCGATCAGCGTCCATGGCGCGGGCTGGCACGAATCCGCCGTCAATCGCTGGGTTGCCGATCCCGGCCGCTACCGGGCCGACAACGATAATCCACCGTCGCTTGGGAAGGCCGGCCATGGAGAGGGGTGACGACGCCACCCGGCCCGATCGCCTGAGCGCCGCCAACGACAACGGGCCGGACGGCGGACCGCCCGATGTGGACGTGGATGCGGCGCTGACCCGCATAGCACAGGCCATTGGCCGCCACATCGCGCGCCAGCATATCCGGGTGCGCAAGGCGGCTAATGACAATGAGGGGGAGGCCGGTTTGCCGCCCGCTGGACCTTGACATTTTGCTCATATTTGACTATTATGACCATAGTATAGGAGATATGGTTATGACCATCGAAATGCAGTCGGATAGCTGGACCGTGGCGCAGGCCAAGGCCCGCTTAAGCGAAGTGATCGAAAAGGCGCGGCGTGAACCCCAGGCGATTACCCGCCACGGCAAAAGCGCCGTGGTTGTGGTCGATGCCGCCTTGTGGGAACGGGTCAAGCGCCGCGAGCGTCGCGGCAACTTCGCCGACTTCCTGCTGACGTCGCCGCTGCGAGGGTCTGGCCTGGAGATTGAACGCCTCAAGGGCGGCGTTCGCGAGATCGAGCTATGAGTTTCCTGCTCGACACCAACATTATCTCCGAAGGCGCGAAACTGCGCCCTGATCCCGGCGTGATGGACTGGCTGGCGTCGATGGACGAGGAACAGATGTTCCTCAGTGTCGTGTCGCTGGCCGAACTGCGCCACGGCATCGAGCGCATGGACAAGGGCGGCCGCAAGGCCAGCCTCGACATATGGCTGACCGAGCAACTGGCGCCCCGCTTCGAGGAGCGGCTGTTGCTGGTGGATACCGGCACTGCCGACCAGTGGGGCCGGATCGTCGCCCGTTCCCAGGCTGCAGGCCGCCCGATTGGCGCAATGGACGCTTTCATTGCCGCGCACGCCCAGCAACATGACCTGACATTGGTGACACGCAACATCTCCGACTTTGAGGCGAGCGGCATTCGTCTCTTCAACCCCTGGACCGAAGGGAAGGCCTCATGAACCGTATCGCTCTTTATGCCCGTTACTCCTCCGACCAGCAAAGCGCGGCATCGATCGAGGATCAGTTGCGTATCTGCCGCGAGCGCGCCGAGCGTGAGGGCTGGCATGTCGTGCATAGCTATGAGGATGCCGCGATCTCGGGCGCCAGCATGATCCTGCGTCCTGGCATCCAGTCGTTGGTACAGGACGCGCAAGCGGGGAAGTTCGACATGGTGCTGGCCGAGGCGCTTGACCGCGTGTCGCGCGATCAGGCGGACGTGGCCACGCTCTACAAGCATCTCCAGTTCGCGCGCGTGCCGCTGGTGACGCTAGCCGAAGGCGAGATTTCGGAACTCCATGTCGGCCTCAAGGGCACGATGAACGCGTTGTTCCTGAAAGACCTTGCAAAGAAGACCCATCGCGGCCAGCGCGGGCGCGTCGAGAAGGGCTTTTCGGCGGGACCGGTGGGCTATGGCTATCGCACGGTGCGGCGGCTTTCGAGCGAGGGCGAACTGGTGCGCGGCGAATGTCGGATCGAGCCGTCCGAAGTGCCGGTGGTGGAGCGCATCTTTCATGAGTTTGCGGCGGGCAAGAGCCCGCGCGCCATTGCCCGCGATCTCAACGCGAACGGCGTGCCCGGCCCCTCGGGGCGTGCGTGGAGCGATACGACCATACGCGGCAAGCGCAGCCGGGGCTTCGGTATTCTTAACAACGAACTTTATGTCGGCGTGCGGGTCTGGAACCACAAGCATCACCTCAAGGATCCGCGCACCGGCCGGGCGGTGGCTCGGACCAATCCTGAATCCGAATGGGTGCGAGTGGAAGTCCCGCAATTGCGCATCGTAAGCGACGCACTGTGGCAGGCCGTGAAGGAGCGGCAGGGCGCATTGGCCGTGCAATACAAGCCGATGATCGATGGCGTTCATGCCGCGCAGGCCAGCCGCATGCATCTGGCCCGCCGCCCTGCTTATCTGCTGTCGGGCCTTGTTGAATGCGGGGTGTGCGGCGACAAGATGGGGGTTGTAGCCAATGGGCGCATTGGCTGCCCTAATCATCACCGCCGCCATGTCTGTACCAACAGCCGGACCATCCTTCGCGAGACGCTGGAACAGCGTGCGCTTGCGGGCCTGGCCGAACGGCTCGTCTCACCGGACAAGGTGCAGGCTGCGGTCGCTGCCTATGCCGACTATATCAACCGCGAGAACCGTGAGCAGCGGGCGCAGGTGGAAACCGACGCTCGCGCGCTGGAGAAGATCGACAAGGCCATCGCAGGCATCATGACTGCGATCGAAGACGGGCTGTATCAGCCCGTGATGAAGGCGCGCATGACCGAACTGGAGCGGCAGAAGGCCGACATCGCCGCCCGCATGGCGCAAGCGCCGGAGATGATCCCGGATGTGCATTCGGGTATCGCGGAAATCTATCGCCGCCAGATGAAGCGGTTCACCAAGGCGCTCGAAGACCCTGAGACGCGGCTCGACGCTTCGGACGCCATCCGCTCGCTGATCCAGCGAATCGTCCTGCACCCCGGCGAGAAGCGTGGCGAACTTCACGCTACGCTCCACGGCGCCCTCATGGGCATTTTGGATTTTGCTCAGGACACCCCTCGACCCAAAACCCTTGTTACGACAAAGGTGGGCTTGGGTTCGCTGGCATGACGGAGGAAGTGGGTCGGAACGAAGAAAAAGGCCGGCCCCATCGGAACCGGCCTTTCCTCAATCGAACAGCTCTTCCAGAAAGCTCTTCTTGCACTTTTTCTGATAGTAGCGCCCGTCATCCCGGTCCGGGCGATAGCTTGGCTGGGCGACGGGCGCTGGCTGCGGCGCGGGTGTGGTTGCCTGCCCTGACCGCTCGATGATCTTGTCGAGTTCGCCCCGGTCCAGCCAGACGCCCCGGCATTGCGGGCAATAGTCGATCTCGACCCCCTGCCGGTCCGTCATGGCGAGACCGACATGACAGACCGGGCAGAGCATCGCCGACACCTGGGCGGGATCGCGCATCGCGCTTATTCCCGCTCGCCGGTCAGGCTGAGCAGCATCTGGAACAGGTTGACGAAGTTGAGGTAAAGCGACAGCGCGCCCATCACCTGCATCTTCTGCGCGACCTCATGGCCGGCATAGACGAAATATTCCGACTTGATCCGCTGCACGTCCCAGGCGGTGAGGCCGGTGAAGACCACCACGCCGATGATCGAAATCACCATCGCCATCGCCGACGAGCCGATGAAGATGTTGATGACGCTGGCCACCAATATGCCGATCAGGCCCATGATGAGGAAGCTGCCCATCTTCGTCAGGTCGCGCTGGGTGGTGTAGCCCCAAAGCGCCATGGCGAGGAACATGACCGCCGCCGAGAAGAAGGCCTGGGCAATGCTGCCGCCGGTGAAGACCAGGAACACGCTGCCCAACGACACGCCCATCACCGCGGCAAAGGCGTAGAAGGCAGCGCGCGCGCCCGATGTCGTCATCTTTTCGATACGAAAGCTGAAAAAGAAGACGAAGGCCAAAGGCGCGAACATCGCCACCCATTTGAGGGGCGTGCCAAAGATCGCGGCGGCCAGCACCGGCGTATTGCCGACCAGCGCGGCGACGAGGCCGGTGATGACAAGGCCGATGCCCATGTTGCGGAAGACGCCCAGCATGTGCGCGCGCAGGCCGGCATCGGTATCAACCGACCGGCTGGCGCCATAGCCCGGCATACGAACGGGATTATTCATGGGAAACACTCACTCCATCATAAATATGGTTCGAGTGGCCCGGTGCGGTCTCCTGCGGCAACGAGAGGGGGCAAATCACCGCAAAACCTGCACCGGGCGCACCCGATGCGGTCCGACATCGCGACATGGATTCAAGGGGGTCATCCACATCGCCAGAGGGGCCCGGCCCGCTTCAGCAATATCGGGTGGGGAACGCGCGGGTGCAAGGGATGGGAGCCGCTGCAACATTTTATTACAAAGCCAAGCCCCGTTGACGCCCGCCCCGCTTCGCGACATGGCTTGGCCCATGTCCGACGACCAGCATATCCCTGCGCCGCTGCGCCTGTTCAACAGCCTGACCCGTTCGATCGAGGCCTTCGCGCCGATCGAGGAAAATCATGCGCGGGTCTATAGCTGCGGACCGACCGTCTATAATTACCAACATATCGGTAACATGCGCGCCTATGTCTTCGCCGACACGCTGGGCCGCACGCTCGCCTTCAAGGGCTATCGCCTCACCCATGTCATTAACATCACCGATGTCGGCCACCTGACATCGGATGCTGATCAGGGCGATGACAAGATGGAGAAGGCTGCTGCTGCCCAAGGTCAGTCAGCCTGGGACATCGCGGCCTTCTACACCGCGGAGTTCAAGCGCGACCTTGCCTGGCTGAACGTCCGCGATCCCGCCCGCTGGACGGTCGCGACCCAGTATGTACCGCAGATGATCGAAGCGGCGAAGCAGATCGCCGACACCCATTGCTATGAACTCCCTTCGGGCCTCTATTTCGACGTCTCGACAGTCGCCGACTATGGTCATCTCGCCCGTGCCGTCACCGAAGAGGGAGAGGGACGCATCGACGAGGTCGAAGGCAAACGTCACGCGGCTGACTTCGCTATCTGGCGTAGGACGCCGCAAGGCGAGACGCGGCAGATGGAATGGGACTCGCCCTGGGGTCGCGGCGCGCCGGGCTGGCATCTCGAATGCTCGGTGATGAGCCGTGTTGAACTGGGCCTGCCTTTCGACATCCACACCGGCGGTATCGACCATCGCGAGATTCACCATCCCAACGAGATCGCGCAAAATCAGGCGATCCAGGGTTTCGATTCGAATCATGGCCATCTCGACTGCGCCCAAAACAGCGGCGCGCGCATATGGATGCACAATAACTTCCTGATCGATCGCGGCGGCAAGATGAGCAAGTCGAGCGGCGAATTTCTACGTCTGCAACTGCTCGCCGACCGAGGCTATCATCCACTGGCCTATCGCCTCCTGTGCTTGCAGGCGCATTATCGATCGGAACTGGAATTTAGCTGGGACAATCTCGCGGCAGCGCTGACACGGCTCAAGCGGCTGGTCATGGGGGTCGAGGGATTGAAGGCCCGCGCCGAGGGCGTCACCTGGCAGTCGCCCCGGATCGACTATCTGCGCGCCAACCTCCATCCCAGGCTGGCCCCGCTGCTGGAGCAGTTCGAGGCGGCGATCGCCGACGACCTGATGACGCCCCGCGCGCTGCCGCTACTGGAAGAGACGATCGGCATGAGAAAAGTGCCGGTGGACGAGAAGCTATGCCTGATCGCAGCTTTCGACCGGGCGCTGGGCCTGAATCTGCTCACGCTCACCCGCGCCGACCTGCGCGTCCAGCCCAAGGATGCACAGATCACGCCGGAAGAGATCGAGGCCGCGTTGGAACGCCGCACCGCCGCACGCGCGGAGAAGGATTTCGCCCTGTCGGACGAGATTCGTGATAGCCTGATCGCACGCGGCGTCGAGGTGATGGACGGCGATCCGCTGCGCTGGGACTGGCGGCTGACGCTGGGCTGAGGATCGTTACGCCCCCGCACTGCTCTTGACGCTGGCGCATGGGAGACCCAAGAGACGCGCGGGTCGACTCGATGAAGCGGGGTGGTGACATGATGCTTTCCGCGCGCTGTTCGGTTGCCCTTCTGGTGCTGGCGCTGGCGTCCTCCACGGCGATGGCCGCCGCACCGCCCGCCTTCTCGGCCAGCGATCCCCGTCATGCCCGGCTCTACGCGCTGGAGGAACAGGCGTCCGACCTGTTCAACAGCGACGATTATGCGCTGTCCATGTCGCAAAAGACCCGCGACGCCTGGAACCGGCTCCACGCCGCGGCGATGAGGGCGAAGGTGAAGGGCCAGCCGCACCCACTGGCCGGCGTGGCGCTCATCAACCTGTCGTCGATGGACCAGATCGACGGGAAGAATCCTGATGCGCTGGCGCGATCGAACGAGGGGCTGGCGCTGCTGGTGCCGTTCGCCGACGCCTATCCGATCGCGTGGATGCAGGGCCTGTCGATCAAGGGCTATGTCCAGATCGCGCTCGGCGACGTGTCGGGCGGCGCGGATACGCTGGCGCAGGCGAGCCGATATATGGACGGCTATATCGCCCGCACCCCGGTCGACAAGCTGGACAGCGATGCACAGATGCTGCGGTCCAACATCGCCTTCACCCATGCCCAGGCGTTGACCCGGCTCGGACGGAATGCCGAGGCGGTCGAGGCGCAGAAGGCGAGCATGGAGGCGCGGATCGCCGCGGTCGGGCCGAACAGCGCCGATACCGTCGGCTCTTACTATACCTACGCGCAGATGCTCCAGCGCGCCGACCGCGACGTGGAGGCGGAAAAATATGCGCGGCTGGCGGTCGACGTGGCGACCGATCATGTCGACCGCAAGCACCCCAGCTACGCCCGCGCGCTAGAAGCGCTGGGCCTGCTGCTGTCGCGTACCGGACGGCGGATCGAAAGCCTGGACTATCTGCAGCGCGCCATAGCGATCAAGCGTGAGACGGTGGGGACGGACAGCCTCTATTTCCAGTTCGGGCTGCAAAATCTGGCATCGGTGCTGATGCCGCTGGAACGCTATGCCGATGCCGAGCCGCTGTTCATGGAGGCGGAACGCGGTTTCCGGAAGATCGAGGGAGAAAGCAGCCCGCAATCGGCGCGGGCGCTGGCGTTCGCCGCATCGGCGAGCCTGGCCGAAGGGCGGCGCGACGAGACGATCGCGCGGCTGAACACCGCGTTGTCGCGCGTGCGCGCCGGGTCGGACAAGGACCGGGACATCGGCCAGCGCGTCTATCCCTATTTGATCCTTGCCCTGATGGAAGCTGGGCGCATCGAGGATGCCCGCACCACCGCCCGCGCCTTCGCCGCCGAAACGCGACAGTTGGACAATGCGCCAGCCTTCCCGCTGGCGCAGGCGGCGATGCTGTCGGCCTGGGCCGAACAGGATGCCGGCACGCTTGGAGAGAGAACGCGGCGACTGGCCGGCGTGCTGCGCGACGGCGCGGCGATGAACGACAATGGCGAACTGACGGAGGAGCAGCGCGCCGGGCTGGACATGATATTGGCGGTGGCGGTGCAGACGCAGGATAGCGCGCTGGCGCTGGACGCCATGGCCGTGCTGGCCGGATCGCGCATCGCCCAGGCCAACCGATTGGTGGCGCAGCGGTTGATCGAACAGCCGGCACTCGCGGCACAGGTGCGCAGCCTGCAGGATAAGGTGAAGGCGCTGGAAGCGGCGGACAGCCGGCTGCTCAAGGCGCTGGCCATCGACAGCGGCGTCGCCGAAGCCCGCGCCGGTCGCGCCGCTGTGGCCGCCGATGCGGAAGCCGAGCGTGCCGCCATCGCCCGCGCCTATCCGCGCTGGGTCGAGGTACGCGGCGGTGAGCGACCGGACCTGGATAAACTCCGCGCGAGTCTGGGCAAGGAAGAAGCGTTGCTGGCGGTGATGCCGGCATTCGACGGCGTTTATATGTTGGCCGTGAGCGCAGGCGGCACACGGATCGAGCGGGCGGCAATGGACCGCGCCACCATGGTCGCGCTGGTCAACCGGCTGCGCGCCTCGCTGACCCCCACCGGCTTCGACCAGGCCGCCGCGCACAATCTCTACCAGCAAATCTTCACGCCCGGCATCCTCGCAACGCTGGGCAAGGCACGGTCTTTAAGGATCGTACCGACAGGAGCTTTCGCCTCCCTGCCCTTCGCCATGCTGCCCATGCGGCCGGTAGCGGCCGTTGGGCGCGACACGCCCTGGCTGGTCCGCCGCTTCGCGATAGAGGTGCAACCCAGCTTTGCCATCGGCACGGCCAACCGACAGCATATGGCGATGCGCGATCAACGCTTTCTGGGCATAGGCGCGCCGCAGACCTTCGCCAACGCGCCCGCCGGCCAGCCCGGCATCACCCCACGCGGCGGCGCGCTACTCGCCGCCAATCAATATTTCCGCAATGGCGGGGCGGAGGCGCGCGCCCTGGCGGAACTGCCGCCGCTGCCCGGATCGCTCGCCGAACTACAGGCAGTGGCGAACCGCTTCGGATCGAACCACACCACCTTGCTGATCGGCGCGGAGGCGAATGAGACAGCGCTGCGCACGCGCGACCTGTCGTCCTATGGCGTGATCCTGTTCGCAACCCACGGGCTGGTGAGCGGCGAGATGGAGGGTGTGACCGAACCGGCGCTGGTGCTGTCGCCGACCGGCACCGGCGACACGAACGACGACGGGTTGCTGACCGCGTCGGAAGTGGCGGCGATGCGGATCGGGGCAGACTGGGTGATCCTGTCCGCCTGCAACACGGCCACGGGCGACAATGCCCAATCCGCCGCCTATTCGGGGCTGGCCCAGGCCTTCCGCTATGCTGGCGCCGGCGCACTGCTGGTGTCGCACTGGCCGGTGCGCGACGATGCCAGCGCCTTCATCACGCTGGAGACGGTGAAGGGCGCGGATCGGGGCCTGCCGCGCGCGGTGGCGCTGCAAAAGGCGATGCTGAAACTGATCGCCTCCAAACGTCCCGACGCCACCCAACCCTATATCTGGGCGCCCTTCATCCTGATGGGCCGCTAAGAGCCTGTCTCGAAATGCGCCTTTGGCGCATTTCGAGACAGGCTCTAATACCAAGATATATTGATGAGAACTTATGCCGGTCTGTTCCCCGGCGAAGGCCGGGGTCCAGTTCGAACCGTGGAACTGGACCCCGGCCTTTGGCCTACGGCCGAAGTTTATCCTGAGCGCCTGCTGCAAGCAAGCAGTCGAAGGGCCGGGGAACAGCAACCACTCGATCTTGATGAGCATTCTCTACGCAGCTTGGTATAAGGCGCCTCAGGATCGTGTGTCGGCAAGCACGGGGCACATGCAAATATTTTCCGCTGCGAACCCGCCGCATTTCATAAGATAAATCAAATCCCTGCGTCGTTCATGAAGCGAAGATGAAGGCCCTCCGAGGCGTTTGTCATCAAATTTAAATCCAACTGTCTTGATCGCGCCATATCAGCCCCCCGTGACAGGGAATGAATTACAAAAGGGGTTGATTTTTCATGATGTTAAACAGTTTCGCGCGAGCGGTACTGCTCGCAGGCTCCGCATTGGCCAGCATGACCGCGCCGATCGCCTTCGCCCAAAATCAGGCGCCCGACACAACGGCGGCTGACACACCGGGCGACAGCGGCCTGGGCGAGATCGTCGTCACCGCGACCAAGCGTGAGACCAATCTTCAGGAAACGCCGATCGCCATGGCGGTCATGAGCACCGAAGCGCTCAAGGACCGCCATGTCCAGAGCCTCTATGACCTGGCTGACGGCGCCGTCCCCTCGCTGCGCATCGCGACTTTCGAAGCGCGCCAGAGCGCGCTCACCATCGGCATTCGCGGCATCGTGCCGCTGGACGCCAACCAGCCCGCGCGCGAGCAGGGCGTGGGCATCTATGTCGACGGCGTCTATCTCGGCCGCCAGCATGGCCTGAACGCCGCCCTGTTCGACGTCGAGCGCGTCGAAGTGCTGAAGGGGCCGCAGGGCACGCTGTTCGGCCGCAACACCGAAGGCGGCGCGCTCAGCATCGTCAGCAAGGCGCCGACCGGTGAGTTCGGTGGCCGCGTCGACGCGGGCGTCGGCAATTATGGCGCGCGCACCGGCGACTTCCATCTCGACCTGCCCAAGATCGCAGGGTTCAGCGTCAAGGTGGACGGCGTGATCCAGCATCAGGACGCGACCACCAAGAACCCGCTCGAAGGGCAGAGCGGCTGGAACTATTATAACCGCAAGGGCCTGCGCGCCGCGGTGCGCTGGCAGCCGACCAGCAGCATCACCAACGACTTCTCCTATGATGTCGCGCGGGACGCCAATACCCCCTTCTACAGCCAGTTGCTGAACTACAACCCCAATGGCTGCGCGGCCGGTACCCAGGCGTCGCAGCCGGCCTGCGCCCTGCCCGGCACCAATTACACCAACCTGACCGGCACGGTGAAGCCGCTGCTGCCCGGCGTGGTCGTCAATGGCGACACGCGCATGAAGACCGCCGACATCGGCGTGCCGCAGCAGCCCAGCATCGACAAGACCCACGGCTTCACCAACGCGCTGAAATGGGCAGTTTCGCCCGAAATCGAGCTGCGGTCGATCACCGCCTGGCGCGGTGTCGACGCGACCCAGTGGGACAATAGCGGTGGCGCGCATCGCGTGCCGGTGGTCAACCTGACCAGCGCCTGCACCCAGGCTGCGCCCTGCGCGTTCAGCCGCTACAGCCTCGCCGACCTGCGCCAGCGCCAGTTCAGCCAGGAACTGCAGGCGGTCGGCACCGTCGGCAGCATCGATTATGTCGCGGGCCTCTATTATTTCAACGAGCATGTCAGCGACGACGCCGCGACGCCAAACTCGAACGGCGTATATCTGAACAGCGCGGGTCAGGCCGTCTACACCATCCTGAACTCCTGCACCGGTTCGGGTGGTTTCGGCTCGGATGTCGGCTGCCGCTCCATCGACCGCGCGTCGGAAGTCTGGTCCAAAAGCTATGCGGCCTATGGTCAGTTGACCTGGAACGCGACCGATGCCCTGCACCTGACCGTCGGCGGCCGCTACACGCACGACAAGAAGAAGGGCGTGCTGCACTATTCGCGCAACATCAACTATGACACCAACCCCACGGTGGCGGCCGCGAACGGCTATTCGCCGCTCGACGAGACGTGGAACCGGTTCAACCCGATGGCGACGATCGCCTATGACGTCAGCAACGACCTGCATGTCTACGCCAAATATGCGACCGGCTATCGTGCCGGCGGCGCCAGCTCGCGCACGTCCAACTATCAGGCGTTCGATCCCGAAGACGTGAAGTCCTACGAAGTCGGCCTGAAGTCGGACTTCTGGGATCACAAGGCCCGCTTCAACCTGGCCGGCTACATCATGGACCGCAAGGACAGCCAGGTGGACATCAGCTCCATCCAGGTGACCGCGACCGGCAGCTTCAACAACCTCGTCACGATCAATGCGCCCGGCACGACCAAGATCCGCGGGATCGAGGCCGACCTGACGCTGAACCCGATCGAGGGGCTGACGCTGAACGCCTCCTACGCC